>PYIY01000214.1:17176-32053 GCA_003635195.1 Candidatus Poribacteria bacterium | reverse complement strand
AATCGCTGTTGACGTAGGCATAACACACTACCTAACAACCTCTGAGGGCGAAAAAGAAAACAATCCCCGCTGGTATCGTCAAACTGAAGCACTGACGCGTAAACATTCAAAAGACCTTTCCCGAAAGCAGTTAGGCAGTAACCGCAGGAAAAAACAACAACACAAACTCGCTTTGCACCATGAGCGAACAGCCAACAGACGCAAAGACTTTATCGGTAAACTCGTCTATAAACTCTACCACCATCAAGAAAATAATGTGCTGGTAGCCGAAAATCTAAAGACCGCCAACATGGTGAAAAACAAACACCACAGCAAAAGTATCAGCGACGCATCTTGGGCGACCTTCTTTAAGTGGTGCGGAGACATAGCCGAAAGAGACGGTTTCCATTTCCACCAAATAGACCCCAAGAATACCTCGCAAACCTGCTCTTGTTGCGGTCAGAAATCGCCAAAAAAGCTATCGCTGGCGATACGCACTTTCAAATGTCAGTTTTGTGGCAACATTATGGATAGAGACCACAACGCTGCACAAAACATACTCTTAAAGGCAGCTGCTGCCTTTCGTGGAGAGCGGTGGGCTGCCACCCTCTATGAAACGAGAAACAAGAACGAAGCACGAGGTTTGGACTTGCAAAACGCTCAACAGTTATTCCTGTTTGACACAAGCCCAATGCCTTTAGGCTTGGGTAGTTGACCTCAATGGTATAATACTTGTATGAGAGTTATCTCGCGTAGAGCTTTGAAAGAATTTTGGGAAAAACACTCTGATGCGGAAGCGGCACTTAAAACGTGGTATACGCGTGTGAAACGTGCTGAGTGGAAAACACCGTCCGATGTAAAAGTTGATTATCGAAATGCCAGTTTTATCAAAGACAACAGGGTAGTCTTTAATATCAAAGGGAATTATTATCGTTTGGTAACTGCTATCCATTATCAATCTGGCATCGTTTATATTCGATTCATTGGAACACACAGTGCCTATGATAGAATTGATGCCTCAACGATTTAAGGAATAACTATGGATATTAAACCGATCCGATCCGAAGCAGATTATGAAACTGCCCTGAAGACTATTGATCGGCTTTGGGATGCAGCACAGGGTTCACCAGAAGCGGATCAGCTTGATGTGCTTGCCACATTAGTGGAAGCTTATGAAGAAAAACACTACCCAATTCCTCTGCCAGATCCCATTGAAGCAATTCTTCACTATATGGAGAGCCAAGGGCTATCCGAAATTGACCTCGCAACCTATCTCGGATCGCGTGCCTGTGTGTCAGAAGTCTTGAATCGGAAACGCGCTTTATCACTTGAGATGATTCAGAAATTGCATAAAGGACTCGGAATTCCGGCGGATATTTTGGTACAACCCTATACAGTACAGATTGATGAAGTTGCCGATTAAAAGCGAAAGCGTCTTTTCGGTCAATAGATGTCGAGAGATATAGTAAACGGTTCTTTTACTTTCTGATCCGTTTATAGGGCATTTAGTTTTAAATATTTACTTTATATATGCGAATATACTTCCCCGGTAGGAGCGAGCTGCGCTCACGAACTTCCGTAAGAAAACGTCAACTTATGTAAACGAAAATCAAAGTAAAAACCGAAAACTAAAGTTCAACAGGGCGATTATTGACAAGGATAACAATATGACACTCATCGTATCAGTCAAAATAGAGGATCCTCGGTTTGAGGAAACCTATACTGCTTATGTGACAAGAACGTCTACTGGGTGGAGTGGACAGATTCCAGACGTTCCAGAGGTTGATAAATGCCATGGAACGACCGAGAAAGCACTATTAACAACTCTAAAAGACAATCTTTATGAAGTTTTGAAGGTTCGTTCGGATGCTTGGGATAAGCAAATCGACGAAGATATAAAAGCCGGGAAACTTGATCATCTGCGCGAGGAAATACTTGAAGATATTCAGGCTGGGAGGTTAACCGACCTATAAGACGACTCCTGGGTTTTGGGAATGTTATCACAAACTTTCACCCCACCATTCAGAAACTCACAGATACGAAGTTTAATTTGCTGAAGGGAAATCCAAATCATCCTTCTCTTGCACTTGAGAAGGTTGGCGAGTGGTGGAGAGCGAAGGTTAGTGAGAATTATCGGACGTTGGCGTTTGAAAGCGAGGAAGGTTTAGTCTGGTTTTGGATCGGAAACCATGACGGGTATATGTTGTTGATAAGAAGTAAGAGAAGAAGATAAAGCAAGAGAACCGCTGGTTGTCAAACTGGCGGTTCTTTTTTTTTTAAGTCTGGCAGTGAAAGCGTCTTTCCGGTCAATAAACATTGAGAGATATGCGGTCGCATTAATCGTCGGCAATGCCTGTGGTGATCTCGACCTGTCCTTTATCTCTCACGATCCTTTCAATGTAGAGTGTGAACGTATAGGTCTGATGATTCTTATATTTTTCAAGATTTGAAGGAAAGAAATCGCCCACTGCAACATCATCTATAATCCAAAATGTCACATCTCTATTATTTGTGGCGAGCGTCATCGCGCCTGAATAATTTTTTACCAATTCCGGGTCTACATCATTTTGAATGCGCAGCAGGTCATTGAGCCTATCAAGTGAAACAGTCGCTTGAAGGCGTACTGTTTTCCCGACATAACGCTGGTCACCCGCCACAATCTGTTCAAGCGTCGTGTCGATAACTTCAAGGTCAGTTTTCGCGGTATGTTCCGGGACATCAGCCCAAATAATGAAGAAACGATCGCCGTCTGTGGTTGTATCTTCGGAAATGTCTTTTATAAGAAGTGTGAAGGTATAAGTTGTATGACCTCGAATATGTCCCAGAGCACTCTCCATGTAGTTTGAATAATAGTGGAGCCCAAACTTAGCGTCCGAGTCCGTGATGAAAAAATGGACTTTATTGTGATGCGTAAACAGTTCTAACCTCGGTGGAGCCCCATCCGCACTCGGATAAATTCTGCCAGCGGCGGTAATCGTAACCTTCTGTCCTTTGTATTTTGAATTGATGCCATTTCTTTCAACATCGTTGACAATATCGGCAAGAGTGATCGGTTCTTCCTGATGCAATTTCGCCGCACATCCACCTAAGATAAGAATAGCAAAACACGCAATTAAAGCCGTAAAAAGTTTCATTAGGGATTCTCTCGGCAGGCTACAACAAGCTTTGAACTTACTCAATATATCCCAGATTCCGCAACTTGCCCTCTAAAATCTTGGTCTCTTCAGTCGTGGATTCTTGTGCTTGCAAGTGCTGATAATTGGAATTCACCAAAAGGTCGTCGTAAGCATCACGGAAGCGATCTGGATCATCGCAGGCGAGGTCTTCACCGCTGAGGACATGCCGATACACGAACTCACCGGTTTCTTCATCTTCCCGATAGAGGTCCTCGCCGTCAGTCAGCGACCAGAGCCGAACCCCTTCTGAGTATCTATTAATCTCCACATTGTCAACCGTTGTCCGAGAAGTTACGCGGCGGTGCGGCATCTCTAAGTTGTCCCGACTGAGAAAACCGATACCATAAAGGCTATCCAACTCCGATAAAACCAAACGGTTTTCATCAAATTTTGATGGAGATAGCAGGTCCTGTCCATATCCGTGATAGTCGGCATCAATATCCGCAAGGTTCAGAATCGTGGGAAACAGGTCTATCGCCGAAATGGGTGGCTTCGGAAATTCAAGGTTTGACACACCTGGAATATGTGCCAATAGTGGCACGTGTAACACGTTCTGATTAAGCGTGCTACCGTGATCGATAAGTTCTTCGCAGATACCCTCACCATGATCTCCGAAGATGAAAACCGCCCAGTCTGAGAGTTGAAGTTGCTTCAGAATTTCGACCAATTTAAACTCAAGTATGTGTGTCGCTGCAGCGTAGTAGATACGCAATGCTTCATCCAACCTATCATTATCAACCAGCCATTTGAGGCTTGGCGCGCCCGGAATTCCACTCATGCCGTAACCGCCGTGTGTGTACCAGAAATGCAGAAAACAGAACTGCGGTGTATCCGAGGGTTGTTTGAGATGCTGTATCAGGTCTTCAAGCGAACCGAGATGTTGCGCTTTCGCATTCGGATCAACCGATGTAATAAACGGCTCAAAATCGAGGAAGCGGAACACCTCCGGACGTTCGGAACGCCCCGTGATATGATACCCCGCATCGCTAAATATCTGAAACAGGTTCGGAATGCCTTCAAACATCTTGAGATAGGTCTGACCGTAGACACCGTGTTCAAACGGATAGAGTCCTGTGAAATAGGAGGTATGGGACGGCCGGGTTGCGGGGGCCGACACGAAAAACTTTTCAGCGAGCGAAAAATCCTGCGTCAACAGATCAAACTTCGGTGTATTGAAAAGCGGGTTCGTCCGACTGAGCGCGTCATACCGCCAACAATCAATTGAGATAAGCAGAAATTTATTGACCACGTTAGTTTCCATTCTTTAATCTATTAACCGTGTATTGTATTGCCTTTCGGTATGCTGATACCCATCAAAAAGGTCAGGTCGGAAAGGCGATGGTGTATAGATATAAACAGCATCACTATAGGGATCATAGAGAATAACCTCTTCGCGGGAATCGCCGCAGATATCCGCTGGGAAGCAGTGATACCACCCCATTTTGCCGCCCGTCGGAGGTGGGAGTTCAGGGAACGTTACCACTCTATTTCCAGCACCATCGTAAAGCGCAGCCGGGCTATAAATCAATTCGGGGTTCCCAACCTCGTGCCAACGGATAACTTCCAAACCCGTATTGTTCGGTGTTTCATCAACCCGGAATCGACTTCTAATCTGCCCTTCTTTGTCTACCACAATTAGATCCGGATGATGTCCATTATAGCGAATGACTAAGGCATCCTCAGACGCGTCCGAGAGTAATTTACCACACCGAATTTCTTGTCCGTGTGGTACAACATCAAAACCGAGTGAGAGAATTGGGTTCCCTTCTGCATCAACCACTTGTCCACCACCGGAGAGGATAGCCCGGTGTTTGCCATTCCATTCGGAAACTAAAACCGAATCCATGTTGTCGCCGAAGAAGCGATTCCAAAGTACTGTGCCATCCGCACTCAGCCCAAAATTCCCGCCATTAACTTCATCAAGTCCGTCGCCATTAAAATCGCCGACCGCCGGAATATACGCCGAATGCTTCGGATAATGGAACCATTCGTCAGTATATTGCCAGCGTAATTCCAATCTGTGGTTAAAGGCGAGCAGATTCACGCCTATCTTGACAACAAAATCCTGTGGTTGTGAATTGCCAGAGAAATTCGCAATCATCAACCGCTGATGGACATAGTTAGAAATATGGCGTTCACCTTCAGCATACGCATCACATTGTCGCAACGCATCTGGTGCAGCGGTGTGTTTAATAGCACCCGTCGCACCGTCTAAAATCATTATACGAACGGCAGACAGATCCCACTTACTCACTTCTCGGACATCTGTATCTATCCAGAAGCAGATAACCTCTGCTTGTCCATCGGTATCAATGTCATAAATAGCGACAGGACCGGGTCGGTCAGGGGAGAGGGTTGTTAGGTAAGTCTCTTTGGCATCTGCGTCTCGGATTTCAAGATGTTTGTCACCGAGGGACCAGAGGGGTTCACCTTCGAGTGTAAACGCGCCGAGAAAACACGGATGAATGCCTCCGAGCGACTTGTATACCAGAAGATCGGCAGTACCATCGCCTGTTAGGTCGCCGATGCGGATATCGCCACCCCACGTCTTTCCATCTGTTTCATTCAGGAATGCGTCGGGGATTGCGACTCGTTTATAGAGATGTGCGGGTTGTGGAGTGTTCATTTTTAAACAAACGCTTTGAAAAGTCCTACATAAAGTGCGAGGACCTTCTCTGGATCCGATCCCGTATAAGCACATTCGTTGGAGATGTAGCCTGAGAAACCGATGCGATCCAGCCATTGAAACATCTGTCGGTAGAGATCAAACGTCCCCGGTTCCTCCACTCGATGCGTATGCACCGATGTAATGTGAGAGGCTACGCGCGAAAAAAGCGGTTCAATGCTGCCAGCATCGCAACCGACGAATTGTGAATTGAAAACGAAACCGACGTTCGGAAGATTCACACCTTCGATGACTTGCATCGCCGAGTCGGGATCTGTGAAAGAACCGTGCATCTCAATAGAGACCGTAATATCCTTCTCACCAGCATAGGTGCCGAGGGCTTTTAATCCATCTGTGACATATCCTACCACCGCTTCACGATTCTCTTCTGAATACCGGTCACCAAGCACGCGAACATGATCGCAATCCATAAATTCTGCCATATCAATAACGCGTGTAACGCGGCGGACGGTCTCCTCGCGATCGGCAGCGTTTTCGGAGTGGAAATTCTGGCAACTCGTCAGCGAGGAGATAACAACCCCGCTCGCATCGACTTGTGCCTTCAATCCGTCCCAAGCCTCTCTTGGGGTATCCCACTCGAATCCGTGTTGCTGCTTGTAATCCATTAGCAACTCAACACCGTGATAGCCAGTCGCCTCAGCAGTGTCAAGTATCCGTTTTAATTCCCATTCTTGGCAGGTTTGATACGTATTCAATGCCCATTTCATATTTTAAATGTTCCTTGCGGTTAACTGACGGGTGATTGGCATTTGAAGTGCCTTTCTTTAGAGCCGCCCTCCATTTCATTACGGGCTACACTCACTTTATAACATATTTAAGTGTTCCTTGCGGTTAACTGACGGGTGATTGCTGATCGCTATTCCTGTATTGGGATGGGGAACCAGAGTCCTCCGGTTTTCGTTGTTAGTGCTCTATGCGTCATATCATTAATCCCAATGACATCCACAGTGATATTATTTTTAAAGCACTGCTTCAACACCTCCGATAGCGTGTAAGACCCTTTCGTAGACTCGTCGGTAACAAGCACAAATCGACGGTTCACACCCTCACGGAAATCGACGCGGCGTATTGTTTTGATGATAGCGTTGTGCGCTCGCTCATCGCCCATGCCAGCAACGACATGCGTCGTTAACAACCGTTTAAATTTCTCGCTATCCCGCGTCTGTGGATGGATGATTGTATCACTCTCAAGATACCTGAAAATAACGATGCCGAGCGTGAAATCAATCCCCTTCTCCTCAAATACCGTTACCATCCGATTCAGCTGCCGGCCGACTGCGCGGATATTATCTATCATACTCCCACTAATGTCAAGCAGAAAAACGAGGTCAACAACAGTTTCGGATTCACTATCAGCGATACTTTCCGCGATACCTTCCAGTGCCTCCCCCATTCGAGCGTCTCTGTCAATAGGTTGTGCAGGACTTTTACGATCTTCGGTTTCGTTTGCCTCAGTTTGTCCTTGGGCGGCTTTGAGCTTAGGCGCGATTGTAGGTGTCTTTGCATGGGCGGCTGCAATTGTTTTCCATGTTGGCGTTTCTGTAGTGTGTTCGCGGAGCGAGGTCTCTGCTATCGGTAGCCGGGCATCTGTTTTTAACACAGGGATTGAGGCATTAGATAGCGTTGGGGGGGCTGAATGCGTCAGTTTTGCAGCATTTTGATTCGCAGCAGAAGAACGTTTCGCCTGCACAGGCGTGGAACGCCGCGCTGGCATCGAACGCTTCTGTGTACTGCTAACATGAAAACGTTGGAGTTCTGTCACCGCAATAGCTTCAGACACCAGCGGTTCTGACGGAAGCATCGGGCGATACCACCGGATGTAACCAATACTCATAAAGCCTATCGCGACGGCGTGTAAAACCAACGACATGAGTAATGCTCTGCGAGTTTTCTTGCGCTTTTGTTGTCGTTTATTCCAATAGGCATCGAATAACATATTCTTTTCTCCACTACGGGGGCCCATGGCGGATGGAGACGATTCCTTTATCCCCATCAACTTGAAGTTCCTGTCCATCAGCGATCCGCTGAGTTGCGTTCGGGACGTTGACAACGGCAGGGACACCGTACTCCCTCGCGACAACCGCACCGTGTGACAGAATGCCGCCGCGCTCCATCACCAAACCCGCCGCATGCAGAAACAGCGGTGTCCACGCAGGATCGGTCGATGGACACACCAAAATATAATCGCGATCAGATGGATCCACGTCCGACGGTGCCAGAAGCACGCGTGCTTTTCCTATCGCAACACCAACGGAAACCCCTACGCCTGTATACGTCTCTGCTGCGTCAATTGGCACCGGCGCGCCGATCTGTTTCAACGCATCACTGAAAATGACATCCGGCATCTCAATCTGTAACATAAGTTCCCGCTCAGTTTTTCGTGTGGCAATAATATCACCGAGATCATCACCATCAATCAGTCGCTCTAATTCGTCTGGCATCAAATAAAAAATACCACCGTCAAGGGCATACCGATTGTCTAATTCAAGTAAGGCGCGTCGGATCTGTTCATAGCCGAGCATCAGGTAAAATTTCGCTGTTTCTCTGAAAGGCATGTAACGCCTTGTAAAATCCAGTTCACTCTCAATCTGTTTCCGCAAATTCGCCTTATCTCCGAGGATCCCACTGAGTTCCGATGCCGCATCCTCACGTTGTTCGGCTTGTCGCGCAAAATGTAAAGGACGTTCTTGTTGCGCGTCTGTGTCTGAGATCTCTTGCTGAAAAGAAGCAATTACCTGTTCAAGGTAGGTCGTCCTTTCACGCCACCTCGGTTGTGCAAGTTCAAACTCGTCAACGGCACGATGCCCATAGTCTTTCAGAAAATCGGTAAGTGCTAAATCTCCAGTCGCTACCTGCCATAATTTCTCATTCGTTTCAACGGTAAGGTTTCCAGAAACCCCGCTAATAAGCCTGCTCGCGAGCGTTTTTGCCGCAGTCTCATCCAAGTGTTTTTGGAGTACTGCCTCCAACCGTTGGAGTGAAAATCCAGCGAGTAGTGTAGCAGTCAGAACCTCTGGTGCGAAATCGTCCAATGTTTTGGCGCGCCATGTCTGAAATCTCGCCACTAATTCCGCATCCGATAAATCAGTGTATAAACACGCTCGCTCTGCTTCAACTTCTCTCTGAAATGCTGGGAATACCTCTTCTGTTAGCAGCCGATCGAAGTCCAATCGAACGCGTCGAAGCCGCATCTCTGCCTTACTCATACGGATAATATGAAGCGGTAGTTTCAACCAAAACGAGGCGGTGCTTCGGGTAATATCAGTTTGTACCTGCGCATACATCGCTTGTTGCGGGTGCTGCTTCAAGGCATTGAAATCGTGTGCAAACGGGAAACCGTCGAAGTGGAGTTCTGCCTCACGGTTCAAATTAACGTAAATCCGTCCACAGATTAAGTCAAGAATACCTTCGTCATCCACCCGTTTGCTCGGATGGAATCCTAAGCCGCGATACGCTTTACCTAACCCCCCAGCACCCGACATGAACTCTTTGACAATCGCCCAAGTCATTGGCAACGGAGCAGGCAACACTTCAGCGATGTTGTGATGACACCAGACAGTACCGTGTGTTTCGATGTGTACTTCCAGTCTCTGTATTTCATTTTGACGGAGTTTCGCGACGGATACCTTGTCGGCTCCAAGGGTCGGATGTGTCAGTTCAGAGGACGTGGTAATATATCGTGCTTGCAACAACACAAACTCCTCGTCCGCGAATGCCCACTCAATATCCATCGGTTTTCCGTAAAAGGTTTCAACCCGCATGCCGAGTTGCATGAGTGCCTGCAGTTGTGTATCTGTCAGACTCGGAACGTCCTGTTTTTCAGATAACACTTCACGGACACCCGCATCAGTTACCATTTCGCGTTTTGCAGCAATATTTTTTTCCAAAACCTCGCCTGTCTCCCGCGATACATGGAAACTATCAGGTGTAATGGCACCAGAAACAACCGATTCTCCTAACCCCCAATTCGATTCAATGATAGCGACCTCTGCCTTAAAAGGGCTGACTGTGAAAAGCACGCCAGAGACATCTGCCTTGCACATTTCTTGGACAACGACCGCCATCGCCAACCCTTCATCACTAATGCCTTGTGTTTGCCGATAAGCGATGGCCCGTTCCGACCAAAGCGATGCCCAGCACGCTTTGAGTGCATCTAAGAGTTCATCGGGGTTTACATTTAAAAAAGTGTCTTGTTGCCCCGCGAAACTCGCTTCCTCTAAATCCTCTGCAGTTGCGCTGGAACGTACAGCAACTGTCGCGGTTTGCAATTTCTCCCGTGCCGCCTGGATTTCCGTAATAAGCTCCGGTGCCAACACGAGTCCTTTAACAGCATCCACATTTTGTTCCGAGAGACCTTGGACAGAAAGCCGATAGGCATCTGTGGTGACACAAAAACCTTGTGGCACCCGAAATCCTGCCCTTGTCAGCTTTCCCAGATTCAGTCCTTTTCCGCCAACATGGGATAAATCAGTCTCGTCAATTTCTGAAAAATGTTTGATGAGCTGCATACGTCTAAATCAGTCTGTGAAGGATAGAAGTAACTGAAAATAGTATAGCAGCATCCATCTGCCGAATGCAAATGCGTCTGGAGTTTTGTTTCATAGAATAGCAAGAAGGTGGGCTTAAAGCGTAGAGGCTGGTTTGAAACCAACCTCTACGACGTTTTGAAACAACAAAGGTATCGGAATTGTTTTAGTCATCCTCATCATCTTCGTCGTCCTCGTCGTCCTCATCATCTTCGTCGTCCTCGTCGTCCTCATCATCTTCGTCGTCCTCGTCATCCTCATCATCTTCGTAATCGTCATCTTCGTAATCGTCATCTTCGTAACGGAGGTTAGGAAAATCGGCAGGATCTTGCTGATTGATCCAATCTCTGAAGAGTTGAATTTGCGCAGTAGTCAACGAAGGACCGTCAGGAGGCATTCTGCCAGAGACAATTTCTTCAATAATATCGCTGCTTCGGGCGTTACCTGGGACAAATACATCCTCGTCCTCTGCGCTTCTTATGAAAGTTTGGTAGGTCCTGAAATCGAGGTTGTCGGGACCATTAGCATCATGACAACCACTATATGCACACCTCGCCGTGAGAATAGGCAAAAGATTCTGTTCAAAAGCTGTTTCAGCGTTAGCGGTCTCAATACTTTCCATAGCCGGAACCTGCTCGTTTTGGGATAAAATATTATCAGGCAGTAGGAAACTACCTCGCTGAGCGTCACACCCAACCAAGCAAAATAACAATCCAACAATCATCAGGAAAAATTTGTACATATTCATAGTCATAATAGGTCACTCCTGTATATGCTAATTCAAACCGTAATCCTATATAACGTCATGGTGCAAATACTATGCCAAACCTGAAATCGGCAATGAATGCCTTATTTCGCAAGCTTATCGAATTTTTCTGTAGAAAAAATAAACATGACTGTTCAAAAAATGAACAAAGAAAAAACGTATACAAACGTCTTTATGGGTGAGGTCATTTCCAACTGTAATCAGTTTTTGGTGTAAACTTTTCCTTGTAGGATTCTCACTGCGAAGCACTTCTGGTCGAGACTGTTCGGCTAAAATTGATAAAAAACCGACGATTGAACACCTCTTGACAAATCTCCGCAAATTGGCTAAACTGAGAACGATGTTTCAGAACATATCCGAAACTCTCACTTTAATCGCTTCTGCTGTCGTGCAGTGGCTCTTTTATCGGAGACGTTTGTCAAAGGACTTCACACCGAAGCGTATTCTCGTTGTCAAACTTGATCATCTCGGAGATGTCTTGTTATCAACACCGGTGCTTTCCAATCTAAGCCAAGCGTATCCAGATGCCGAGCTGCACGCATTGACCGGTGCATGGAGCCGCGTCGTTTTGGAAAAACATCCTGATGTCAGTAAGGTCCTAGAATACAATTCACCGGCTTTCTCCCGCACAGGGGAACCGACTTCCCTAAAACAGACGCTCCAACTTTACCGAGCGTTGCGTCGTGAAAAATATGATCTAATGGTGCAACTTCGAGGCGATTGGCGAACCGTCTGTTTCGCGCTATTGCGGGTTACACCGAAACGCCTCGACCGATCGGCGCTGCAAGTAGCGAACAGATTAGGCTTCCCACGATTCACTGGAACCCATGAAACGACACGCCACCTTGATGTCTTACGCAAAGCAAACGTTCCGACACCTATACAGACCACTACCTTCTCGGTAACACCAGGAGACAAGAAATGGGCATCCGATTTTCTGAAAACACAGCAAATTGATAGAGAACGACCCTTGGCTGCTATCCATCCAGGTTCCCCAATTCCACTAAAACGATGGGCACCCGAACGGTATGCAGAATTGGCGGATTGGCTAATTGCACAAAAGCGTGCAGAAATTCTGTTCGTCGGTGTAAAAGAAGAAATTCCAATAATTACCGAGATCCAAAGACTGATGCGGGCAGAGTCAAAAAATATCGCCGGTAAAACGACCCTGACACAATTGGCATCAATCTTGCATATATGTAATGTGTTTATCGGTAACGATAGCGGTCCCATGCATCTTGCTGCAGCGGTAGGCGCCCCAACAATAGGGCTCTATGGCCCCGGTGATCCAACTCGTTTTGGACCAGTGGGGACAAAATGTCAGGCAATACAACGGAAACAGAATTGTCCGCCGTGTCCGGGTACAACCTGCCGATTCGGAAAAGACGGATGTATGTCCAAAATTCAAGTTGACGACGTAATTCAGACACTTGAAGATGCTGAGTATTTGTCATAAGAAAATAGTGGAATTTGATAGGAAACAGAAATATCTATCAACTGAGACAAATTAACTTGACAGAGTTGTGAAAAAAAAGTATAATGTCTTAAAGTCTGAAACAGCATCCATCAGAAATAGACCTTAGCCATTCGACAATTAATTTTTTTTGTCCGCGCGTATTGAAGGTCCACAGTTTGGCAGGAAAACACGATTTTGGGATGCTACGTGCTTGCAACATCGGTTTGCAGGCTACGCGATGAATCTAAAGGAGGAATTTAAAAAATGAAATTGAGATTAACGTGGCTCGTGCTTGTCCTTTTCGCAGTCGGCATCATGAGCATCGGCATTGTGGGGTGTGGTACTGACGAAGAAGAAGCCCCCGAAAAGCCAACCGAGTCCTCAACGAAGAGTCCTGCGGAAGAACCCGCTGTTGCTTCAAAAGCACCCATCGACTTTGAAGCGGAAAAAAAGGCTATTCAAGAAGTTTTTACTACTTTCTATAACGGCTTTAACAAGCAAGACCTCAAAGTAGTTCAAGAGACCTTTGATACCAGTGCTATTAAGTTCGGGGTTATTTTTGCTGGAGATGAACCTGTCCCTGTAGCAAGCGGTTGGTTTAACGTTAAAACTGTCATCTCAGGTTTGTGGGATAACCACACGACAAAAAATAATAAGTGGGGATCGACCCCTAATCTATCGAAGGTTTGGATCCGCTACAAAGGGAGCTCGTTGGAAGCCAGCGCACTTGGATACAACGCCTACAAAACACCTCCCGGTGAAACCCACATCTATCTGGTAAAAAAGAAGGACGAATGGCTAATTCAGCAGATTGATGGCGTTTCAAATCGAAATGTTGCGAAATTCGGCTTAGATAACACAGCGAAACCACGCATTGATAAATTCTTTGCGAGGTCTTCTGATGATGAGGAAGATTTGGCACCGTAAATTGACCACTATCAGTTCGCGAACTTCGCCGAAAATTGCCCGTTTTTGTGCAGCTTAGAGAATGTTAGCTGCCCGTTTTTGTGCAGCTTAATCCGTCTGATGCAGAGATTACCCGCAAATTCAGCGTTTTCAGCATTGGCATAGAAATTGCATACATTTCTGCATCAACAACTTCTATTTTTTGTTAGGATACACAAACATTATCCCTTGGAGGTAATAACGAATGAGTGCAAAAAGAACCTCTGGTGCCTTCATGACTTCATTGGTACTCCACGCGGTCATCGCGTTTGTTGCCGGTATTTATCTGGTTACACAAACCGAACAGTTCAAAGATCTCGTCGGTGCCGAAGTGCTCGAACCCAAGGAGCCGCCGAAGCCTAAGGTCCGGAAACCTGTCGTGAAGCCGGTTATTAAACCGACTGTTCCGACGCAAAACACTGTCGTTGTCGAACAGGTTCAGGTACAACCGCGTGTAACGACCGCGTTTGTTGCGAAGTCAAGCTTCCAACCGCAGACGGTACTCGAATTCTCAAACCAGACCGTCAAAGTTGACGCACCAATCAACCCGAATGTTCCGAAAGTCGTTACACCGAACGCGCCGGTGCCAACGGTTGTAACGCATACAGATCTACCGGTATCGGATGCCCCCGGTGCCTTGGCGTTCTCTGCACCTGTCGCAAGCGCGCCCTCCGCCGGACCGGCGAATATCGGTCGTGGTGTCGCAGGTACCGCAGTACAGGTGAAAGTCGCTTTTGAACGTCCACCCGGCCTCGCAATGGTCGAAAACGTCGGTGCCGCACGCGATGCCCTCGGCGATGTCGTTGAAAACATCACCCTCGGTAACGTTGAAGTGCCGCCCCTGCCGAGAGGCGAACCCGGTGGTCGCGTTATCGGTAAAGGTAAAGACATCCGCGGCGTATTCCGTTTCACACGGATCCGACACAGTCTCTCTGACTGGTGGGCAGATGCTTCTTCCTTGAACGCATTGACAAAGTGGCTCAACGAGCGTACCAAAATCAAAACCGACATGAACGTTGAAGGTGGCGCATTGAAACTTACCGATGCCAACCTCTTCAAAACACCGTTCGTCTTTATGACAGGACACGACCCCTCACTCGTCCGTTCTCGTAATTTGCTCGGACGGCAGTATGGTGGTGGTAAAATGGACAGCCGTCTCACTGAGACTGAAGCTGCCGGTATGCGCCGCTACCTCGTCGAAAAAGGTGGATTCCTTGTCTTTGACGACTGCGGTGTGAACGCACCTGCACAGGCGATGATTCGTCTCTTCCTCGCACAGATGCGCTACGTCATGCCTGAGTATCAGATTGAACGGATCGCCAACGATCACGAAGTCTATGACA
>PYIY01000214.1:0-17156 GCA_003635195.1 Candidatus Poribacteria bacterium | reverse complement strand
CCAGTCGGATTCGACATCTTCTGGTGGGGCACACGTCCACCGAAACGGAACTACCTCGAAGGTATCTCCGTCGGTGAAAAGTTGTCCGTTATCGTTGTCCGTCGTGACTACATGTGCGCAATGGAGTCTGTCAGTCTCCCGACACGTAGTGTCCACTATTCACCCGGTGTCTATCGTTTCATGACAAACGTTGTGGTGTATGCGTTGACGCACGGTCAGATTTCTGACTACTCCGGTTATGTGCCTGAAGACACATTAGCCAAGAAAGAACTCCCGACACGCGCACCTGAAGCAGCGAAGGTCGGCGGTTTTGAATAGAGATTTTGTCTCTGAGTGCGGTTTCTAACTGCACATCGTATCTAAGGCTGTTTAGTTCTCCACCTCGGACAACTAAACAGCCTTAGTCTCTTAAGCCAACCAAATCCTTTTCAAACAATCTGAACACAACGCCCAATTCTTCCTCAACAATCTTTTCTTAGCGAAGTTTTTTTGAACCTTTTCCCAAAATCTCCCTCTTTTTTTTAGATTATGCAATCTTTGCTGCCCGAAATCGCGTCTTTAATAAGCAATAGAATAGTTATCAGAATCAGAATCTTCAATTGTCAGTTAATCTCTTGTGGCAGTTTAATTGACTGTTATACCATTTCTAAAAATTTATATTGCATTAACCGCCCAACACCCAGGCCCGGTAGGCTCGGTTTCCTAACCGAACCGGCATAACTCAAAAATGATGGTCCTTTTGAGGAATCATCATTTAGATCTGGTATTACTACCACAACTGACAACTGATAACTGACGACGCTTTGTTAGGAGAAAACCTCGTGGAAAGAGAAGACGATGCTCAGTTAATTCGCAAAATTTTGTCAGGCGACGATGAGGCGTTTAACATTTTAGTCCAAAAGTACCAAAAAAGCGTCCATGCGCTTGTACATCGGAAAATCGGTGATTTCCACTATGCTGAAGAAATTACGCAAGACACTTTTCTCCAAGCATACGAAAAACTTTCGACGCTCAAGGATCCCAGTCAATTGGCAGGATGGCTCTATGTCATTGCGAATCGGCTTTGCATTGCTTGGATGCGAAAGCAAAAGCCTGCGATGCAACCGCTGGATAACACGTCTCTAAAAGCAGTAGATAACTTAACGTATGAGCGTTATATATCGGAGCAGCGGGAGTCAGAAGCAATTGAGCGTCGTTATGAATTCGTTGAAGAACTTCTGGGAAAACTGCCAGAGAGTGAACGCGAGGTGATGACCCTCTACTATCTCGGTGAAATGTCAACAAAGGAAATAGGCGATTTCTTGAGTGTGCCGGTGAATACGATTGTGAGTCGGCTCCACCGGGCACGAAAACGTTTACAAGAGAAAGGAGAATTTCTTCAAATGCCAAGTAATAATCAGCAACAGAATCTGGCAACGCAGATTAAAAACCACCATAAATCGGGCGAATTTGATAAGGCTTTAGAGATTAGCGCACGTGCACTGGCATCTAATCCGACGAACTTAGAAGCTTATAGTTCTCGATGGAGACTTATAAGCGAAATGTTTCCAGAGGAAGAGGCGAGAAAAAGGATTTGTCCTGAAATTGAAGCACTACTGAGGACACATCCAGAAACTCTGGAGGCATTAGAAACTGCCTATTGGGGATATAGGTATCTTCCCGGTCTCGCAAAGAACGTTCCAAGCAATTTATTTGATAAGATATTGCAATACCCCAGAACCGAAATTTATCTGGCTGCATTGTTCGGGTTAGTTGAACGAAGCGAAGAGCTAGGTCAGAAGTGGCACTATTGCCAGCGCGTCATTAATGAATTCACCGTTTCAGATGTTCCAGTCCTATCATGGTATCTGTTAGCTTATGAAGAAATGTTGAGGTTAGCCGAGGCGGATCGTTCTCTGGCAAGCGATGATTACCTTGATGAGCTTACTGATGGACTCTTGAAGGCGCATCTTGCCTATTGTGAAGATACACAGCAGTGGTTTGGATGGGCTTATACCACAGCGGTTGAATGGCTGCTGAAGTTTAACATCCGATTAGACAAAGCATTGGAAATTTTAGAACGTGCTGAAATCAGATTGGGCGAAGAAGAGGAACAGAAGTGGCTTATTGAACACAACGAAGGATCTGTCGAAAAAGAGTCCAAGGAAATATCACGCTTGCGCGCTGAAATCTACCTCCGGCAGGAGCAATGGAGAGAAGCACACGATGGACTTCTTGCAAACGCTCCGGATTATTTGGAATCTCTCTGGGCAAGGTTCAACGAGAGCACTATAAATTACTTTTGGGTGTTAGGACAGTCAGCAGAAGGTATGAAAGAATGGGAAACAGCGAGGCGTTACTACGCTGATGCTCACTTTGCACCTACGCCTCACTGTGAAAAAGTAAGACATGACCATGATCCCACCCATTTTGCGCCTACACCTCGTGTGGAAAGTCGGACAGGCTTGGAACGCGTCTACTATCAAATGAAACGGGGGGAAACTACCGATACGTTTGAAGCGTTTCTCAAAGACACCGAAGCGGAATATCGGATCCGAGAAGGTGCTGACTGCGAAAGAATTCGGCAGAGACTTATCACGAACAGACTGAATCAGAAAGCGACGGATTTTCGGTTAGAAACTTTGGCAGGAGGGGTCTACACGCTATCAGCGATGTCTGGAAAGGTTGTTTTGCTTGATGTTGGACATTCATCCACCATAATGACCCCGGAAATCAAGATCGTCTATGAGCGATTCAGCAAAATCAACGATGTGGTTGTCTGGAGCATCAATGATGGTGAAACGCCGCATCAAGTGCAGCAATTTTTAGATGAACATCAGCCATCTTGGCCCGTTTTGCTTGATCCGCATGGAGAAGTGAGAAAGGCTTATCAGATTAGAGTGATCCCACGTTTTATCCTGATTGATAAAGGGGGCAATTGGCAATACAGTTGTGCAGGGCTGGATTCCATAAACGGTCAGCCCTTAATTTGGCTGATTGAAGCACTCTTATCAGATTAAGTGATAATATAATGCTACTAATACTCATTCGTCGAGAGCTCCTCGCCAATCTCATGACATTTCGGTTTCTCGTTGCAATGGTTGGCACGCTGCTGCTGGTTGTTGTGAATACCGTTGTACTGATTGACGATTATGAACGTCGTCTAACAAGTTACAACACTGCTACACAACAACACTCCGAAGAAGTTTCAAGCGCGAGCACCTATTCGAGTCTGGAAATCCACTTAGACCGATCTCCCAATCCGCTGAGCATTTTCAATGCAGGTTTGGATCGGCGGTTGGGCAACTCTATTAGTTTCAGTCATATCTTGGTACCAACGCATTGGGACACTGAATCACACAGTGCAGATAACCCTTTCCTGAATCTGTTTTCCAGCGTTGATTTAATTTTAATCTTTCAGGTAATTCTCAGTCTACTGGCACTGCTTTTTGCCCACGATGCAATCGCCGGGGAACGGGAAGCAGGCACACTTCGCTTAACGATGGCAAATTCTGTGAGTCGTTCCGTTATTCTGTTAGCAAAGTACATCAGTGCGATGGCTTGTCTGATGCTTCCTGTAATCATGAGCTTGCTACTCGTACTAATTTTGTTTTCTATATCTGGGTCAATTTTGCTGAGTGGTGACGATTGGCTCCGAATTGGTGGCATTTTGCTAATCTCAATTATCTATCTCTCGGCTTTCTACCTAATAGGCTTGTTAATCTCCGTGATCACTCGCCGTGCTGCGACCGCTTTGATGCTGTCAATGGTGATATGGAGTACCCTGGTCCTCATCTATCCCAGCCTCAGCGTATTCGCTGTCAATCGGCTTTGGGATACGTCTTCTCAGTTGGAGTCCGCTTATCGCGAAATTGAACAGATTTGGGAAGCGTTTGAAAGAGATCGGATGGGTTTTTTAAGGAACGATGAAATTGAGGGCGAAGACCTGAATGCTAATATACGCTATGGCGGAACTGTGGGTACGTTTCATACTTCCAATCCGACAACACTCATGTATTCTAAGGTAGAAACTCGCAGTATCGGTATCAAGCCCGAGGCAGAACCCCTGATGCCTCATGTCAAGGCTTATTTTCAGTTCACAGAACCCCGACGGATCCGCGCAGCAGAGCGAACGTGGCAGGTTCGTCAAAAGGCTTTGGATCAGGTCCACGTTCGCAAAGCAAACATGGCGAAAAATTTGATGCGTTTCTCACCGGCAGCGATGTATGATTTCGCAACTGAGGCGTGGGCAGGAACAGACTTTCATGGTATTGAGGATTTTATCACAGCAGTCCAGCAGTATCGGCAAACGATTATTGATTACTTCTATGATAAGGCGGCTTTTTCGTCGCGACAATGGTTCGCTAAGGACCAAGGAAAAGTTGATTGGAGCGATTTACCTCAGTTCTCTTACCACCGAGCAGATGTATCAATCGGGGCAAAACACGCCAGCGGTGATATTGCTTGTTTGCTACTCATCAACATTGTGCTGTTTATGATGACATTTTTAATCTTTCTGCGACAAGAAGTATAAAATAGTTTTCAGTAAACCGGGAATCCAAAATGATTTGGCACATCACAAAACGTGAACTCTATGACCATCTGAACAGTCTGCGATTCGCTTTTACAATCGTACTGCTGCTCGTTCTGATGATCGTCAACGCAATCGGGTATCTTGGCGAATACAAATCACGATCGACAGCATATCAAAAAAAGGTCTCAGCATCTTTGGATAAAATGAGATCAAACGCAGACAACTTGTATGATCTACTGATAGCAGGACCAGGCACTCTTTACAAAAAACCTTCTGTGCTCTCCTTTTGCACAAATACTGGTGAAATATTTATACCCGAATCCGCTGACGGAGTTAGTGACCGTTCAGTTATGTTACCGACCCGTTTTTCATTCAAAGCGATATGGCGAATGGAATATCCACAGTCCAACCCAAACCTGTGGAATATCATGCCGGATTACACAAATGTTGATTGGAGTGATATCGTTTCTGTGGTGTTAAGTTTGATTGCCATCCTATTCACTTTCGACGCGATCTCTTCGGAGCAAGAACGTGGTACACTGCGACTGATACTGTCCAACAGCGTTTCACGCGGCACCGTATTGCTGAGCAAGTTTCTCGCAGCATTGATAACTATCAGTATCCCTTTTTTGATGGCCGCATTAATTAACCTCTTTCTCCTTTACACTTCAGGAAGCATTTCATTCGGACTAAGTGAGTGGGGACGATTAGGCGTTATCGTTCTTATCGCTTTTGTTTATGTGTCAATTTTTCTTGCACTGGGGCTGCTCATATCTTCTTGTGTGAGTAACTCGTCAATAAGTCTCACGATTCTCTTACTCATTTGGGTCATTTGGGTGGTACTGCTGCCCTCTACGCTTGGCGCGACTACCAGCGGTTTACAGCCGACGATGACCAGTGACGAATTCAATGCCCGTTGGCAAAGCCTGTACCAGAATCTTGACGCACAATACATCCGTCGTCGACACGACGACAAAATCCCCTCACGAGAGATTCCAGCAACGGAAGGAACGTTGTTCTGGGCGAAATACATCACGGAAGATGCCAAACGCAACGAAAAGTTGAATGAAGAACACTTAGATGCCCAGATTGCCCAGATTCAACTCGCGAGATCCATAACCCGTATATCGCCAGCGTCGAGCGTGCAGTATGCTATTGAATCCCTTGCCGGTACAGGTTTTACACGTCATGTGCAATTTTTAGCGCACGTGCGTCGATATGCAGATGAATTCATGGCGTTTCTCATCGAGACCGATCGTGCTGACCGAGAAAGTCCGCACGCAATCGGTCCCAAGGAAGGGACATCACAAAAGCCGGTACGCTTTGAATCAATCCCAAAATTTGAGGATCACATCAGTTTCGCTGGTGCCTACAACGCTGCAGCCACGGACATTATATTATTATTCCTATTTTTTCTGGTGTTGTTCGCAGGTGCGTTTCTGTCGCTCCTCCGTGTTGATGTTTAAGGAATGCTTCAATCCTATCCGTTTCAAGAAGCGAAAATCAAAGAGCAGACAGATTTTTTCACTTTTTTTACTTTATGCAATGTTTTCTGTCCAAAATTTCGTCTTTAATGATAACGGATATGAACTGAACCATATTGTGTAATTTTACAAGACTCAGCATTTGATTAAGTCTTTTGACGAATGCGACAAAATCCAATCTATCTGTTAGGAGAAAACCTTATGGAGAGGGAAGACGACGTTCAACTGATTCATAGAATTTTATCGGGCAACGATGAGGCGTTTAACGTTTTAGTCCGAAAGTATGAAAAGAACATTCACGCGCGCGTGTGGCGGAAGATCGGTGATTTTCACCATGCTGAAGAAATTACCCAAGACATCTTCCTTCAAGCATATAAAAAACTCTCAACACTTAAAGATCCCAACCAATTTGCTGGATGGCTCTATGCCGTTGCAAATCGGCTTTGCATTGATTGGATGCGAAAGCAAAAGCCTGCGGTGCAGTCGCTGGAAGACACACCTGTGAGAGCAATAGATAACTTAACTTATGAGCGTTATGTATCAGAGCAGTGCGAGTCAGAAGCAATCGAACGGCGTTATGAAATTGTCGAAGTTCTTCTGAAAAAACTGCCGGAGGGTGAACGCACAGTGATGATGCTTTACTATCTCAGTGAAATGAGGGCAAAGGAGATAGGCAAAGTCTTAGGTGTATCGGTGAACACGATTCGGAGTCGACTCCATCGGGCGCGAAACCGTTTAAAAGCGGATCAGGAACTCTTGATTCAGGGATTTCTTGGCAGCGTCCAGCTAACGGACCTGGAAGTTTGTGATTCTCGATGGCATCTGATCGCCAAAATGTTTTCAGAGGCGGAGGCAAGAAAAACGATTCTCCGTGAAATCGAATCTTTGCTGAGGATACACCCCGAAACCCCGGAGGTATTAAGCACTGCCTACTGGGGATATATGTCCCTCCCTGGCCGGACAAAAAATGTTCCCAACAGTTTGTTTGATAAAATGTTACAATACCCCAGAACCGAAGGTTATCAGGCCGCACTGTTAGGGTTAGCTGAAGGGAGCGAAGATATCCATCAAAAATGGCACTATTATCAGCGCGTCATTGATGAGTGTACCGCCTCAGATGTCCCCGGAAATTCTTGGTATTTTGGGGCATACCAACATATACTGTGGTTAGTCGAAGATGACCTATTCCAGGCAAGCGATGACTATCTTGATGAACTTATTGATGGATACTTGAAGGCACATCTTTCTTTCTGCCAAGAGACACAACAGCGGTTCAGTTGGGCTTATACGGAAGCGGTTAAATGGCGGCTGAAGTTTAACATCCGGTTAGACAAAACTTATGAGATTTTAGATCGTGCTGAAACCAGATTAGGTGAGGCAGAGGAACAGAAGTGGCTTGTCGAACACAACGGAGGATCTGTAGAAAAAGTATACAAGAAGATATCGCGCTTGCGCGCTGAAATTTCTTTCCGGCAGGAACGCTGGAAAGAATCTTATGATGGATTTGTCGCAAACGCGCCGGATTATTTGGAATCACTATCGGAAAGGTTCAGCGAAGACACTATAGATTACTTTTATATGTTGGCACGGTCAGCAGAGGGCATAGAAGATTGGGAAACCGCCAGACGTTCCTACGCCGATGCACATTTCGCACCAACTCCGCATGTCGAAGCTCGGGCGGGACTCGAACGCGTCTATGATCAAATCGAACGAAGATCTACCGATACACTTGACGCATTCCTCAAAGACCTTGAAGGGGAATACCGGATCCGAGAAGATGCCGATCGCGAGAAAATCCGACAGAGGCTTATCACGAGTAGATTGAATAGGAAAGCACCTGGTTTCCGTCTACAAACTTTGCAAGGCGAGACTTATACGCTCTCGGCGGTGTCCGGTAAGGTTGTTTTGCTGGACATCGGGTCTTCGAGGACTCGGGTACACAATAGGCAGATTCCAGAAGTTAAAATTGTCTACGAGCGATTCAGCAAAAACGATGATGTGGTCATCTTGGGTATCAATAGCGGTATAACCACGCGCCAAGTACGGAAATTTATAGATGGACATCAGGTGCCCTGGCCGATCTTGCTTGATCCCCATGGGGAAGTGAGAAAGGCTTATCAGATTATAGGAGTTCCATGTTTTATCTTGATTGATAAAGTGGGCAATTGGCAATACGGTGGTGGAGATCTGGATCCTATAAGCGGTCAGCCCTTAATTTGGATGATTGAGGCACTCCTCTCAGATTAGGTGATAATGTGATGTTTCTAACACTCATTCGGCGAGAACTCCTCGACAATCTCATGACATTCCGATTTGCGGCAGCTGTTGTGATTATGCTGTTGCTTGTCGTTGCGAATACCGTCGTGCTCATCAAGGACTATGAGTTGCGGTTAGCAGACTATAACACGGCTGTCAAAACCCATCGGCAGGAACTACGGGAGATTAACAAAACCTATTCAGATGGAATGCTTGGTGTGTGGGGAGCAATGATCCTTGACCGCCCACCGAACCCGTTGAGTATTTTCAATACCGGTTTAGATAAGCGACTGGGGAATAAAATTAAGGTTTCTCACACTTTTGTCCCGACAATTTGGGATGCCAACAAGTATGAGGCGGACAATGCATATTTCAACATCCTCACTTCAATTGATATTGTCCTTATTTTTCAGGGGATCCTCAGCCTGCTGGCACTCACTTTCGCCTATGATGCTATCGCTGGAGAATACGAACACGGCACCCTACGCTTAGTACTAAGCAATTCCATCGGACGCGGGTATGTCCTTGTCGCCAAATATATCGGTGCAATGGTCTGTTTGCTTGTGCCGTTGTTGATGAGTCTGCTGCTCGCGCTCATTTTGCTGACAACTTCCACTACGGTTTCCTTGGATACCGATGATTTTCTGCGTATCGGCGGGATCGTTTTTACGTCATTCATCTATCTGTCGCTGTTCTATCTCATCGGTATGTTCATTTCTGCGATCACACGCCGAACCAGTACCGCGCTCATCCTCTCGCTGTTCGTCTGGGCGTTTTTAGTACTCGTCTATCCGAATATGATTCTCACTGCAGTTGATACTGTCCCGCGAACAGACACGAAAACCGCCGCCTACAATCAGATTAAACAGGTGTGGGAAGAACTTGAGAGAAAGCGGGAACAGTTTCTCCGCAACGACCCTATCCCCGGAGAGAGTTGGAGTTTGGGATTAGATTTTTCTTTGTCATTCGACGACAATCCGTCAAGATTAGTGTATCACACCGATATTGCAGGTGCCCTTGAAACAATCGACGAGAAATCCGAACCATTGGTGCCACATGCCCAAAATCTTTTCCGCTTCCTTGGACCGCTAACCGTCAGTACCGCAGAACGAGTATGGCTCATCCGAAAGCCAGCGTTCGAGGAAATCTACGTCCAACCGGCAAACAGAGGACGAATATTGTTAAAGTTCTCACCCGCGGGTTTATATGATGCCGCAACCGAGGCATGGGCAGGCACCGACTTCAATGGGACCCGAGATTTTTTCATAGCAGCGCAACGCTACCGACAAGCAATCGTCAATTACTTTCACGATGAAAAGATATTTGCGTCCCGACAGTGGTTTGCTGCCGATCAAGGTGCCGTCGATTGGGACATACTCCCACAGTTCTCTTTTCAGCGAAGTGATATAGGCATCAATGCAAAACGAGCATTACCGGATCTGTTCCTGCTGCTCACAATGAATGTTCTTCTCTTTATCGCAATATTTCTGGTTTTTATCAAAAGTGAAGTGTGAAGTAGTTTCCAGTTTCCAGTTTCCAGTTGCCAGGAAGGACACATCTGGCTACTGGAAACTGGTTACTTATTCTGTTTGCTGGGTTCATGGAGACAATAGTTGAGGTGAGGAAGATGCTAACCTTTTTACTGCGGAGGCTGATAACTGTGGAGTAGTTTCCAGTTTCCAGTTAATACGCCGCTTTTGACTGATTATAGTAAATGTGGAGGCTGTTAACTGGTTACTGGTTACTGGTTACTGGTTACTGATGACTTATGTGGCATATCACGAAACGTGAACTCTATAATAACTTGAATAGCCTCCGATTTGCGCTGACGACCGTGTTGTTGCTGGGACTGATGGTAACCAATGCCGTTAGGCATATCCGAGAGCATCCAAAGCGTGTCCAAAAATATCACAACGCTGTCACTGAATCCATGAACCGATTAACTGCTATCGCTGAGACCGGCCTTTATAGCTTGGCACAACGGGGACCCGGAATACTCTACAAAAAACCGTCCCCCCTCCATTTCTGTGCAGAGGGCGAAGAACCCCTTTTACCCGATAGAGTTGACACCTTTTATAACCGTAATGGAAGAAGATTCTGGAGACTGGCATATCCAGATGCCAACATAAATATGACGAATGTTGGTCCCGACGTTTCCCAAATTGATTGGACATTCATCATCGGTTATATCTTAAGTCTTATCGCACTTATTTTCACTTTTGATGCGATCTCCAGCGAACGCGAGCACGGCACACTCCGATTGACGTTGGCAAATGCAATCCCACGACATACTGTGCTGATCGGTAAGTTTCTGGGGGCGTTGATCAGTACGACCATTCCTTTTATGCTTGCTGCATTGGTGAACCTTTTGATACTTTCCTCCGCAAGTGTTGTGCACCTAAATACCCAAGCGTGGGGACGTATAGGTATCATTTTCTGTATTGCGCTTTTGTATACGTGTCTGTTTTTGGCATTAGGACTGTTAGTCTCGGCGCGCGTGCAACGGAGTGCTGTGAGTCTTGTGATACTTCTATTGACATGGGTCACTTTTGTCGTTTTTATGCCGAGTACGCTCGCCGCACTTGCGAGCAGCTTTTCATCATCTATGGCATACTATGAATATGAGGAACGATACGGCCAAAGCCATACCGAACTTCGGAAAACTTGGCGAATTTCTTGGCGCGAGTCAAAGGACGAGGAAGTGCTAAGGATCAGAGGTGAGTGGCACACCGAAATGGCAGCAGGCGAAGAACGTTTACGGGGGGAGTACTTAACCTTTAAGGTTGCTCAAGTTCAACGGGCGCGTGCGATCACCAGCATCTCACCAGCGGCACTCCTTCAACATCTCCTTGAGGCGTTTGCCGGAACAGGCCTGGATCGGCACCAGCAATTTATAGAGAATGTTCAGCGTTACGCCCGTGAATATCGAGAATTCGTCGTCGATGTGGACAGAGGCGATCCAGAGAGTCTCCATATCATGGGGGTTCGTGAGGGATTGTCCCAGAAACCCGTCAATCCAGAGGCGGTCCCAAAATTTGAAGACACCCTCAACATCGGTAAGGATTTCAACACCGCTGCGACGGAGTTGCTGCTGTTGTCACTGTTTGTCGTTGTTTTGTTGGCGGGTGCGTATCTCGCGTTTGTGCGTGTTGAAATCTAATTAATTTCTGCTAAATTTTTAGCATTTTTTCTTGACATCCTTTTTTGTAAATGCTAAAATATTAGCATATTACTTACATCTAACGTGCGTTTAATACGCCAGTTTGATAATAAATGATATACGTTCAACAATAGGTCCTTTCTCCGGAGGTCCACCTTGCGACCCTTGTAGCACAAACTTTCCAGTTTGTGTGCTATGGCGCAAACTGGAAAGTTTGCGCTACAATATGCTTTTATCAAACTCACGTTTTAATAAGTTTCTTGTGAACATCTAAAGGGAGGTAGACACATGTCAGACGATAAACAACAACAGGATTTGGCGACTCAGATTAAAAACTACCACAGGTCCGGTGAATTTGATAAGGCATTAGAGATTAGTAACCGCGTCCTAAAATCCGATCCACCCGATTTGGAAGCTTACAATTCTCGATGGCGACTCATCGCCGAAATGTTTTCAGAAGAAGACGCAAGAAAAAGGATTGTACCTGAAATCGAAACCTTACTGCGGGCACAACCAGAAACCCCGGAGTTGTTATACACTGCCTGCTGGGGATATAAGAAACTTCCCGGTCGGGCAAAGAATGTCCCAAACAGTCTGTTTGATAAGATGTTGCAATATCCCAAAACCAAACTTTACCTGACAGTACTGTTGGGGTTAGCACAACGGAACGAAGGCACGGATCAAGAGTGGCATTATTACCAGCGCCTTGTTAATGAGTGCACAGTTTCAGATGGCCCATCTTCCTGGTATATGATGGCTTATGAAAAAATGCTGAAGTTAGCCGAGCAGGATCGCGCCCTGGCAAGCGATGATTACATCGATGAACTTATTGATGGACTCTTGAATGCCCATCTATATATGTGTCGCGAGACTCAGCAATGGTACGGATGGGCATATACCGACGCAGTTAAACACCGTATTAAGCTTAACAACCGATTAGACAAAGCATTGGAAACTTTAGAGCGCGCTGAAATAAGATTAGGCGAGAAAGAGGAACAGACGTGGCTCGTCGAAAACAACAAAGGAACCGTAGAACTTGGGCACAAGATGATCTCGCGCTTACGTGCGGAAGTTTACTACCATCAAGAACGGTGGAGCGAAGCATACGATGAACTCAACACATACGCCCCGGATTTTCTGGAATCCCTCTGGACAAGATTTAGCGATAAGAGCACGATAAACTACTTTTATATGCTCGGACGTTCCGCAGAAGGAATTGGAAACTGGGAAAAAGCGAAGAATTACTATGCTGATGCCCATTTCGCACTTACACCCCATTCTGATGCGCGAGCAGGGTTAAAACGCGTCTATCAACAGATAGAAAGAAGTAATCCCACGACTACCTTTGAGGCGTTTCTCAAAGACACCGAAGCAGCATACAAAATACGAGAAGAATCCGACCGTGAACATATCCGTCAAAAGTTACTGTCAAATAGATTAAATGAGAAGGCAGCGGATTTTCGTCTACAAACTTTGGAGGGTGAGTCGTATACTTTATCGGATATGTCTGGAAAAGTAGTGATGCTCGATGTAGGTGCATCGTGGTGTGGTCCCTGCAACATGGCGATTCCGCACCTTAAAACCGTCTACAAGCACTTCAGCACAACCGATGATGTCGTCATTTTAGGCATTAATGATGGGGAAACTCCTCAAAAAGTGCGGAAGTCTTTAGATGAACATCAGCCCCCTTGGCCCGTTTTGCTTGATCCCACTCGGGAGGTAGCTAAGGCATATAAAGTCAGAGCCATCCCAAAGTTTATTTTCATTGATAAAAACGGGTATTGGCAATACAGCTTTGGGAGTTCAAATATCATAAACGGTCAGCCCTTAATTTGGATGATTGAAGCACTCTTATCAGATGCGTAATAATGTGATGTTACTATTATCGCAATAAGGAGGAATCTATGAAACTTTTAGGGTATCCGATACACAGTGCGCTTTTGCTCTGCTGTCTGTCTATTTTGGGTGCGTTGTTCTGGACACACGGTATCAAAGAAGCGTTCGCGGCAACTGAAGAAGGAGACAAAAAAATGCAGGATTTAGCCACACAAATCAAAAACCACCAAAAATCCGGCGATTTTGATAAGGCTTTGGCACTCAGTGAGCGTGCCCTAAAATCCGATCCGGTGGATCTGGAAGCTTATGACGCTCGATGGAGATTGATAGCCAAAATGTTTTCGGAGACGGATGCGAAAAAAAGGATTGTTTCTGAAATCGAATTGCTGCTGCAAGCACACCCAGAAACCCCAGAAATATTAACCGCTGCTCACTGGGGATACATGTTACTTCCTGGTCGAGCAAAGAATATTTCGGACAGTTTCTTTGATAAGATGTTACAATATCCTAAAACCGAACTTCATTTGCTTGCATTATTAGGGTTAGCGTCGCGGAGCGAAGATGCATCTCAAAAGTGGCACTACTATCAGCGCGTCATTGATGAGTTTACCGCTTTGGATGTCCCAGTATTAGCATGGTATCTGTTAGCATACGAGCAAATGTTGCGGTTAATCGAAGAGGACCGCTCTCTGGCAAGCGATAATTACGCTGATGAACTTATCGACCAATACTTGGAAGCACATCTCGTTTATTGCCAAAATACACAACAAAGTCTCGCATGGGCTTATGTTGTAGCGGTTGAATCACGGCTCAAACATAACAACGGATTAGACAAAGCATTGGAAATTTTAGAACGTGCCGAAGCCAGATTAGGCGAGGAAGAAGAACAGAAATGGATTAAACGATACGAGGGGTCTATAGAAGAGGCACACAGGGATATTTCCCGCTTGCGTGCTGAAATCTATCTCCGACAGGAACAGTGGAAAGAAGCTTATGATGGACTTCTCGCAAACGCACCCAATTTTTCAAAATCACTATGGTCGAGATTCAATGAGCACGCCATCAATTATTTCTGGATAGTGGGACAATCAGCAGAGAAAATCGGTGAATGGGAAACCGCCAGACGCTACTATGCCAATGCGCACTTCGCACCGAAGCCACACGCTGAGGCTCAGGCGGGATTGGAACGCGTCTACCATCAAATGGCGCGAGAGAAAAACACTGATACGTTTGCGGCATTCCTCAAAGACACCGAAGCGGAATACCGGATCCGAGAAGCGACGGATCTCGAAAGATTCCGTCAGGAATTTATCACAAACAGACGCAATGAAAAAGCAACAGATTTTCAGCTAGAAACGCTGGAAGGGGAAACCTATTCGCTATCAGCGATGGCTGGAAAGGTCGTTTTACTTGATGTCGGGGCTTCGTGGTGTGGTCCGTGCAACATATCAATCCCGGAGGTCAAAACCGTTTACAAGCACTTCAGTAAAAACGATGATGTCATCATCTGGGGCATCAATGACGGCGAAACGCCTGAAAAGGTGCGGAAGTCTTTAGATGAACATCAGCAGCCATGGCCCGTTTTGCTTGATCGGAGTCAACAGTTGAGAAGGGCTTATCAGATTAAAGGGATACCCTCTTTTATCGTGATTGATAAAGTTGGGAATTGGCAATATAGTTTTCTGGGTTCGCATCTGGTAAACGGTCAGCCTTTAATTTGGATGATTGAAGCACTCCTATCGGATTAGAGCATATCTCATAAATACGACTATGTTAAAAGTAGGCGAGGTAGCGCGTGGGTGCCTCTGACGCAGAGGCATCCCTACCCGTTACTGGGCAGAGGTAGGTATCCTCATCTTTACTACTCCGGGCCGTGTCTAACGACCCACCTTAATTGGATGCAGATGTAACAAATCGTGGACAGAATATAATCTACACCTTTAAAATCGGACATCTGCGATACCATTCCGAAAAAATCCATATTTTCTTCATTTTTTCAAATTATGCAATGTTTTCTGTCCAAAATTTCGTCTTTAATGATAACGGATATGAACTCGACCACACTATGTAATTTTACAAGACTCAGCATTTAATTAAGCATTTTTGACGAATGCGACACAATCCAACCTGTGTGTTAGGAGGAAACCTTGTGGAAAGGGAAAACGACGTTCAACTGATTCATAGAATTTTATCGGGCGACGATGAAGCGTTCAACATTTTGGTCCAAAAGCATCAAAAGAGCGTTCACGCCCTCGTGTGGCAGAAGATCGATGATTTTCACCATGCTGAAGAGATTACCCAAGATATCTTCCTTCAAGCATATAAAAAACTCTCAACACTCAAGGATCCCAATCAATTTGCCGGATGGCTCTATGCCGTTGCAAATCGGCTTTGCATTGATTGGATGCGAAAGCAAAAACCTACGATGCAATCGCTGGAAGACACACCTGTGAAAGCAATAGATAACTTAACCTATGAGCGTTACGTATCGGAACAGCGAGAGTCAGAAGCGACCGAGTGCCGTTACGAAACTGTCGAAAAACTGCTGGCGAAACTACCGGAGAGTGAACGCACGGTGATGATGCTCTACTATCTCAGTGAAATGAGGGCAAAGGAGATAGGCAAAGTCTTAGGCGTATCGGTGAACACGATTCGGAGTCGGCTCCATCGGGCGCGAAAGCGTTTACAAGCAGATCAGGAGCTCTTGATTCAGGAATTTCTTGGTAGCGTACAGATAACGGATTTAGAGGTTTGTGGTTCTCGATGGAGACTCATCGCCAGAATGTTTTCAGAGGCGGACGCTAAAAAAACGATTCCCCCTGAAATCGAATCTCTGATGCGGATACACCCAGAAACCTCGGAAGTATTATACACCGCCTACAGGGGATATATGTCCCTTCCTGGGAGCATAAAGAATGTCCCAAACAGTCTGTTTGATAAGATGTTGCAATACCCCAGAACCAAAGGTTATCTGAGTGCACTGTTAGGATTAGCTGAACGGAGCGAAGATGCATGTCAAAAATGGCACTATTACCGGCGCGTTATTGATGAGTGTACCATTTCGGATGGTCCATCATCTTGGTATTGGGGAGCATACGAAAGGATGCTATGGTTAGCCGAAGAAAACCGCTCTCTGACAAGTGATGGCTATCTTGATGAACTTATTGACAGATGCTTGCGGGTACATCTTGCCTATTGCAAGGAGACACAGCAGTATTTCAGCTGGGCTTATATGGAAGCGGTTAAATATCGGCTGAAGTTTAACATCCGGTTAGACAAAGCGTTGGAAACTTTAGCGCACGCTGAAACCAGATTAGGGGAGGAAGAGGAACAGAGGTGGCTTGTTGAATGGGAACAAAAGTGGCTTGTTGAACCCAACAAAGGATATGTAGAAAAAGCGTACAAGGAGATCTCGCGCTTACGTGCTGAAATCTATCTCCGGCAGGAACGATGGCGAGAAGCGTACGATGAATTTCTCGCAAACGCGCCGGACTATTTGGAATCACTATCGGAAAGGTTCAGCAAAGACACTCTAAATTACTTCTATATGTTGGGACGGTCAGCAGAAGAAATAGGCGCGTGGGAAAAGGCAAGGCGTTATTATACCGATGCACACTTTGCGCCTACACCTCACGCTGAAGCTCGGGCAGGACTCGAACGCATCCATCATCAAATAGCGCGAAGGTCTACTGATACCTTTGAGGTATTTCTCAAAGACGCCGAAGTTGAATACCGGAGCCGAGAAGAGGGCGATCGCGAAAAAATCCGCCAGAACCTAATCACGAATAGATTGAATAAGAAAGCACCGAATTTTCGGTTACAAACTTTGCAAGGTGAAACTTATACGCTGTCGGCGATGTCTGGTAAGATTGTTTTGCTTGAGATTGGGAATTCGCATACAAAGGAA
>PYIY01000213.1:42740-62285 GCA_003635195.1 Candidatus Poribacteria bacterium | reverse complement strand
ACTTAAAATGCTGCCCTCGGTCGAAAAGATATGTGATTCTCCTTGATTGACCAGATGAAATCCCCCAGGCGGAGACAAGGGCGTTCAAAGGTGCACCTTCTGTCGGGAGTTCGCTGTCCCCAGCGAATAGGTCGAAGGAACCAGCAGCCTCAGTGCTTCCTACTGAGATATCAATCGTGAGTATACCGCCCTCTTTAAGTGCTGTTGCATCAATTTCAACGACGGTGTAATCTTGATAACCTGCCTCTGGTGTCCGAAAAATGCTTAATACCGTCTGCTCAGGCTTCCCATGGGTGAGGACAACATTTAAACCGTTAATGCCAGCGGCACCTGCGATGGCGTGAGTCCCCGAATCCATTGATTGAAGTTCCGGGGCCTCCTCCCCGAATCCAGGGGATTTGCCATCTAAGGATTCCTTGAGAAATAAAAGGTACCCTTTTGCGCCGTTGTAGGGTGAAGAACGTTCATTGACCGGTAGTCTGCCCATCAGTTCAAGCTTTGGCGAAATCACCAAAGAATCTGCGGGTGAACGTTTCTTCCAGCCTTTCATGATTGCCTGTGCTAACGGACGCGTTTTGTCAAACGGTTTGAATCCTTGCTGTTGTCTCAGTGCCATGAATTTCTGTTTGGAAGATGTGCGCTCTAATTCGACGTTCGACACCCAAGTGTTGATAAAATTTTCGTTCAAGAACTCAATGACTCGGTTGTTGGAGAGGACACCTGCCCTCAGAGTTTTGCCGCTCCCTCAGCATGACTCATCAGCCAAGGGACCATCTATAGAGATCGCATGAATTGGCTTCTGTTGTACGCGCGCTATCTCCAATACTTGGTCTGGCTGTACCCAGTTAATTTGTTGTGATTTGTAAAAACGCAATACCAACGCGCGTTCAGCCGCTGTTTGGATAATAGATTCTACGAATTCGATATCTTCCAGAAGACCTTGTGTTCCCGCACGGAGCTCTACTTGTGAGCAAAAGCCCATACCTGCTATGCGTCCTATAGGCGTTATCCGATTGAAATCAAAGTTTACCGGACCCCCCGGGACACGCATCACGAAAAATGCGATGCTCTCCTTAACTCTATTGATCACAAGATGTCCCGCAAACTGAGATGGTGTGAACCAGCCGTCCTCAAAGACAAATTCTGCATGGATGCGAAACACGATGTCGGCAAATTCATCATTATAAGCACGTAAGCATGCCCACAGCCCGTACGAATCCCCAGTGTTAATATGCATATTTAGACTTGGATTAGGGTGGAGCTGCCGCAGCAGTTCGAGTGTCCCATCCGGCTCGACCTTCCAGTGTTCACCAACCGAAACCGGTTTGTCTGGAAGGAAAGCATGAAAAACCGATGCTGGATGTTGCTTTTCCGGATCAGTAACCCGCATATTTGTCAAGGGATCCCAGTTCTTACCGGAATTGGACACGGTCTCTCCAATCGGGGCAATGAAACCTTTGACAGACACTTCTGAAGTGCCATCAAGTTTCAGTGTTATTTTCTTATGAGCTGCGGAGTGGTTATCGGCATTCAGCGGTCCACCCATTATGATTACAATAAGGACAGCAACAGTCAAGATTTTCATTTTCAATCTCCTTTGTGATAGTTATCAGATCAGGTTGCTATGCAACCTTTTTCAGCAATCAAAACGGGTTCAGATACGTTCACACTATCTGCTGAAAATGAACGGTGAGAACAATTTGACCGTTCAATATATAGTGACGCGGGCACCAGACAAAACGGTTGCCTAATTTTGTTAGTTTTCAGTCAAACGGCAGTTAGTAATCAGCTACCAATAGTTGGGACTCTCTCCCTTTCCCAGTAACGAGAGCCTCGGTTCCAAAACGCATCTACTTGTTTTTGGTCAAAGCGTCCTTTAGAAATGTCAGGTATGCCTCGTTAATCGCCTCATTCTGCGTTAAATCCTCATAAGGTAAATGACTTATCAATTCCAATTGGGGCGATAGTACAAAACTGTTTACCGAACCATCTACTCCCCGCGCGACGGCCGCGTCAAACGTTGTGGAAACCGTGCTTGCGAATCTACTTACTGTCTCGTCTTTCGTTTCTTTCTGAAGTGCACGCAGATCCCGAATCAGAAGGAATACATTGACGTAGTGCTTATTGAGTTGCTTTATGACTTTAGAATTAGAGAGGACAACTGCCCTCAAGGTTTTACCGCTCGCTCAGCACGATTCGTCGTCAAACACGCCCCATGTAAGAAGCACATGAAGAGGGCGATTTTCTGATTGCGCTTTTGCAACAGCCTCCTTAACGGAGTGCCTCTCAATTTCGGCAGATTTGTAGAAGGAAGCCTTTAATGCTGACTTCGCCGCCGCCTCTGTAATAGCAGTCTCCCAGACAATATCACTCTGATCATGCGCGTTTTGTGCGATGAGTTCCATGCGCGGCACGTAAACCATATCTGCGCCGCCAAAGGCATTGATGTCAACATTGGTATTACGCGATGGGAGATAGAGCCAAAAATCGCGAATCGTCCCACGGTTCCGATTGAGTATCAACCGTCCAATGAATTGTGCCGGTGTAAAATAGGCACGTGCCTCTTCATCGAGTTGGAATTCGGCATGGATTCTGAAGACGACTTCGGCATAAGTTGACGAAAGTGCGCGAAGACATGCGAAGGCACCCTCTGATTCTAAACCCACCTTTACCAGACTTATACTTCTACCAAATATCTCTACACTCCCTTCTCCACCTGGGTTGATATGCATCTCCGCTGTTGCCCCTGGGTGAAACTGGCGGAGAAACGGAAGGACTTCGTTCATATCCAGGTCCCACACGTGTCCGACAGGAACGGATTTTTTTGGTAAAAAGGCTTTGAAAGCGTCTACCTCATACGCTTGACTGGCGTGTGCTGGTGAAAGATTTTTAAATAGCGCAGCGTGCTTCGGTGAATGATCGGGCAAACCGAGCGAGGCGTCTGCAATTGGATCCCAGTATGCCTGTACCTGTAGAGTTTCCTTCGTATCCAATGTTTTTCGTAGATTTATTTTATTTGTGGCACAACTTAGAAGACTTATGCATAAGCCGAAAATTGATGCCACCAAAACTGTAGTAATTAACCAATTTCTTTTCATTTTCAATCTCCTTACAATTAATAGAGAAATCACACAACTATCAGCCGACAATTATCAGTTGCCAGCGAATAGATACCCGTAGGTTGAATAGAGCAAAGCGAAAACCAACATAGATTGCTACATTACCGAAGCGCGTCTGTCGTGCCTATTTTTCTGATGCAGCTTGAACAGAGATGTTAGCGAGAAATCCGTTGATTTTTCCCTTCTGACTGTGATTACCGGTCACCGCTAACGTAAAGACTCGACCGCGCTCGAAAGGAAACGTGATCGTTTCTCTTTCGTCGGTTGGGATCTCCCGGACAGAAGCGAGGGCATTATCAGGCACAAGTTTCGCAGGCGGTTGCGTGTCGCCAGCAAACAGGTAGAATGCACCGGAAACCGCGGCTTCCCCAACCTGGACCTCAATGTTGAGCACACCGCCATCTTTAAAGGCCATCGCATCAATCTCAACGATGGTGTAATTCTGAGTGTCAGTCTCAGGTGTGCGAAAAACGCTGATGATCCGTTGCTCGTGCGCGTCAGCGGTAAGTACAGCACGCAAATCCTTATCAGCAATAGCACCAGATTCAATAGCAGTTTCAAGGCGAGTATCCCAATCTATTGATTCAGGTTCCGAAGCATCCTCTGTTGATCCTGGGAGTTTTCCATCTAAGGATGCATGGAGAAACTTTACGTATCTTTCTTCGGTAATATTGGGTTCACCGGGTTTTCGATAAGGTAAATGACCCATCAATTCCAACTGAGGCGATAACACGAACGAGTTTACGGAGCGACCTACTCTCTGCGCTGCTACAGCCTCTTCAAGCGTTATAGCAACTGTTGTGGCTAATTTGCTTACCGACTCACCCTTCGCCCCCTGCTGAAGTTCTGGCAAATCTCCTGACAGCACGAATACGTTGACAAATTTTTCGTTGAGCAGCGTGATGATTTTTGAATTAGCGAGGACACCTGTCCTCAAGGTTTTTCCACTCGCTCAGCACGATTCATCGTCAAATACGCCCCATGTGAGCAGCAGATGAATTGGACGATTCTTCTCTTGGGCGTATGCAACGGCCTCTTCAACAGGAAGCCTCTCAATTTCGGAAAACTTGTAGAAGGCAGCCTCCAATGCTGATTTTGCATCTGCTTCTGTCATAGAAGTCTCCCACACAATATCGCTCTGATCGTCTATGTTCTGTCCGATGAGTTCCATGCGCGGCACGTAAACCATATCTGCACCGCCAAGGGCGTTGATGTCAACATTGGTATTGCGAGGTGGAAGATAGAGGCAAAACTCACGAATCGTTCCATCTTTCCGGTTGAGTATCAAACGTCCAGCAAATTGTGCGGGGGTGAAGTAGGCACGCGCCGCCTTATCCAGTACAAATTCCGCATGGATTCTGAAGGCAATTTCCGCATAACCCGCCGATAATGCACGTAAACAAGCGAATGCACCATCTGACTCCATGCCACTAATAACCTCACGTCCGTGAGCAGTATTTCTCCAGGCCCCAGGGTTTATATGCATCTCCGCGGTAGCTCCCGAATGAAACTGGCGCAGAAAGGGGATAATTTTGTTCGTATCAAGTTCCCATACACTTCCGACAGCAACGGGTTTGTTCGGGAAAAAGGTTTTGAAAGCGTCTGCCGCATATTCACGGTTCGGGTGCGCTGGTGAAAGGTTTTTAAATAGCGCAGCGTGCTTCGGCGTATAATCGGGCAAACCCAGCGAGGCATCTGCAATCGGATCCCAATATGCCTGTACCTGTAAGATTGTGTTCTTATCCAATATATTTTGGAGGTTTATTTGATCAGCACTGCTACTTTGAAGGCTTATGCTTAATCCGAAGGTTAATACTGCCAACACTATAGAAATCAACCAATTTCTTTGCATCTTTTATCTCCTTACAATTGACGGACGTAGCAATTGATTCTTTAGAGAATTCTGTTCGCGTTCACGTAGAACCGCGTTTCAATATATAAAGACGCGGGAGATCGACAAAACGGTTGCCTAATTCTGCAAGAAATTGGAGAAAATGCACAAATTTTGAGAGGTGTCTACATATTTTTATATTTTATTACTGTTTTTATTTTCGGGTGCTTGTCTTTTTCTGATAGGGCTAATTTCACAGTTTTCATAGCAACTCTGAAAATTGATGGATTTTGAAAACAGCTGTAAACCTATACACTGTCTGTGTTATAGGCGATTTTTATAGAAGGTGTCATGGAAGCTGCTATGAAATTTGCTATGAAATTTAAGGCTGCGAGGGATTATCCGTTTTGACGGTGTAAATATGAGATGGAATGAAGGAGATTGCGATCAAACAAAGTCAGAAGATCGCGAGCGCAGCTCGCTCCTACCAAAGAGGTGTTGGATTATATCGCGCGTCTAAGAAAGATCGCGAGCGCGGGGAAACACCCAAGCAAAAACACTCGCTCCTACAGAAGAGAAAGAGGTCCTTGTTATAATGGGGGTAATTCTGTGACAATTTCGACGGTCTTGAGGCTGACGGTGATGATGCGGGAGATGAGGTCTACGATGTGCTGTGGTTCATCTGCACGGTTTGGGTCGTTGACGATGCCGCTTCGTTTGTCCGTTTTGAGGCGATATTGATCTACGATCCATTCCAACGCTGAGCGTGTGCCGAGCCGATAATCGTATACCTCCGTAGGGATGCCGTCTATTGTGAGGAAATCGTTGTATTTTAACTGTGTCTTGTCTTTGGAGAGTTTCATCTTCTCGACGTGCCAATCTACCCTTATTCCCGGTGTCTCAATATATTTCAGTCCATCATATTTCGGAGCGGATTCGTAGTTAACGTGGAGGTCCGCTAATGCTGCACCGGCGTTGGTGAACCCCCAGAAGTCTGCGGCGAAGGGGATATGCGGCAGATCGCGCTTGAGGTTCATCTCGTATTTCTCGCGATAGACGGGGTGGTGCAGGAGCGCGTAGTTATAGTGGAAGATGTCCCATTTGGTGATGGTGTTGTCATTGTAGTGCGTTCGGAATTCCGTTAATGCCCAGTCGGTGATATTCTCTTGTCGGTTTGTGCCGTCCTCGTTGTAGGTGTAGAAGGGAAAGCATTGGGATTTTTCAAATGCCAAATCTAATGCGGGGATCCTGTTTGTAGCGATACAACCAAAACCTTTTCTATTACCGACACCAGCAACACAAATTATCCGATTTTCTGCTTCGGTATTAGGTGTAGGAGATATGGAGGGAAACAGGTAGACACGATTGTTCAGAACGCGGTCAAAGAACAAATTTGACGTTGTGAATGGACGGTAGAGTGACGTTCGCACCTTGTCTCCAGTGAATTCAGCGAGTCTACTGCGCCGCAGGTGTCGGCGTAATTCCTGATCCCACTTGATTTTTGTATCATCATAGACCACGAAATCACTGACATTGGTTCGCTGATCCTCTCGACGCTTCCATCTGTCAACCTCTGTATTATAGGTATCAATCATTGCTTGAATATTTTGGACAAGGGAATTTACGTTGAAGTTGAACACCCATGCGTCGCGATTCGTTTTAACTCCATTGCTATATGTTTTGAAAATTACATTCTCAACTTCGCTTTTCTGTGCTTTTGCTTTTTTAGTTCCTATAGATATAAAAGTGTCAAATTCGGCATGGAGTCCTTCGGTTAGCCATGTATGTTGTCTGTCAGGTTGAATTGTACTCCAAGTGATATTACCTTTGTGTTGCTGTTTTGTCAAAAAATCAAGTTTCTCTTGTCCGTTCCATAATTCATCGGTACGATAGTAAAAGAGTCGAGGAATTTCTGACGAATTCTATTTGTTTTTCACAAAGAGGTTAATACTCACTCCGACCCGAATACCGAACACATTAGCATCGGAGACCTTTAATCCCTTCCGAGCATTGCCACCCAAATCCAGAACATAAATCGCGTCAAAATCGTCTGCAAGGTGTTTTCGCATGCCATCAAAGGCTATGCCATCAAGAAATCCGTTGTTTGTTACGAATGCGACAACGCCTTCATCGCCAATCCTGTCAGATGCCCATCGAATTGCTTTCACGTAAGGGTCGTAAAGTGCGTTTTTATTCGTCGCTTTAGAATCCTCAGTGTAAGTTTCTGCAACCCGTGCATCCATTGTCGCGTATTTCCGATTCCTGTTGTTATCACTATCGTTAACTTGTCCTGCGTTGTACGGTGGGTTGCCGATAACAACAAACATATCCGCTGCCTTCTGTCTCTTGACCCGTTCTGTGTTTTCGCGTGTGAAGAGTTCGCCTTGCTGCTGCTCAAGCAACTCAAACGTATCAGCCAACGCGATGCCTTCAAAGGGTAAATATGTCTCTGTACATTGAAAGTACTCCTGTTCAATGTTAAGACTGGCGATGTAGTAGGGCAGGAGCATTACCTCATTGCAATGCAGCGCATGCCGATATTTCTCCTCTAACGCTGTGCCTCGGATGTCCTGCATGAGCCGGACGATGAAGTTGCCCGTGCCGACAAACGGATCGATAATATGCACGCCGGTATCCGACAACGACCGACCGAACTCAGTTTCCAAAATGTATTCCACACTTTTCACCATGAAATCGACAATCGGTTGCGGCGTGTAGACGATGCCGTGCGTGTCTGCGACATCCTCGGAGAAACCTTGAAAAAACTTCTCGTAGAACGTGTTGAGGAAGTGCTGTTTTTGGGTGAAGTCTCTGCAGAGCATGGCGGCTTGCTCAATTGCAACGTAGAACCGGTCTAAAGGTTTGAGGAATTCCTCGCGGCTGAACGCCTGCCGGATGAGTGCGTCAACGACGTTTTCAATCTCACGTGCGATGATGTTTCGGCGCGTGAAGGCGGAATTATTAAAGACGGTGCGGAAGATGCGTTCGGTAAGGATGTGTTGAATGAGCATCTCTTCAACGGCATCCTGTGAGAGTTCGGGATTGATCGCGGTGCGGCAGGTGTCGTAAAAACCTGAGAACGCTTTCTTGAAGGCTGGATCGGTGTCGTGACGTTGCTCAATGAGTTCCTTTAGTTTGCTGGCGAGGTCGGGAACATGTTCCCTGAAATCCGAGACGGCGGTGTGCCAGTTGTCCAGCGCGGGTGGAACATAAGCGAACAGATATTGGAGTGCAGCGATTAGGTTTGCCGGTTCGGTGATGTCAATATCAAGGACTTCCGCGCCGTTTTGATAAAGGATGGCGCGTTGTGGCGTTTGGAAGAGCGTGTTATCGAGCGGGTAGCCTGCGTTTTGTTTCTCCTGCACGGCTTTGGTGAGGTCGTGGTCTATATCTTTCGCTTCCCAGTAGCCGAGCGGGAGTCCGTATGCGTCGAGGATTGCACCGTCAATGACGATACGATTTCCTTTTGGAGCACGCATGGGGTATTGTGGAACGAGTGTGGCGTTTACCTGCTTTGCGCAAGCGTGTAGGAGTGTGTCAAAGGGAGAAGAGACTGCACCTTCGTGTGTGATGCCTTGGTGTTTGTATTGCTGGAGTGTGGCATAGTAGTCGCGGATTGCTTTGTGGTTGGGTTTGAGGTTGAGTTTCGCATATTTTCCCCGGACTCCCTCGCTGAAATCGTATTCATCGAGCATATCAGGGTCATATTGATTGGGTGTTCCTTGATTCATAGGTTTCCTTCTGTGGAAAAAGTCAACGTTATTCATAGTGAATTGTAGCAGGTTCATTTCTGGAAGTCAAGTTAGGGAGTTGTTTTAGAAAAAAGCCTGAGTTTTCACAAAATATGTGTTATACTAAAATTACTAAGTTTTGGGCAATTTTGGGTTTCAATTAGGGGTTGACATGGCAACTGAAATACAGACCGCTCAAGATATATGGCCGGAACTGGCTTCTATTGTATTTGTTCCGCGCACGGAGAATGACTATCAACGGCTTTCAGCTTTGAGAGATGATCTACTAACTTTCATTGGTGAAAGCGAAAATCATCCGTTAATTTCATTAATGGAAGTTGTTGAAGCACTTCTTGAAAAATACGAATCAGAACAAGAATCAACGGAACGCGAATCTTGGTATCGTCTTTCCATGCAGATGCTTGCGCGTGCATACGGAGAAGATGAACCTGAATACACAGCGGACATGCTTAAATGGGTGAATCCAGATTATGAAGGAAAGTGATGTCATTCTTGCTCCGTTGGTCCAAGCTGATGAAGAACTAAAGTATAGACCCGCAATTGTTCTACGAGAAATGCCAATGCCTTACCGGGATCTTCTCATTTGTGGTGTTAGCACAAGATTAGATCAGGACATGCCGGAGCTTGATGATATTATCTCACCGGCGGATGTTGATTTTGTATCAAGTGGTTTACACGCAGAATCTTTGATTCGACTTGGTTTTCTCGGTGTAGTCCCACGTCGGTTGGTGCGTGGCATGCTGGGCAGTATCTCAGATGAGCGACACAAACGTTTGTTGCAAAGGTTAGTTGAGTACTTAACAGATGCCTGATGGCTATTTACATCAATTCGATAAAGACTTCATTTGCAAGGAAAAGGCCGCGAGGGGTGAGTCGGAGATGCGTGGCTGTGCGTTCCAACAATCCCAAATCCATCCATTTTTTCAGGATAGTCCCAAACGCAGCTTCTATTTTTTCACCGAATCGGTCTTGATAAGCATCAAGAGAGATGCCTTCGCGTTTCCGAAGCGCGAGCATGAGCGTTTCTGCTTTTTCGGCATGTCCTGTCATGCGTTCAGTGTCAGCGATGGGTTTGTTGCGTTCGGCGAGTTTGTCAATATAAGGTGCGATTCCCCGAATGTTGGTATAACGCACGCCGTTGATATACCCACACGCGCCCGCACCGAGTCCGATACACGGTTGATTGTTCCAGTAGACGAGGTTATGTCTCGCGTAGTAATTAGGTCTGGCGAAGTTACAGATTTCGTAATGCACATATCCGTGTGCCGTGAGGGTCTCAATCGTGTATTGGAACATATCCGCTTCGGTGTCCTCAGAGGGCAGATGGAGTTCACCAGCTTGCCACCATTCATAAAACGGGGTCGTTTCCTCCATGACGAGATTATAGGCTGAGATGTGATCGGGGTCCAAAGAAATTACTTCGTTTAGGGTGTGGTGCCACGCTTCCATCGTCTGGTCGGGGAGCGCGAAGATGAGATCAATATTGATGTTATCAAAACGATGTTCGCGGGCGAGGTGATAACTCTCAAGGAACTCGGCGACGCTGTGGATTCTGCCTAACCGTTTCAAGGTTTCGTCTTGCATCGCTTGCAGACCAAAACTCAACCGATTCACGCCGTTGTCTCGCATGACGCGAAGTTTTTCGCTATCAACTGTGCCCGGATTGCACTCTACGGTAATCTCAGCATCTGGTGTTATTTGGAAATGCTGATGGATGTCGGTGAATAAATTTGACAAGGCGTTCGCAGAGAGGATGGAAGGCGTGCCGCCGCCGATGAAAATTGTTTGTAAAGGGTCAGTTTCCAAGGCGTAAAGTGCTATCTCTGTACGGAGTGCTGCGAGGTATGCTTTTGCCTGTTCCTTGTGGAAGGTATACGTATTGAATGCGCAATAGTAACATTTCGTCGCGCAAAATGGGATGTGGATGTATATGGAAGTGGCGGTTTTATGCGGATGGTTCATGCTGTGTGTGATTGGTTTTTTGTGCCTCTGCTATATCTCTGACCGCGAGTAGCAACGCGTCTATGTCCTTGTCTTTTTCATAATCCTCAAGCGCGACAGAGAGGTATATTTTTGCGTCCTCAGGATCGCGAAGTTGCTCTATGTGATAGTCTTTGAATTTTCTGTAGTTATGCATTTTTTAAAGTTACGGTGTTTGGTCGCAGTCATACAAATGCAGCCCCTACGGGGCTTAGGCCTGTAAGGGCCCGTTTTTCTACACAGATACCATCCCTACGGGATTCAAGAGATTTTTGTGGTCTTCAAGGCTTCTGTGTAAAACTCGGTTCGGTTAGGAAACCGTGAAGAAACACTCAAGCAAACCCCTACCAGGCCTAGAGAGTATCGAATTCGAGTCCGATTCGGATAGCTGAGCCTGTATCTGCGTAAGAGAAGGCTTCGTTGATGTCGCTAAACGGGAAGGTATCTGAGATGATTTTGTGGAACGGATACCTGTCACGCGTGCGCATTAGGAAATCAAGGGCGCGTGGAATGACCCACGGTTCATAGACAATCACGCCGCGAATCGCCTTGCTACAGCGGACGATGTTACCGGGATCAATCTCTGTGGGGAATCCGAGGTTGATGTTGCCGATCCAGAGATAGCGTCCACCCCAGCGAAGCATCTCTATGCCTTCCGCAAGGACACGCGGCGAACCGACAAACTCAGCGACGAGATCCGCACCGATGCCACCTGTCTGGTCAAGGACGTATTCAATCCGTGATTTCATATCAATTTCGTCAACGTTGAGTATCTCATCTGCACCGAATTCCTTCGCGAGTGCAAGGCGTGCGGGCAATCGATCGAGAACAATGATTTTCCCCGCACCCATCTCGCGTGCGACTGCGGTCGCGTAGAGACCGAGGCCACCGGCACCTTGAATAACCACGGTGTCACCGAGCGTGATGCCGATCTGGTTCAACCCATAAATAACTTCGGATAAAGCGCAGTTGATGGGGGATACCAGTGCGTCTGAGAGCTCGTCGGGAACCTTGAACACCCAATGCCCGGGTTTCATGTAGTAGTATTCACCGTAGGCACCGTGGAAGTGCGGCGGCTCCTCACTGGAGACACCGAGCCAATCTCTGTAGCGGTTCGGACATCCGGGTTTACCGTTGAGGCACATCCAGCAGCGTTGACACGGTTTGAAATAGGAATAAGCGATTCGGTCGCCTTCCGTAAGCAGTTGCCCTATGCTATCCGTTGTGATGTTACGCCCCATTGCTTCAATCGTGCCGATCATCTCGTGGCCCAACACTTGTGGGACGCCGCTCTCGATTTTGGGACCGTGCCCGCGCCAGAAATGGAGGTCGGAGCCGCAGATATTCGCCATACGGATGCGCACAAGCAAGCCATCGGGTGTGACGGACGGAATCGGGTATTCTCGAAATTCCATCGGTGTTTGCGGTTGTGTAAAGACAGCGACTTTTCCTGTGTGCATAATTTTGCCTGTTTTTTGTATGTCTTGGTGCGGCGCGATTGAAATCGCTCCTACAGAAGATTATCGTGGTATGGAGGTGTTCCTACGGTGTTAATATTCATCGAAATTAACGACTTTCCAGCGTCCATCAATCTGTTCGGTCTGGATCACGACGTTTCGGGTGTGGGTTGTCGCACCACGGACTTCAATAGTGAGTTTGTAGTTGAATAGCACATGCGTTGCCTCTTCTTCTCTCCCGATGGGTTCGTATTCAATCTTTGGTATCTCGTCAAATTGTTGCCCTGGGACGCGGACTTCACTGACGCGTTCAATCTCGTCTTCGAGTTTTTCTGCGGCGAGTCCGTGGCTGAGTTGTAAGGCTGCCATTTGGTCGGCGTGTTGGTAGTAGTTGTAGATGAAATCTTCACTGACGGCACGCGGGGTATTCCGATTAGAACACGCGAGTATTAAGAAGGTAAAAAGTAAAAGGTATCGTGGTTTCATCTCTTTTTGGCACGGATCATTGCGATGTTAAAAATACGGCGTTCATAGCCGTGTGCGGGACTGTTCGCGACTCCGCCTAAAGCCCATAGCGTTGAGGAGCTGCCACCGTCGAAGTTGATCGCGTGTTTGATGCCGAGTTCGCTGAAAAATTTTCCCATGTCGTAAAGCGTCATTCCCATACTATATCCGTGCTGTCTACCATCAACGGCGATGAGAAAAAGTTTTTCGTCGTTAAATCCTAAGGCACTCCGCGGATGGCGTGAGGCACCGTTCCGATGTGCGGATGCGCTACGGCCCCGCGTCTCTCCAAATCTAACAAGTTCTGGTTCAATCCTACCATTCCTGACAAGTCGTAGATTGCCACCGACACCTTGTTGAACGCCTTGCCACTTTGTAGGGGTAAGCGCGATCTCCAGTGTGCCTTTTGTAGATGTCGCGATTTTTTTTGTCCAGTCGCGGGCCAAGCGCGATTCTATCGCAATAACGACACCATCAGACGGAATAACGCTATTCCCACGTCGGTTGACCTCTGTGACGACGAATCTGCTTTTATATTTTCCAGTGAGCGGGAGTTCAAGTTTCTTAAGCGTAAACTCGTAGCTTCGGCGTGTCAAAGTCCTGCGCCCGAAACGTGGCGTAAAAAGCACAACAGGACACGAGGAACTACAGATTTGGTTGATAGCGTTAATCGGAAGTGTATCGGCGTTGTCAATGCGGAGTTGCCCGTTGAGGTGCACTCTATCCAAGAGAAACTCACCGTCAGGTGTTACACCGAAACTGGTCTCACCCCACGGTGACGGCGGTGAATACCCCCATCTATCAAGCGATATTGGGATACTGACGAGTTCACCGTTTTGGATGTGAAGATTAAAAGTCATACCGCCACGCCCGTAAGAATCCTCTCGGATACCGAAACTGCCGTTAACGCCTGCGAGAGGTAGCGTTTTTTTGTTCATGAGCCGCCGCGTCGCGTTGGTAATGGTTTCGCGTCCGAGTATCTGGTTGTTGGCGAGTTCAACATTGAATTCAAGGTTTTCTGCTGTGCGATCCATCTCTGCAATGTAGACGGCAGCACCTCCTCTCCACCAGTAACGGTGAAGTTGAAATCCTTCTGGCCAACGTTTACGCTTGATCTCATCACGCCGTATGACAGAATCAGGGAGCGTCTCACCATTCCGACTGTTGGCAGCCGTGCTGCGGAAGATAGGTTGTTCTAAAGCCCGCAGCGCACCAATTACGAGAATGAAAAGCACGATGAGCGCGCACACCGCAATAAACCGAGTGGGATAAGGTCTGTTTTCTGGAACCATTTTTATGTTTATCCGATTTCTGTCGTATGACAGTTAAGGAACGTATAATAAACTAAAAATACAATTTAATCAGAAACCCGATTTGGACAACGGACAAATCGGAGCAGAAACCCAATATTTAAAAAACCTTGCGGTTCGGTGAGGCGGGTCTATGATTCGGAATGCCTCTCCGTAGAGTCGCATGCTACGTTTTCTGAATCGGAGCAGAAACCCAATATTTAAAAACTCGCTTTTAAGCCGATGCCGGTGAGAATTGACACTACCAGATCGCCTGTGCTTATAATACCTGTTTCCCGAAACTTTTGATACCCTTTGACAACGACAGCCGAAGTCGGTTCGACATAAATGCCTTTGGCGGAGAGAGTTTCAAGTCCTGTTTTTATGTCTGTATTATCAACGGTAGTAAATGCCCCGTCTGTTGTAGCGATAGCATCCAAAATCATCTGTCCTCGGATGGGGAGTTCGGCAGTAGTTCCTTCGGCGAGCGTTTTACCGGTTTGTGGCATTCTGGTGATAGATGTTGTTTTATTAACGTCCGCATTGTAAATCGGGCAACAGACATCGGGTTGAACGCCGAGAAGCCGCGGTATGTTTACAATAATCCCTTGTGCTTGTAATTCCCGGAAACCGATAAAAAGTCCTAAGTAGATACTCCCGAATCCGACGGGACAGATAACATGTGTCGGTGCGCGCCATCCAAGCTGCTCCACAATTTCGTAGGCAAGCGTTTTGGTGCCTTCCAAGAAAAACGGGTGCCAATTGTGGGATGCATAACAGGTGGTTTCCGCTGCGAGTTTCACTGCCTCTGTTGTCGCCATACGGTTTCCTGGGACCAATTTTAACTCGGCATCGTAGGCGGCGATTTGTTTGAGTTTTCCTTGCGAGGTAGATTCTGGACAGTAGATGGTGCAGTGGATGCCTGCTCTTGCGCTGTAGGCGGCTATCGCTGCGCCCGCATTGCCCGATGAATCTTCAACGATTTCCTCAACACCGAGTGCTTTGAGATGGGTCAGGAGTACCGATGCTCCTCTGTCCTTATAGGAACCGGTCGGACAAAGATAGTCCAATTTTACGAAGTGTTCCGGCGTATCCACATCAATCGGAACAAGCGGGGTCATGCCTTCACCGAGGGTGACAATATCTGTATCCACATCAATCGGCAGTGCCTCGCGATACCGCCAGAGCGACATCGCTGCCGGGACTTGTGGGTTGGGACAGATATTTGAATCCCAGACGAGATTTAGCGCGTTGCCGCAGTCGCATTGATATCTTAACGGCGAGATTTCATAGGTTTTATTACATTCGGCGCACAAGTAGTTCATTGTTGGTTGTCAGTTGTCAGTTGGCATGCTACGATGGCACAGACTAACAGTCTATGCTACAGAAGAGTGTGCGATATAAATACTATTTCAAAATGAGCATTCGCCGTGTCTGCTGGAAAGAAGGTGTCGCCAATTGGTAGAAATAGATACCACTTGCAACGGGTTCACCTAAGGCATTGCGTCCATCCCAATAGGCGGCGTGCGCTCGATTTTCATAGAAGCCTGCGGATTGGTAGCCGAGTGAGAGTGTTCGGATACGCTTACCTGTCGCGTCATAGATAGACAGAGACGCAATACCTGCTTCTGCAAGATGATACGGAATCCATGTTTCTGGGTTAAACGGGTTCGGATAGTTCTGAAGCAGGCGACTCTGCTGCGGAGTGCCGATGCTATCAAGCGTTAGATTCATAACAGCATTTTCAAGATTGGCGGCGTTTACTGTGAAATTAAATTTTTCTGAAGCGATATTTCCGTCCGTATCAAAGACGATCAGTTCCAGGGTGTCTCCGATTGCTACGACGCTGCGATAGCTGAGATCAGCGGTGGCAGCGGCGAAGTAATTGCTACGTACCTGAGCTGTCAGGACGGTATTCGTCCGAAGGTTTCGGACTTGGACGGTATAACCGTTAAAGTGCTGCAGACCATCTAAGTGTCCGCTAACAACGAATGCCCACGTCTGATAGGGTCCTGTTGCGAGTGGTGCTGTAGACATCTGCGTCTGATTCGTCCACGCTGTTCCGGTGAAGACAATAGGACGTGCCTGGGGTAGGTTAATGATGTACCCTTTTGCCCCTTCGATTGGAAAACCGTCGTCGGGTGCGTTTGGGGTCCATGCCGAAAACGCTTGGTTTGCGGTGTCAAGCGTAATGACAGTTGTCGCCCCTGTCTTTACTGCAAGCGAGCGTGCTGTCATGTGGACAGTCGGTTTCAAGGGTACAGACAGCATGTTCAAACCTTTAGAAAGGTGCATGGAGAAAGTTCTGCCGAAATCTTCCCCGTTAGGTTGTGGTGTCGGTCTACCGACGAATCCGTATCTCCGCCCGTCCATTGCGTCGTAATACCCGATAATACTTCCATCCTGATTAACATTTCGGACAACAGTGATAACACTGCCTGGGCGCCGCACTTCATAGAGAATACCGCTGGGCAGAAGGATATAGGACCGCAGAATATCGTTTGCAGCTTTGGCTCTGAAGCCGATAACACCGATATCGGTAATGGTGTTCACAAATAGGAATTCAAGATTCGGCATTGTTGGGAGATCAATAGTGGTGAAATTGCCATTGGGGTGACGTATGAACCCGTGAAACATTCCATCGGCATCCACGTAGCTGCCGACGACAGCACCCGCGGCGTTGACAAAGTCCCCATAAGTGTTGACTGCGCCAGGGAATGTAATTGTCAGCTCCCCTGAGAAAGCGTGGGTGACTCCCGCTGCATCGACGATGTTACCACTCAGTGCCCCTGTTTCATCGCTGATACCGTAGATGTGGGTTTCGGCTGCACCGGGAAAATCGTATTGGCGGAGTTCGCCATTTTCTAAGATGACCCCATGATACAGACCGTCGCTATCTTTGTAGTGTCCAGCGGCGTTCCCATTATTACCGAGCGCATAGAAATAAGTGTTCTGTGAGTCGGGGAAATCATACGTGGTGAAAACACCATCTATCAATGTGAAGCCGATGGTTTTCTCGCCATCAGGGCTCCGGGTGTTCCCTGCGTAGTCTCCGAAGTCGTTGCTTGCAGCCACCTCCAGAAAATCAACACCGGGAACTTCAATGGTCTCAAAGGTGTAATCAGCAATCGGCGTGTCGGTGCTACCTTGTGCAACGGTATATCCTGTAAAACAAAGCGTTAGACATATAAATGAGAGAAGTGCAGTTTTTATATAGTGATCCATAGTTCCCCTTTTTTTATCTGCGTTCAAAACCGTCAGTAAACGGTTTTTGTTTATAATGCGTTATTCAGACCGATACTAAAAGGAATTCTCTATGGATATTATAGCACTTTTCTGTGATATTGACCACTTTTTATTTCTAAGAGTGGGAGTTTGACAGGTTGGGATTTATACGTCCACAGTCCTAAAAAAGGTAGGTGCGGTTTGAAACCGCATCGGATCTTAAACAAAAAATTTTTACGCTTAAGAGAGTGCCACAATTACACTGATAGCATAACTGTGACACCTATTTGTTCTCTACGGATAGCTCCTACTTTACAATGACGAGTCGTCGTGTCTGCTGGAAGGCAGGTGTCGTCAACTGGTAAAAATAGATACCACTCGCAACGCTTTCGCCAAGGGCATTGCGTCCATCCCAATAAGCGGCCCGATCCCGACTGTTATAGAAGCCAGCGGATTGAAAACCGAGCGAAAGTGTGCGAATCAACTGACCGGTTGTATCGTAAATGGATACCGATACAGACGTGTCTTCGGAGAGTTGATACGGAATCCATGTCTCCGGGTTAAACGGATTCGGATAGTTCTGCAGCAACAGATTCTGTGTCGGTTGACCAATGCCATCAAGTCTGACAGACAAAACGGCGTTTGCTAGACTCTCAGGGGTCACTTTAAAAGTGAGGGTTTGTGACTCAAAGTTTCCATCGGGACCGATGACGCGTAACTCAATCACATCTCCAACTTGAACAACACTCCGTCGCGTCAAGTCGGCGGTTGCGGCAGCGAAGTAATCACCTTGCACTGGAGCAGTGATCACGCTGTTGGTCCTGAGGTTCCGAAGGCTGACCTGATACCCGTCAAACGCGGGGGGGCCTTCCAAGTGTCCACTGACAACAAACGCCCACGCTTCCTGTGGCATCTCCGTGGATATGGCAGGTGCAGCAGCCGCCTTGGTTTGATTTGTCCAGGGGGCACCGACGAAAGCAAAGTTGCGAATCTGTGGAACATTGACGATATAGCCTTGTCCACCTTCGATGGGGAAACCATTGTCAGGTGCACTTGGTGTCCACGCGATGAACCGCTGAGTTGCGGCATCAAGGGTGATAATGGTTGTCGCTCCTGTGAGCGCGACAAGACTCTTAGCAGTCATGGGTGTCCAGGGTGCCAGTGGCACAGAAAGCATGTTCAACCCTTTAGACAACGTGACGGTGTAGGCATTGCTGAAAGCATCGCTCTCTTCCTCGGTACCGAGTCTGGCAATAAATCCGTGTCTGCGTCCATCAGGGGAGTCATAGTGCCCAACGACAGAAGCGTCCTGATTGATATTGTAGCCTTCCGTTCTAACGCTGCCTGGAACTTTCAATTCATGGAGCCCCCCCAGGAATGTACCGACATAAGTGCGGGTGACCTCACCTACCACTTTGCCTCGGGAAACGGAAATCTTTGTATCGGTGAAACCGTGCACAAAAAAGAATTCATAAGTTTCTTGGGTTGGAGGGGTGAAAGATACATACCTGCCATCCGGAGCGCGTAGATATGGCGTATATGTCCCCTCGTCATCTACGTAACTGCCGAACATACCCCCTAACGCATTGATAAAATCGGCATAAGTTTCCGCTGCCCCTGGATACTCAACGATGATGTCCCCTGTGAATCCGCGACGCACGCCGGAAGCATCTGTCCAATTCCCCGTCAGATTCCCCGTCGCATCACTGATACCCCATATCTCCGTTTCAACGGAGCCCGGAAAATCGTATGGGCGTAACTCGCCATCTTGTAGGATGATACCGCGGTGGCGACCCGCGCTATCCTCATAGTGTCCGGCAGCACGCCCATCATTACCGAGGGCATAGAAATAAGTGTTCTGTGAACCCGGAAAATCGTAGGTCTTAAAAACACCATCGATGAGGGTAAAGGCGACCATTTTTCCGCCATCGGCACTTTTCGTGTAGCCCGCATAATCCTCAAAGTCAGAACTCGCCGTCAACGCTAAAAAATCTACGCCTGGTACATCAATACTCTCGTAAGTATAGTCGAAGCCACTGATTTGGAAAACGGGTTGATTAACAACTTCAATGGGTTTGGCGATAAACCCGTGTCTACGTCCATCGGGTGTCTCATAAAACCCGACGACAGAGCCGTCCTGATTGATATTCCAACCCTCTGTGCTGACGCTGTCCGGAACCTTCAATTCTCGCAGACCGTCCGTAAATGTACCAAGATAAGTGCGTGTGACATCACCGAACACTTTGCCTCGGGCGATCCTTACTAAGGCATCGTTAACACCATGTACATAAAAGAATTCAAGATTTTCTGCGTTTGTGAGATCGAAAGCTACATACCTGCCATCCGAGGAATATGCGTATTCTTGAAAGAACCCATCAGCATCTATGT
>PYIY01000213.1:0-42720 GCA_003635195.1 Candidatus Poribacteria bacterium | reverse complement strand
AAATCCGTGTCTGCGTCCATCAGGGGAGTCATAGTGTCCAACGACAGAAGCGTCCTGATTGATATTGTAGCCTTCCGTTCTAACGCTGCCTGGAACTTTCAATTCATGGAGCCCCCCAAGGAATGTACCGACGTATGTGCGGGTGACCTCACCTACCACTTTGCCTCGGGAAACGGAAATCTTTGTATCGGTAAAACCGTGCACAAAAAAGAATTCATAAGTTTCTTGGGTTGGCGGGGTGAAAGATACATACCTGCCATCCGGAGCGCGTAGGTATGGCGTATATGTACCCTCGTCATCTACGTAGCTGCCGAACATACCCCCTAACGCATTGATAAAATCGGCGAATGTTTCCACTGCCCCCGGATACTCAACGATGATGTCCCCTGTGAATCCGCGACGCACACCGGAAGCATCTGTCCAATTACCTGTCAGATTCCCCGTCGCATCACTGATACCCCATATCTCCGTTTCAACGGAGCCCGGAAAATCGTATTCCCGTAACTCGCCATCTTGTAGGATGATACCGCGGTGGCGCCCCTCGCTATCCTCGTAGTGTCCGGCAGCACGCCCATCATTACCGAGGGCATAGAAATAAGTGTTCTGTGAACCCGGAAAATCATACATCTTAAAAACACCATCGATGAGCGTAAAGGCGACCATTTTTTCGCCATCGGCACTTTTCGTGTAGCCCGCATAATCTTCAAAGTCAGAACTCGCCGTCAACGCTAAAAAATCTACGCCCGGCACATCAATACTCTCGTAAGTATAGTTGAAACCACTGATTTGGAAAACGGGTTGATTAACGACTTCAATGGGTTTGGCGATAACCCGTGTCTCAGTCCATCGGGGGTCTCATAGAACCCGACGACAGAGCCATCCTGATTGATATTATACCCTTGTGTGCTGACGCCGCCCGGAACCTTCAATTCCTGCAGACCGTCAGTAAATGTACCCAGATAAGTGCGAATGACATCACCGAAAACTTTACCTCGGGCGACCCTTACTAAGGCATCGTTAACACCATGTACATAAAAGAATTCAAGATTTTCTGCATTTGTGAGATCGAAAGCTACATACCTGCCATCCGAGGAATATGCGTATTCTTGAAAGAACCCATCAGCATCTATGTAGCTGGCGAACAAATTACCATCCGAGTTGACAAAATCGGCGAATGTTGCTGTTGCCCCAGGGAACTCAAGGCTTGTGTCTCCTGTAAATCCACGCCGAACACCATCAGCATCTATCCAAGTACCCGTCAATACTCCCGTCGCGTCAGAAATACCGTATATCTCTGTTTGCACAGCATCGGGGAAATCGTATTGACGTAACTCACCATCTTCTAAGATAATACCGTGGTGCAAACCCTCGCTATCCTCGTAGTAGCCCGCAGCGCGCCCATCATTACCAAGCGCATAGAAATACGTGTTTTGGGCACCAGGAAAATCGTAGGTCATAAAAACACCATCAATGAGTGTAAAAGCGACCTCTTTTTCGCCATCCGCACTTTTCGTGTAGCCGGCATAATCCTCAAAATCGGAACTCGCCGTCAACGCTAAAAAATCTACGCCTGGAACGTCGATCGTTTCAAATGTATAGTTCTCACTGGCGGATCCGACACCGGGTCCATCGCCGACTTGTGCAATGGTGGTCGGTAAGAAAAAAGAATTGAGACATAAGAACAACATAAATGTGTAAAACAAAAAATTATTTTTAATCTGAGTGTGCATAACGAAACCTCACTTAAGATATTTTCTATAAAAAAACAATATGTCAGATCCCCTGTCCTGAGAGATGATGCTCGTATTTGGAGTATCACAAGTGGGCGTTCAACAATACACCAAAACGAGGACTGGGGTATCCTTTGTTCATTGAGAAGTCCTATTTCAGAACTGCTTAAAGCATGTAACATTTTCCAAAAAAAGGCAAGGAAAATCTCATCTGTTTTCTTGGATTGGATATCTACACGCTGAGGATAAGCAGATTGTCGCTGACAAAAAAGGAGGGATTCGGCGGGTTGGGATTTACACGTCTGCTGGCGCTAAAATAGAAGCCTGCGGATTGGAAACCGAGCGGGAGTGTGCGGACCAACTGACCGGTTGTATCGTAAATGGATACTGACACAAGACTGTCTTCGGAAAGTTGATACGGAATCCACGTCTCAGGATTAAAGGGGTTCGGATAGTTCTGCAATAACAGATTCTGCGTCGGTTGACCGATGCTATCAAGTCTGACGGACAAAACCGCGTTCGCAAGGTGCTCAGGGGTCACTTTAAAAGTGAGGGTTTGTGCCTCAAAGTTTCCATCGGGACCGATGACGCGGACTTCAACCACATCTCCAACTTGAACAATACTCCGCCGCGTCAAGTCAGCAGTTGCAGCAGCGAAGTAGTCCCCTTGCACCGAGGCAGTTACCACGCTGTTTGTTCTCAAATTACGGACGACTACCTTGTAGCCCTCAAACGCGGGTTTACCTACCAAGTGTCCACTGACAACGAATGCCCATGCTGCTTGAGCAACCCCCCTGTCCCCCCTTATCAAGGGGGTAATAGTAGGTGCTGCGGCAGCCTCATCCGTTGGATCCGTCCAAGGTGCGCCGACGAAGGCGAAATTGCGGGCTTGTGGGACATTGACGATATACCCTTGTCCGCCTTCGATTGCAAAACCGTCGTCGGGCGCGCTTGGTGTCCAGGCGACGAACTGCTGGTTTGCCGTATCAAGCGTAATAACGGTTGTTGCCCCTGTCAAAGCGACAAGATTCTTGGCGGTCATCGGTGTTGGTGATGCCAAGGGCAGAGAAATCATGTTCAACCCTTTAGACAGCGTGACGGTGTAGGCGTTATCAAAAAGATCGCTCATTGCCGCGTCAGCGGGTCTTGCAATGAACCCGTGTATGCGTCCATCCGCCGATTCATAGTGTCCGACGACAGAGCCGTCCTGATTGATATTCCAGCCCTCTGTGCTAATGCTCCCTGGAAACCGCAATTCCTGTAGCCCGTGCTGGAATGAGCCGACAGAGGTGCGCGGAACATCACCCGCCTGTTTGGTTCGGCCAACGAAAACCCCTACATCGTTGATACCGTGCACAAAAAAGTATTCAAACTTTTCTGGTTGTGGAAGCTCGATAGATATAAACCTGTCATTTGGGTTACGGACGTATGGATGATATACACCCTCAGCATCTACATAACTACCCACCAAACGACCACTCGCGTTAACAAAGTCCGCATAAGTTTCCGGTGCCCCGGGTGCCTCAATGATTTCATCTCCTGAGAAACCACGGCGCACGCCAGAGGCATCTATAAAATTACCCGTCAGTGCCCCTGTTGCATCACTGATACCGTATATCTCCGTTTCGACGGCATCGGGGAAATCGTATTGCCGCAACTCGCCATCTTCTAAGACGACACCGTGGTAGAGACCATTGCTATCTTCGTAGTGGCCGGCAGCCCGTCCATCGTTACCGAGCGCATAGAAATGTGTTTTCTGAGAGTCGGGGAAATCGTAAGTCGTAAAAACGCCATCAATCAACGTAAAGGCGACTTCTTTTACACTACCAGCACTTTTTGCGTAACCTGCGTAATCTTCAAAGTCGCTACTCGCTGTCACGGCTAAGAAATCTACACCCGGAACATTGATACTCTCAAAGGTATAGTTGAAGACGGAGGGGGTAGCAGCGGGTTCCATATCAGTTTCTGTCGCGAGTCTTGCGATAAACCCGTGTCTGCGTCCATCGGCTGAATCATAGTATCCAACGATAGAGCCGTCCTGATTAATATTATAGCCCTCCGTGCTCACACTGCCCGGAACTTGAAATATCTGTAGTCCCTCCTGGAATGTGCCGACAAGGGTGCCGGGAAGACTATCCACCCGTTTAGTTCTGGCAACGACAGTTCTCGCATCGTTAATACCGTGGACAAAAAAGTATTCCAGAGCTGCAGCTTGTGGAATGTCAAGGGATACAAACCTGCCATTCGGGGTGCGTATGTATGGATGATATAGACCGTCAGCATCTACGTAGCTGCCGACCATACCACCACTCGAATTCACAAAATCGGCGTATGTTTCCGTTGCCCCGGGGTATTCAATGATTTCATCTCCTGAGAAGCCACGGCGCACGCCAGAGGCATCTGTAAAATTACCCGTCAGGGCACCCGTCGCATCAGAAATCCCGTATATCTCCGTTTCAACAGAATCTGGGAAGTTGTATTCTCGGAGTTCACCATTTTCTAAGACGACCCCGTGGAACAACCCCTCGCTATCTTGGTAGTGTCCGGCGGCGTTCCCATTATTACCCAGTGCAAAGAAATAAGTGTTCTGCGAACCTGGGAAATCGTATGTCATAAAAACGCTATCAATGAGTGTGAAGGCGACATCTTTTTCACCATCCGCACTTTTCGTGTAGCCGGCGTAATCTTCAAAGTCGCTACTCGCTGTCAACGCTAAAAAATCTACATCGGGAACGTCAATCGTTTCAAAGGTATAGTTGTCACTGACAGATGCGATGTCGCTTTGTGCAGCAGCATTCATTAAGAAAAAGGAATTGAGACATAAAAACAATGTGAACGTGTAAAACAGAAACCTATTTTTAATCTGAGTATGCATAACAAAAACCTCTCTATAGACATACCGCCCCGCTGGGGCTTGCTTGCTTTGTATGTTAAAATTACGTGAGTTTGCCTTAAAAAAGTAGATTGGGTTGAACGGAAAATCATAAGAAGACACGTCTGAGATGCCTGCTTTCAAGCCCGTTATAGCACGCAAAACTCCGAAACCCAACGCATTTTTGCGAAGACCGAGCTCATGCAAGTATAGAACATTTTTCCACAAAAAGCAAGGAAAATCTTATCTATTTTCTTGATTTTCTTAGATTGGATATCTAAACCGCTCAGGATAAACAGATTGTCACTTACAGCAAAGGAAGAACTTCGACAGGTTCGGATTTATACGTCTGTTGGCTTTAAAAAGGTAGGCGCGGTTTGAAACCGCGCCGGATCGTAAACAAAACTTTTTTTAAGCTGAAGCGGGTGTCACAGTTACACTGATTGCATAACTGTGACACCTGTCCGTTTTATACGAAGGGCTCCTACTTTACAATGACGAGTCGCCGTGTCTGCTGGAAAGCGGGGGTCGTCAATTGGTAAAAATAGATGCCACTCGCAACGCGTTCGCCGATGGCATTGCGTCCATCCCAATATGCAGCACGACTCCGACTGTTATAGAAACCCGCGGATTGGAAACCGAGCGGAAGTGTCCGAACCAACTGACCCGTTGTATCATAAATCGATACCGATACAGAAGTATCTTCCGAGAGTTGATACGGAATCCAGGTCTCCGGGTTAAACGGATTCGGGTAGTTCTGCAATAGGCGATTCTGCGCCGGTTGACCGATACCGTCAAGCCTAACAGATAAAACCGCGTTTGATAGGTGATCAGGCATCACTTTAAAACTCAGCGTCTGTGATTCAAAGTTTCCATCGGGACCGATGACGCGTAATTCAATCACATCCCCAACTTGGACGACGCTCCGCCGCGTCAAGTCGGCACTTGCAGCAGCAAAGTAATCGCCTTGCACCGAGGCGGTAATCGTGCTGTTTGTTCTGAGGTTCCGGACGCTTACTTGGTAGTTTCCGTCAAACGCGGGTTTACCTGCCAGATGCCCACTGACAACGAATGCCCACGCTTCTTGGGCAACCCCGCTGTCCGCCTTTATCAAGGGGGTAATGGCAGGTGCTGCAGCCGCTTCGGTTGGATTTGTCCAAGGTGCGCCGACGAATGCGAAGTTGCGAGTTTCAGGGACGTTGACGATATAGCCTTTTCCACCTTCAATTGGGAACCCGTCGTCAGGTGCGCTTGGTGTCCACGCGATGAACCGTTGAGTTGCGGTATCAAGCGTGATGATAGTTGTCGCCCCTGTCATCGCGACAAGGGACTTGGCAGTCATGGGTGTTGGCGGTGCCAATGGTACAGACAACATGTTCAACCCTTTAGACAGTGTGGCAGCGTAGCTATTGCCAAAATGATCGCTCTTTTCTTTAGTAGTGAGTCTGGCGATGAACCCGTGTGTTCGGCCATCCGCTGATTTATAGTTTCCAACGATAGAGCCGTCCTGATTGATATTCCAACCTTCCGTGCTAACGCTGCCCGGGACCTCCAAGCTTTGTAATCCGTGCTGGAGTGTTCCGACAGCAGTGCGCGGGATATCACCGATCAGTTTGGCTCGCGCCACAACATATCCTGCATCGTTCACCCCGGGTACAAAAAAGTATTCAAACAGTGCTGCGTGTGGAAGGTCAAGAGATAGAAACCTGCCATCTGGGTAACGTATGTATGGCTTATATACACCTTGGGCATCAATGAAGCTGCCAATGATGGCGCCATCCGCGTTCGCAAAATCGGCATAAGTTGCTGATGCCTCGGGATACTCAATGATTGTGTCCCCTGAGAAGCCGCGGCGCACGCCAGAAGCGTCTATAAAATTACCCGTCAGGGCACCCGTCGCATCACTGATCCCGTATATCTCCGTTTGAACGGCATCCGGGAAATCGTATCGCCGTAACTCGCCATCTTCTAAGATGACCCCGTGGTAAAGACCGTTCCTATCCTCGTAGTGTCCGGCAGCTTGTCCATTGTTGCCAAGCGCATAGAAATAAGTGTTCTTTGAACCCGGGAAATCATGGCGCGTAAAAACGCCATCAATGAGTGTAAAACCGACGATTTTCTCACCATCAGCACTCCGGGTGTTCCCTGCGTAATCCTCAAAGTCACTACTTGCGGTCAATTCTAAAAAATCTACGCCGGGGATATCAATAGTTTCAAAAGTATAGTAGGTGAGGACGGGTGGGGCAACGGGTGCATCCTCGATGGGTGCAGCGGTGTCCGTTATGGGTCTTGCGATAAAGCCGTGTCTGCGTCCATCTGCCGTGTCATAGTGTCCGATGACCGAACCGTCCTGATTGATATTATAGCCTTCCGTGCTAACGCTGCCTGGGAATTTAAGCACTTGTAGTTCCTCCGGGAATAGACCGACATAAGTGAGTGGAGGTGCATCTACCAGTTTGGCGCGCGCAACGACAACTCTTGCATCGTTGATACCGTGGACAAAAAAGTATTCCTGTTTTGCTTCCGTTGTAAGTGTAAGAGATACAAAATCACCATCCGCGACGCGCACATAAGCATTGTATATGCCATCAGCATCTACGTAGCTGCCCACCATACCGCCTTTGGCGTTCACAAAATCGGCGTAGGTTTCCAATGCTCCAGGGAATTCAACGATTATGTCTCCTGAAAATCCGCGGCGCACGCCAGAAGCGTCTATAAAATTACCCGTCAGGGCACCCGTTGTATCACTGATACCGTATATCTGCGTTTCGACGGCACCCGGAAAATCGTATTGCCGCAGTTCACCATTTTCCAAGACGACACCGTGGTAGAGTCCCTCGCTGTCTTGATAGTGTCCGGCAGCGTTTCCATTATTACCGAGCGCAAAGAAATAGGTGTTCTGTGAACCCGGGAAATCGTAGGTCGTAAAAACGCCATCAATGAGTGTAAAGGCGACGAATTTTTCACCATCCGCACTTTTCGTGTAGCCGGCGTAATCCTCAAAATCGCTGCTCGCCGTCACCGCTAAAAACTCTACACCCGGAACATCAATCGTCTCGAATGTATAGTCGTCGTTAGCGGATGCGGCGTTGTTTTGCGCAGCAGTATCCGTTAGGAAAAAGGAATTAAGGCACACCAACAACGTGAACGTGTAAAACAAAAAACCGGTTTTAATATGAGTGTGCATAACGAAAACCTCACTTAAAGCATTTTATCAAAACAGGACTTACGCAAATTTAGCAACGATGGTAGATTTCTCACTTTTAAACCCCCTAAATCCCCTTATCAGGGGACTTTAAGCAGAAATGCGTAAGTCCTACAAAATATAAGAAGTAATATGTTAACCTAAGTTGCTACTTTTGTCAAAAGCACTGTAAGTTACAATATGACTTATTTTATTATTGTTCAAATTAAAACTAATTGAATGTCTATAAACAACTGAAATTATATCATATTTTTAGGCAAAAAAGCAAATTTTCAACACAAAACAGCCTGAACTCTCAAGGAAATGGGTTTTTTAACCGAAAAACAGGCAAAAGTATCGTGTAACTCGGACGCATTTTCATGACCGTCCAAGCGTTTTGTGTTGATGGTTATTAAGTTTAGAACCATTATGAGAAATCCCAATCATATTATTTTCTCCTATAGGTTAAAAACAAACCCGCTTGCTGTTAATAACAAGCGGGTTTATGTATAAAGATACCTAAATGTTTTTGGACCGTAAATATATCCTAAAATTAATTCAGCAGATTTCAGCTTTGCCCACAGAGTTTTACCTTCCGAATTGGTGTAATTCCATTCTTGGATATAAGTCTCACAAGTTTCAGGGCAGCTGGGGCACAACCCCGGTTCCTTACATCTATATTAACCCAAGTTGCCACTTGTAAATCCATGGGATTTCACGGCGGTGTGAAAGTTATTCGTCCCAAGGGAGTGGTACACCTAATCGTTCACTGACTTCGCGTGCGGATTCCTGTTCCGCTTCCCCGTAACGAATGCCTTCACGGCGATGTTGTGCCATCCGCTCCGTTTCTATGGCACCCGGTAGCAACGCCTTGTCGGTGCTTGGCAAGGGTTCATGGGTTTCGCGGACATCGTGCACCATCCGGTCAACTTCGGCGTGGAAAAGGTCAAGTGGTACGACGGATTCAATATCTATTGCGAGGACCATACCGCCTTGTGGCGGTTGCCATTTTGCCGTGTCTTTCGGTGGTGGCTCAGTGAAGCCGGTGAGCCCGCCACCGAGCAGGTGTGCAACAGCGGTATAGCCGATGCTCTTGAAGAAAGCCGCGGGAATCATCGAAAGTAGGGCATCGAATTCGGGGCCGCGTTGGTAATCCGCCATAATACAGGTTGCTGCGTCAAGCACGACCGGTGGTTCATCACCAGAGGGGATGGCGAAACAGATCGGTGGGTTACCGAAATAACCGAGCTGCGGTTTAGGGTCTCGGTTTCCAGCGTTGCCGTGGTTTCGGGATCCCTGTACCGAAAAACCGATGCAACCGGCTTCGTTGCAGATACGCGCGTAGTGTCCTGCGGATCCGTAGTGTCCGATGTAGCGGACGAGTCCCATCCCGATGCCGACTTCTTTCGCTTTGGCGATGGCGTGTTCCGTGGCATGTACCATCGGGAGGTAGCCGAGTGTGCCGTTGCCATCAAGCACGACGGCAGTTGGCGTTTCATGGATGACACGGATATTCGGGTTCGGATTGAGACTGCCGCTTTCAAAGCCGCTACAATATCTGTTAACGGTCTGTGTGCCGTGGCTACGGACACCGCGTAAGTCAGAATTGACGAGTAAGCGGCTGATGAGTGCGGCGTGTTCATGCGTGAGACCGGCTTTCTCAAAGCAGGCGATCGAGAAGTTGAGAAGCCGTTCTTCATCGACTAAAACGAAATCTTCTGGTGGTCTGTTCATGTCTTTTTCCTTTTAGGACTTACGCAAATTTGGCATGCATCGCGATATTTTGGTATATTTAAGAAACACCCCAGCAAAAACACCCCTAAAGAATCAACGGTATGAATGCCTTATGGGCATTCCCCGCCCCTTATCAGGGGGACTTTAAGAGCAAGTGCGTAAGTCCTACCCTTAAGCGTGTAGAGGTTATTCGTCCCAGGGCAGTGGCACGCCTAACCGCTCACTGACCCCGCGTGCGGATTCTTGTTCCATCTCACCGTAACGGATACCTTCTCGGCGATGGTGTTCTGTGCGTTCTGTCTCAATCGCACCCGGTAGCAGTGCGCTATCAGTGCCCGGCAACGGTTCATAAGTTTCGCGGACATCGTGTACCATCCGATCGACTTCGGCGTTGAAAACAGCCGTTGGCACAACGGATTCGATATCTATTGCGAGGACCATACCTCCCATTCTACCACCGCTCCATTTTGCGGTATCTTCGGGGGGTGGTTCGGTGAAGCCAGTCAATGCACCGCCGAGCAGACTTGCCACGGCAGTATAGCCGATACTCTTAAAGAAAGCCGCAGGGATGACTGAAAGCAAGGCATCAAAATCGGGACCACGCTGATAGTCTGCCATAATACAGGTTGCTGCGTCGAGTACAACCGGCGGCTCATCACCAGAGGGGATGGCGAAACAGATCGGTGGGTTGCCGTAGTAGCCGAGCTGCGGTTTGGGGTCTTGGTTGCCAGCGTTGCCTTGGTTCTGATACCCTTGTACTGAAAAACCGATACAACCGGCTTCATTACAGATGCGGGCATAGTGGCCTGCGGATCCGTAGTGTCCGATGTAGCGAACCAGTCCCATCCCGATGCCGACTTCTTTCGCTTTGGCGATGGCGTGTTCCGTGGCACGCACCATCGGGAGATAGCCGAGTGTGCCGTTGCCATCAAGCACGACAGCCGTCGGTGTCTCATGAATAATTCGGATATCGGGATTAGGGTTGAAACTCCCGTTTTCAAAGCCTCCGCAATATCCGTTAACGGTTCGCGTGCCGTGGCTGCGAACCCCTCGCAGGTCGGAATTAACGAGCAGTCGGCTGATGAGTGCGGCGTGTTCGTGGGTGATACCGGCTTTCTCAAAGCAGGCGGTACTGAAGTTAAGAAGCCGTTCCTCGTCTACAAGGACGAAATCTTCTGGCGGTCGATTCATGTTTGCTCCTTCGCAGCGAAATCCGACAGGTTTCCGTGCTATAAATAGATGTGTCAGACTGATTCACGGGCCCCTGCTCAACAAGATTGTGTTTAGGCGATAGATTTTAAACTATATCATAAAACTTGTTGGGTGTCACGTTTTTTCTGAAGATTACAGCATTTCGGTAAAGATTTCGATTCATTCGCCCATTGGGGTTGGTGGAATCTTCCAGAGTATCACCGTGCCATCCTTATTTCCGCTGGCGATTGTCTTTCCATCATGAGAACACACAACGGAAGTAACCACCGTGTGTCCTGTGAAAGTCGTTTTGTGTTGACCTGTTGCTTCCCACACCTGCACGTTCCCATTCCGAGTTCCAGTAACAATAGTATTTCCATCAGGTGAATACGCAATACAATTAACATCTTCTATAGGTCTTTTGAGTGTGGTTTTAAGTTTACCTGTATCGGCATCGAACAGTCGCACTGTGTTATCACCATATCCGCCTCCTGTAGCGATGGTGTTCCCATTAGGAGAATACATTAAAGACAAGACACCCCCTTTATGTCTTGTACGTATTGTTTGAAGTTCTTTACCTGTCACAGCATTCCACAACCTGATTTTACTGTCCCAATCTCCGGCAGCGATTGTTCTTCCATCTGGTGAAAACGCCACAGAAGAGACGTAACCGGGTCCTTTGTAAATGATTTTACGTTTTCGTGTGCGTGTATGCCACAAGGACACCGTCCCTTCGTCGTTGGTATAATATCCGCCGCCCGTAACGATGGTATTTCCATCGGGTGAGAATGCTATCGCTTCTATACCATACTCGCGATCTGTGATCATCATATAAATCCAATCAATATAGTTGGTATGCTTAAGTGTTGCTTTGCGTTTTCCTGTGCGTGCATCCAAAAGCTGGACAGTATGAAGCGAACCGGCTATAGCGATTGTCCTTCCATCAGGAGAAATATGTCGGGGTTCCGCTGATACCGGAACCGGCAGCCAGGTTCCTTCACTAACGATTATATCTCCATCGGGTGCGTGTGTGACACTGTTGATACGATTGTATCCTGTGAGTATGACTTTGGTTTCACCCGTGTTTGCGTCCCACAACCGAACTGTGTTATCATCATTATACCGTCCACCGCTTGCAGTTGCGATAATATTTCCATCAGGTGAATATGCGACGGAAGTGACGCGGTCTGTATGTCCTTTGAGCGTTGCTTTATGTATGCCTGTGTTAACGTCCCAGAGTCGAATAGTTTTGTCCCGACTTGCGCTGATGATTGTGTTGCCATCGGGAGAATATATGACGGAAGTGACGCGGTCTGTATGTCCTTTAAGCATTGTTTTATGTATGCCTGTGTCAGCGTCCCATAGCCACACTGTTTTGTCGGCATTCGCCGTAGCGATGGTATTTCCATCCGGGGCGTATGCGATAGCATAGACTTGATCCTTATGTTTAAGAGTCACTCTGTGTTTTCCTGTATCAGCATCCCACAATTGCACGTTTTTGTCCTTCCAATCTCCAGCGGTAGCGATTATAGTACCATCCGGTGAATACACAACGGCATTAACAGCCCCTGTATGCGCTTTAAGTGTGCCTCTGCGCTGGTATGTCTCAGCGTCCCATGCACGCACCGCACCATCTGAATTCCCACTCATGATTGTGGAACCGTCCGGTGAGTAGGCGACGGCATTAATCCTACGTCCATACTTAGCCAAGATACCTATGCGTTTTTTTGTGGGAACATCCAACACCTGTGATTTGCTGTCATCACTCGCTCTGACGATTTTGCTGCCATCGGGAGCATACGCGAAGGCAAAAGCGGAAGCACAGTCTGTCTGTGGTAGTAGATCAAGTTCTTTGCCGGTTTTTGGGTCATAGAACCATATTCCAACAGAGCTGGAAACCGCAAGCCAATTGCCATCAGGAGAGAACTGAACTTCACCTAATGTCCCTTTACCGAGTCGTGCTTTTGCGCCTTCGGGTAGACTGAACTGTGTGTGGTCTTGCGCGGTTGATGGGGAACAGCAGACTGAAACGATAATTGCTGTGAATATGAGAAAAAAGGAAGTTTTCATGGTGAGGTATCTCCTTGTTGTATTCGCAAACAGTTCATTTTCAAAAAGCCTGTTGGATCAGTTCCTAACGTTATTTTTGTTGCAAAATGTTTCAGATTCTTTGAAAAAATCAAGTTTGCTAAATTTATTTGCTTTTTTTCTAAAAATACTATATAATCTTAGTCATATATAGGCTTTATGATTTATATTTTATATAATTATTAAAATTGACTGTTTATAACTGAAGCTGCTGATTGTCCGTCTCAGCGAAACCCGACATCCCATTTTCATCGAACTCACGTTAATTTTCTTACCAATTGGCGTATGCGTTTGAAAAAAAGACGTTACACAAGTCCGTTTTTTGAACGCCAAAACCGAATGTCCGATGACAAAAATGCAAATCACTATTAACATTGCAAAAACGACTTTCCATGCGCCCCGCATTGAGGGTGTGTGCGGTGAGAGTGCGCGCTGTTTCTCAGGAGGTTGGTTGATTCTGCGTATTATTAACTCAGAGTTAACTGCGCTATCTACACTGCTAACGCCCCCCCCCCCGCTTAACCCATAATAAGTATTATACTTCACAAGATAGTATAGTCTTCCTTCAAGGGCGTTCTATCCTTGGCGTGCCTGCGCGCGTTTCGTCTTGCACGGAACATTTCGTCGCGGGCTTTTTTTGTTGCATTCGGCTTTTCTCAATGCGTCTTATCCCTATCACTTTCTGTTGAATACGGATAAAGGAGTTTATGATGAAACTGCTATTTGCAAATAAGAGATATCGCGTATCAATTTTCCTGACGATTTTGATGGTTTTTGGCACATCTATGTCAGGTTATGCGAATATATCCCCTGTGTTCAGTGATGGCGACAGCACGACGCGCGCGATAGCAGAGAACACCGTCTCCGGCACAAACATCGGCACGCCTGTTGCTGCGACGGATGCGGACAGTGGGGATACGTTGACGTACACCCTCGGTGGCACTGATGCTGCCTCGTTTCGCATTATTGACACATCCGGGCAGCTCCAAACCCGCGATGCGCTAAACTATGAAATAAAATCATCCTACTCCGTGACGGTTTCAGTCTCCGATGGTAATGGTGGGCGTGTGTCTATTGATGTGGTAATTCGTGTGACGGATGTAACCACCGAAAGGCATCATCATCAGAACGAGGTCATTCCGACATTACCCGATGGCTTCTGGTTCGCAGATGAAGCGAGTGAGGGTGTGACCTGGAAAATTACAGAGCGCTTCGGGACGATCATTACCTATCCGGCTGCGGGTGGATGGATGCGAAAAGGGCTTTACATATACACTTGCATTGATGCCGAAGGGTGTCGGATTGGAGGTCGAACGATCAAGGCGGGTAAGATTGAGGTAACATCTTTTGACGGTTCGCCTTTACCTCCTTTAAAAAATAATGCGAATAATGCGCCTGTATTCAGTGAAGGCACGGGTGCGCCGCGAACTGTTGCGGAGAATACGGCCTCGGGTGAAAACATCGGTGCTGCTGTTGTTGCGACGGATGCGGATACAGGGGACGTGCTGACCTATAGTCTCAGTGGCACGGATGCTGCCTCGTTTCGCATTGTCGGCACATCGGGACAGCTGCAAACCCGCGCAGCTTTGGACTATGAAACGAAGAACGCTTACTCCGTGACAGTTTCAGTCTCCGATGATAATGGTGGGCGTGCGTCTATTGATGTGGCAATCGGTGTCACGGATGTCAATGAAACACCGAGTTTCCCCACTGAGACTGCCACACGCGCCGTAGCGGAGAATACGGCATCTGGAGAAGCCATCGGCAATCCCTTCCAAGGAACAGACCCCGATAGTGGGGATACCTTGACCTACTCGCTGCATCGCGGCGATAGGTATTCCTTTAGTATTGACCCTAATACAGGGCAGCTGCGAACCAAGACAGCCCTGGATTTTGAAACGAAAAAGGTTTACAACGATCTCGCCATCCGCGCAACGGATAGTGAGGGCAACTTCGATGCGATCTTTATCACAATCCATGTCACCAACGTCAACGAAGCACCCAGTTTCACCGAAGGCAGCAGCGCGACACGCACCATCGCAGAGAATACCGCCGCCGGCACAAACATTGGAACGGCTGTCGCAGCCACCGATGTAGACAGTGGGGATACGTTGACCTATAGCCTGAGTGGGACGGACGCTGCATCGTTTAGTATTGTCAGCACGTCCGGGCAGCTCCAAACAAACGCAGCATTGGATTATGAAACAAAGCGCGCCTATTCCGTTACTGTTACTGCCTCTGATGGCAAGGGTGGGCGTGCCTCTATTGATGTGGCAATCCGCGTCACGGATGTACCTGAGAACCGCGCACCTGTGTTCGCTGACGGCGATAGCACGACGCGCGTTGTTGCCGAAAACACTGCTTCCGGACAAAATATCGGCACTGCTGTTGTTGCCTCCGATGCAAATAGTGGGGATACGTTGACGTACATCCTCGGTGGCACAGATGCTTCATCGTTCAGCATCGTCAGCACTTCCGGGCAACTCCAAACCAAGGCTGCATTGGATTATGAAACAAAGAACGTCTATTCCGTTACTGTTACCGTTTCCGATGGCAGTTTGACAGATACTATCGCTGTCACGATCAGTGTGTCAAACGTCAACGAAGCACCCAGTTTCCCCGATGACATTAGCACGACACGCACCGTAGCAGAGAACACAGCCGCCGGCACAAATATCGGCGCGGCTTTTGCAGCCACCGATGTAGACAGTGGCGATACTTTAACCTATAGTCTGGGTGGGACGGATGCGGCAGCGTTTAGTCTTGTTAGCACATCCGGACAACTCCAAACAAACGCAGCCTTGGACTATGAAACAAAGCGTTCCTATTCGGTTACGGTTACTGCCTCCGATGGCAATGGCGGTAGCACCAACATTCCCGTCACGATTAGTGTCACAGATGTCAATGAGACACCGAGTTTCCCAACTGAGACGGCCACACGAGCTGTCGCGGAGAACGCAGCTGCTAACACAAACATCGGCGATCCGTTCCAAGCGACAGACCCGGATGGGGATACATTGACGTATTCGCTGCATCGCGGCGATGCGACAGCGTTTCGTATTGACCCCAATACAGGGCAACTCCAAACTAAGGCAGCCTTGGATTTTGAAACGAAAAAGGTTTACAACGATCTCGCCATCCGCGCGACCGATAGTGAGGGCAACTTTGATGCGATCTTTATCACAATCCATGTCACCAACGTCAACGAAGCACCCGTGTTCACCGATGGCACCAGCACGACACGCACCATAGCAGAGAACACCACTTCCGGCACCAACATCGGCACGGCGATCGCTGCGACGGATGCAGACACAGGTGATACGTTGACGTACACACTCGGTGGCGACGATGCTTCATCGTTCAGTATCGTCAGTACATCGGGGCAGCTCCAAACCCGTGCAGCACTGGATCATGAGACAGACGATTCCTACTCGGTGACGGTCTCTGTCTCCGATGGCAACGGTGGCACCGATAGCATTCCCGTCACGATCAGTGTGTCAAACGTCAATGAGGCACCTAACTTCACAGAGGGTAGCAGCGCGACGCGCTCAGTAGCAGAGAACACGGCAGCCGGTGAAAACATCGGCGAGCCTGTCACCGCAACAGATCCGGAAAATGACACGCTCACCTATACGCTCAGTGGCACGGATGCGGCCTCGTTCAGTATTATCAGCACTACCGGACAACTGCAAACCCGTGCTGCCTTAGACTATGAAAGGCTGCCGAATGCCTACTCTGTGACGGTTTCTGCTTCCGATGACAATGGTGGGAGTGATAGCATTACTGTGACTATCAGCGTCACGGATGCCAATGATGCACCAAGGTTCCCAGCGGATAGTACCTCATTCTTCGTTGTGGAGAACGCGGCATCGGGAGAGAATATTAGCGTAAAGATTGGTCCCATAGATGATGATGAGGATATGTTCACGTTCACGCTCGGTGGCGACGATGCGTCCTCGTTTAGTATTGTCAGCACATCGGGGTCGCTGGGGTACACGGAATACGTGCAACTGCAGACCCGTGCTGCCTTAGACTATGAAGAGAAGAACTCTTATTCCGTCACAATCTCTGTCTCCGATGGCAATGGTGGCACTGATAGTATTGACATCACTATCTATGTGATAGACATCAATGAGGCACCAACCTTTACCGAGGGTGCTACCGCGACACGCGCCATCGCAGAGAACACCGCCGCCGGCACAAATATCGGTGTGCCCGTCGCTGCGACGGATGCGGATACAGGGGACACGCTCATCTATAGTCTGAGTGGAGCGGATGCGTCCTCGTTTCGCATCAACGGCAGAACCGGGCAGCTGCAAACCCACGCAGCTTTGAACTATGAAACAGACGACTCCTACGCGGTGACGGTCTCTGTCTCCGATGACGATGGCGAGAGTGATAGCATTGATGTCACGATCAGGGTCACGGATGTCAATGAGGCACCCAGTTTCCGCGCTGATAGGATCACACTCTCTGTAGCGGAGAATACAGCCTCCGGTACAAGCATCGGCGATCCCTTCGAGGCAACAGACCCCGATAGTGAGGATACATTGACGTATTCGCTGAATCGGGGCGATAGATTTTCGTTTCGTATTGATCCCAATACGGGGCAGCTACGAACCCACGCAGCCCTCGATTTTGAAACCAAGAAGGTTTACAACGATCTCGCCATCCGCGCAACGGATAGCGAGGGTCGCTTCGATGCGATCTTTGTCACCATCAATGTCACCAACGTCAACGAAGCACCAAGTTTCACCGATGACATCAACACGACGCGCACCGTAGCAGAGAACACCGCCGCCGGCACAAATATCGGCGCGGCTTTTGCAGCCACCGATGTAGACAGTGGGGATACGTTGACCTATAGCCTGAGTGGAACGGACGCTGCCTCGTTCAGTATTATCAGCACGTCCGGGCAGCTCCAAACGAAAGCTGCCTTGGATTATGAAACAAAGAACACCTATTCTGTCACGGTTTCTGTCTCCGATGGCAATGGTGGCACTGATAGTATTATTGTCACTATCAATGTTACAGATATACTTGAAGGGACAATCGATCCGCCGCTCAGTGAGCGCACACAGCAGGTGCAAGACGCTATTGTGGCTGCAATAGAGGGTTTGATTCCACTGATGAGGTGACTGCAACACATCTTGCGGCAATTACCTCCCTTGACCTAAGTACTAGCTACCATCCATATTTTTCTCAACCAGATCTTAAAAAAATCACATCACTGAAAATTGGTGATTTTAATGGTTTGACTTCACTGACAATCCTCGATCTGTCTAACAATTCCCTCAGCGATATATCTGTCCTTGCAGATTTGATTTCGCTAACGCGGCTCAGTCTGGATAGAAATTCCCTCAGCGATATATCCGCCCTTGAACATTTGACTTCACTGACAATCCTCGATCTGGCGGGCAATTCCCTCAGCGATATATCCGCCCTTGAACATTTGACTTCATTGACAACCCTCAATCTGGGTGGCCTTCTGAGTGGCAATTCCCTCAGCGATATATCTGTCCTTGAACATTTGACTTCATTGACAACCCTCAATCTGTCTAACAATTCCCTCAGCGATATATCCGCCCTCGAAGATTTGACTTCGCTGACATTCCTCGGTCTGTATAGAAATTCCCTCAGCGATATATCTGCCCTTGAACATTTGACTTCGCTGACCTGGCTCAATCTGTCGGGCAATTCGATTTCGGATTATGGTCCCCTCCGTCGACTCAAGGCAGCAATTGCGGTCATTGAAGGTCATAGCGGTTTAAATTTGCGAAATTTTACAATTCCTGTGGTACCAAATAATAATGCTCCTGCGTTTACCGATGGTACCAGCACAACCCGGTCTATCGCAGAAAACACCGCAGCCGGTACGAACATCGGAACTGCCATCTCTGCCACAGATGCGGATGCTGGGGACACACTCACTTATCATCTCGGTGGCACGGATGCGGCAGCGTTTAGTATTGTTAGAACATCCGGGCAACTCCAAACAAAGGCTGCACTTGATCGTGAGACCCGGGCCTCCTATACAGTCAAGGTGGCGGTTTCTGATGGGAAGGGGGGTACCGATAACATCACCGTCACCATCAATGTCACGGCTGGCACCGCTGCTGCGCCATCGGTTGAACTACCTCCTGTGATTCCTGATAAGACCGTCTTGCTCTCCAACTTCCCCAACCCGTTCAACCCTGAGACGTGGATACCCTATCAGCTCGCTACACCTGCCGACGTTACGCTAACGATCTACGATATCCGTGGTGTTGTGGTGCGGGAACTGAAGCTAGGGCATCAAGCTGCGGGTATGTATCATAGTCGTAGCCGTGCGATCCATTGGGATGGTCGAAATATGTTCGGTGAGAAGGTTGCGACAGGTATCTATTTCTACACACTCAAAGCGGGCGATTATGCTGCGACACGCAAACTGTTGATACGGAAATAGCACGGCGAGGTGGATTCTCTTTTCTGTCTGAATCGCGGAATGCACGGAAGACACAGAGGACACGGAATGAAGAGATTGTTTTTCGGACAGCTCCATCTCGGACGAAAGGCAATATAGAAATTAGCGTCGCCTTTTCAGCGTTCTCCGCGTTCTCCGTGCACGCCGCGATTTGCGGCGTACGCGAAGAAACACTTTCTTCGCATTGGATTTTAGCGTTTGCAAATACCCCAAATGCGACGTGCATTCTGACAATTTCTGTGATTCAGACAACAAAATAATTGACCTCATAGAAGAAAACATAAAGCAAGATGTCTATGATTCGCAAATTACCGAAATATTTTCTTAAACTTCATCAAACCGTGAAGAAACACCCAAGCAAAAACCCTACCGGGCCTGGGGGATCCCTAAATTGACCCTATGGTGTTGAAAAGTCCAAAATGTGTTAGTAGCAACTTGGCTCATTTTTACGGATCAATCTGCTTGTGGAACTGCTTTTTGCCGTCCTTGATGGTGAAAATTACTGCACTTTTGGTCGGACGACGGTTTTCGTCATAACTGGCGATAGTCGTCGCACCGATGTAATTCTCAGTAGCAGCGAGTTGCTCCCGTATCTTTTCTGGGTCAAGACTACCGGCGCGTTCAACGGCTTGAAAAAGTAGTTTGACAGCGTCATAACTCACCGCGACACCACCGGTAGGTGTGGATTTATAGATGGATTCGTAGGTATCAACAAACGCGCGCGCTGTCGGTTCATCTGTCTCTGGTGAGAAATGTCCACTGAAGAAACTGCCTTCCACTTCAGCATCTTCATTATCGAACAGAAGTTCGCTGTCCCATGCATCCGCGCCGAGGAAGATTGTCGGTGCTCCATCGGCATTTTGTAATGGGATTGCCCGGGCCTGCCCCGTTATGAGCGCAACCTCCAGCGTGAAACCGGATATGAAAAGGGCATCGGGCTTCGCGGCGGCAATATTTGTCAGTTGCACTGTAAAATCTGACAGATCGCCTTCGTAAAATTCATTGGCGACGATTTCGCCACCGAATTTGCTGAAGTTGCGTGCGAAAAATTCGGAGATACCTTCAGTGTAAAGGTCGCCACTTCGGGTGATAACAGCGGCGGTAGAGAGGTCGAGATCCGCTTTGGCAAACTGTGCCATGACCGCACCTTGGAAACTATCTGTGAAAGATGCCATGAAAACGAAATCGCCAGCGTTTGTGACGTTTGGGTTGGTTGCGGTTGTGGTAACCATTGGAATCCCATGACGCTGTGCGATTGGGCCCACCACAACGGCATGAGAAGAGCGGTTGGGTCCGATGAGCGCGATAATTTTTTCTTCAACAATAAGTTGCTCAGCGATTTGGGCGGAGACTTCCGGTATTGCTTCTGTGTTGATATGTCCGATCAACTCCACAGGTGTGCCGAGCAGTCCGCCACGCTGGTTAATTTCTGTGACAGCCATCTCTGCACCGTTCGGATAGGTAACGCGTTCGCCAGCGACGACGAAACCGACTTTAACAGTTGGCTCTTGTTCCGGTGTGACAACCTTTTGGATGCTGTCGCATCCGATGAATGCCACTGATAATAGGATTAAACTGGTTAAAATCAAAAATTTATGCATTATAATAAGTTCCTTCTGGCGACCCAGGTTTAGAACTTTACGGATTAATTTGCTTATAGAACTGCTTTTCGCCGTTTGTGATGGTGAAGATGACCGCACTTTTTGTTGGGTGCCGGTTTTCGTTATAGCTGGCGATGGTCGTTGCCCCGATGTAGTTCTCCGTTGCTGCTATCTGTGCCCGAATAGCCTCACCGTCAAGACTTCCCGCTCTCTCAATGGCAGTTAGCATTACTTTTGTTGCGTCATAACTCACGGCGTGTCCTCCGAGCGGTAACTCCCCGTATTCAGCTTGGTAGGCTTCTACAAATGCTTTCCCAGTTGGTTTATCGACTGCAGCGGAAAAATGCCCGCTGAAGAAACTACCTTCAACCTCAGCATCCGCATTGTCCAATAGAATCGGATTGTCCCATGTATCTGTGCCGAGAAGGCGTGTCGGTTCGCCTGCGGCGTTCAGAAGCGGAAGTGCTCTCGCTTGTTGTGTGATAGACCCGACCTGTTGGACCCATCCGGCAATAAAGAGTGCCTCAGGGGTTGCAGCTGCGATACGGGTCAATTGTTCCGTAAAATCTGTGTCCACAATTTCATAGAACTCTCTGGCAGCGATTGTGCCACCAGCAGCGGTAAAATTGGTAACAAAGAATTCGGAGATACCCTCGGAATAGATTTCACCACTTTGCGTGAGGAGTGCCACAGAAGTCAGCCCAAGTTCCGTCCTTGCAAACCTTGCCATGACTGCGCCTTGATAGGCGTCTGTGAAGGCTGCCATGAAAACAAAATCGCTTGCGTCCGTCAGTGTCGGATTCGTTGCCGTTGTGGTAATCATGGGTAAACTGTGTTCTGTTGCGAGTGCCCCTATCGGGATAGCATGGGCGGAGCGGTTGGGGCCCACAAGTGCGATAACGCCATCGTCAAGGATCATTCTTGAGGCGACTTCAACAGCGGCTTCGGGGGTAGGAATTCCGACTTCGGTTACCAATTCAACAGGTACACCGAGTAAACCGCCAGTTGCATTAATTTCTGCCACGGCTATTTTGGCACCGTTTGGATAGGTCACCCGGCTCCCCGAGGCGAGGAAGCCAATTTTAACGGGACCAATGGTCTCTGGCGCAACACCTTTTTCGGGGGTAACTACTTTTTGGATGCTATCACATCCAGTGAATGTCCCTATGAGTGCAAACACCCCAACAATAGTTAGCAATATATTTCTCATCTTTCTCCTTTTTGCTTGTATTATTCAACAGTTTTTGATAAAGTGGATAAAAAAATAAAATGTTCATAATGTATTATCCTTTAATTTCGGGAAATAAGCAAGCGATTTTGATGAAATGGCCAGAGTGGGGTATCGCGAGCACAGCTCGCTCCTACAGTGGGTATCGAAATTATTGGAGAATTGAATGCTTCTAATGAAATGGCTGTCGGCAATCGGTAGCCGGTGAGAGGTCTTTGGTTAAATTAGACCCCCTTTTAACGTTACCTACTATGGAAAATTTGATTACAGTCATTGGGCGCGGTCATTCTGGGACGCGCGCTATTTCTCATACATTATACGCCAGTGGCGTTTTCATGGGGAGTCAATTGAACCCTTCCGGTGATAAGATTCCACCGCACGCGATGTATGATGCGTGTCGGGTCATGGCGCAATATGTCAAATGGGAGGGTGGGCTTTCGTGGGATTTTGATCCGCTATTTACGATGCCGATTGCCCCAGAGTTTGAACGGCTCATTAACACCTACTTGGCGGATGTCCTGCAGGATCCAGCTGCGCATAAAGGTTGGAAAATTCCGGAGACGACGCTTGTCTACCCGTGGATAGTCCGAATGTTTCCAGAGATGAAGTACATCCACTGGATTCGGGATCCGCGAGATTGTATTCGGGGCAGTCATAAAACGGATGACCTTCGAGATTTTGGGGTTGTGTATCCTGAAACGGACGACATTTATGAGAAGCGTGCTATTTCTTGGATTTATCAGTATCAACTCATGCAAGCGACACCGATGCCTAAGCATGTTATTCAGATTCGTTTTGAGGATTTTGTTTTGGATCAGGAACGGATTCTCAAGGCACTTGAGGCGTTTTTAGGTATCCCGTTAGGTAGGATTATTGTGCGTCCTGACACAGTGGATCGTTGGAAAAAAGATTTCGCAGCATTGGAACCCGGAGCATCTTTACCGCACTACGAATTTGAGTTTCTGAAAAAACCGATTCTTGAAAACGGTTATTCGTTAACAGCAACGTAACAGAAAAAGGAACTATTATGCCAACTACTTACCGCGTAGGACTTGTTGGAACAGGTGGAATTGCAAGGGCACACGGCAACGCGTGCCAACAAGCACCGAGTGCTGAATTGGCGGCGATCTGTGATGTTTCAGAAAATGCGTTAGCCAATTTCGGTGAACGGTTTGATGTAGCACCTGAACACCAGTATCTCTCTTTAGACGAGATGTTAGAGGCTGAGGACTTGGACATCGCTATCATCTGTACGTGGGGTGCCTTCCATGCTGAGGTCGGTATCCAGCTTGCTGAATCCCAGCAAGTCAAAGCGATCTTGTGTGAAAAGCCTTTCACGTCAACAGCAGCGGAGGCGGAAGCGTTTGTCGGTGCAGCGCAAGAGAACGACGTTATCGTCGCAGAGGCGTTTAAATTTCGGCATCACCCGATGCACCTCAAGGCAAAAGAACTCATTGATTCAGGAGCAATTGGCGAGTTTAAGGTGCTCCGCAGTACCTTCTGCACGGGTGGCGGTGGCGGCGGTCCTGAAACCCGTAAGCCTGAAGCGAATTGGCGGTTTAATAAAGCGAAGGGTGGCGGAAGTATCTATGATTTGGCGTGCTACAATATCCACCATGCGCGATTTATGTTTGGTGCTGAACCGATTCGCGTGTCCGGCATGTCTCAAGCCGGGTTGGAAGTAGATGACGGTTCCTATCTACTGTTAGTATTCCCGGGTGAACGGGTCGCCCAGATTTCTACCGGTTTTAATTGTGCTGGTGGACAGTACGCCGAAATGGCTGGACTCGGCGGTATGCTGAGAATTGAGACGGCGTGGAATAATGAGAACTCCGCTGTCAATATTGAGCTTAGCACACGAGAGGGCAGAGAAGTCATCGAGTTTGAGCCGTGTTTCCAGTTTGCATTACAATTGGAGCACATGTGCGAAGTTTTAGCCACTGGCAAACCGCACCGTATTTCACCGGAAAGCTGCGTGAATCAGATGCGCGTCATCGACGCTGCCTTTGAAGCAATGGCGACTGGACGGACGGTCGAGTTAGGATAGCAGATTTTAATAGTTATCGGTTTTCGGTTAATACATTGTGTTAGGGATATTTCGTATTACTGCCACAGGAAATCTTTTTAACCGATAACTGACAACCGACAACTGATAACTAATAACTATTATGGCAAATTTCACAGAGACGAAAGCACTTACCTTTGACCTGTTTGGTACAATCTTGGATTTAGGCGGCAGCCTTACGCCGTTCATTAGCGAATCGTTGGATGCCCACGCTGCGGCAGATGTATCTGCGGGTGAATTTTGGGCGCAGTGGCGTTACAGACAGCGAATTGAGCAGTATCAAGACACGATTATGATGCTTGGGCATAGCGGTTATCTGGAGACGGTGCGCCGCGCATTGCATTACACCCTGAGGCAGAATAGTATTGATGTCTTGCCGGATACGGTGAAAGCGTTTATGCAGGGGTGGGAGCAGCTTTCCCCGTTTCCAGAAGTTTTGGCGGCACTCTCACGGTTGCGATCTCGGTATCGGTTGGTCGTTTTATCCAACGGGGATCCATCATTTTTAGACTATCTTGTTAAAGAACGCGTTGCGTGGGATTTTGACGACATCATCTCTGTTACATCGGTTGGTGCGTTTAAACCGCATCCAGCAGTCTATCGTGCTGCTGCGAGAGAACTAGGACTTGAAGTTAACGAGTGTCTCATGGTATCAGCGAACTCGTTCGACATCGTAGGTGCGCGGGCGTGCGGTTATAAGGGGGCGTTTGTCAACCGTTACCTACTGCCGTATGAGGAGACTCTGTACCAACCTGATGTAACGGTCAGAGATTTTACGGCATTAGCAGCTGCGTTGCTGTGACCTGTAACATTTTGCGCCATTTATAGGACTATTCTAACGTGAGCTTGATAAATGTTGGGCATTTGTAGCGTCCACTGTTAATTTGCACCGCATAAGACACAAACTGGGAAGTTTGTGGTACAATTCACGCCTCTGTGATGCGAAAAGAGAACTCGCAACACATCCGAAATGATTAATCAAACTGGCGTTATTCTATGTCCGTGAGGTCCCACAAGAGTACTGTCCCGTTGTAACTTGCCCCTGCAATCGTATTTCCATCAGGACTGAAGGCGATGCTAATGACCCGTCCTGCAGCTTCAAATGTGTGTTTGTGCTCACCTGTCTCTGTATTCCATAGGTAAATAGTCATGTCCAAACTTCCACTTGCGAAAAAATGCCCGTTTGGACTGAACGCAACACTGTTGACCCCGCCTGTATGTCCAGTGAGTGTGCGTTTATGGGCACCTGTTTGTGGATGCCATAAACGAACGGTATTGTCGCTGCTCCCGCTTACAAGGGTCTGTCCGTCGGGACTGAACGCAATGCTATTGACCCAATCCGTGTGTCCTATGAGTGTATGTTTTTGTGTACCTGTTTTGGCATCCCATAACCGGACAGTATGATCTGGCCACCCCTCTCCGCTGGCGATCGTATTTCCATCGGGACTGAACGCGACACTCGTTGCTGAACCTGTGTGTCCAGTGCATGTGATTTTGTTTGCGCCTGTTGTGGTATCCCACAGACGGACGGTAACACCCCATACAGCCCCGCTATCAAACTCACCATCACCTCCACTAACGACTGTATTTCCATCAGGACTGAACGCTACGCTTAAGACCCAATGTTTATGTCCTGTAAATGTCTTTTTGTGTTCACCCGTTTCGGCATCCCAGAGGCGGATAGTTTTGTCCCGACTCCCACTTGCGATTGTTTTTCCGTCTGGGCTGAAGGCTACGCTCTTGACATAATCCGTATGTCCGCCGAGCACAACCACTTCCTGATCCGTGTTTTTCGTATTGTAGATCCATATACCGTTAGGACTCGAAACTGCCAAACGCGTGCTATCAGGAGAATACGCGATACTACCGGATATTTCGCCTTTTGTGAACCGCGTTTTAGCTTCTCCAGGTAAACTGGAGGGTGTGAAGTCCTGTGCATAAACGTTCAGTAGACATACAATTGAAATGAGAAGGGGCATTAAGAGAGTGGAATGTAAAGATTTTTTCATTTTGGGTTATTCTCGGATTTTTGTTTCACCCCAAAGTGCTGTTTTGCTGAAACAGGAGATAGCAGTCCAATGATGAGACAACCAATGAAAATGTTTCGCAATCTCATGGGAGAACCCCTTGTATGATTGATTCTTTTTAGGTTCAAGTATGCTTGGCGGGTCTATTTTAAGTACCATTGGTTGTAGATAACGGATGTTACTTCATCACCACCATTTTTCGGGTCGCTGTGAAATCTCCTGCTGTTAACGTATAGAAGTATACGCCACTCGCAACGGGTTCACCGAGTTCGTTTCTACCATCCCAATATGCTGCACGACTCCGGTCCTGATAGGTACCTGTGGGTTGATGTCCGAGTACTAAAGTCCGCACCAGTTTGCCATGTGCCGCGTAGATACTAAGTGTCACATCCATAGGTGCTGCCAACTGATACGGTATCCATGTCTCAGGGTTGAAAGGATTCGGATAGTTTGGAAGCAGTGCTGTCTCTTTCGGTGTCAACGCTGCGAGGAGTTGCTGCAGCACTAAAATGCCACGCTGGAAAGCGGGATCTGATAGTGCGACGTTTTGTGCTTCACGCAGCCACTGTTGGACCTCTTTTCTTGTAAGCGTTATTTCTGCCTTGCGGTTCCACGCTGCCGGTGCACCAGCGGTATCCGCTATCGCCCCTGCCACCAACGCGAGATCGACAATATTAACAATTCCGTCTCCGTTGACATCCGCTAAATTTTCACCTGTTTGTGAGAAGTTTGAGGCGACGATGACCAAATCTTGGACGTTTACGACACCGTTGCCATCCAAGTCGCCTACTGAAAGCAAGGGTTCCGTTATTTGTCCAGTTTTGACCCGCACGTATGAAACTCTACCCGCCCTGTCAGTGAGGAGTACATCAGACAAGGTTAGCGTGGAGGCTTTCGGGGCAACGACTTCAAATGTAAGCGTGGCAAGCGTACCAGAGCCGCTGGTTTCACCAACGAGAGATGTTGCAGCAAGCGTCACTCGGTTTTCTGTGCGAAGCGCAGGTATCGGATACGCATTCGATAGCAGGTAGTCACCATTCGTGCTTTCAAGAAATCGGACAGCAGAAGGATCAAACCGGACGGTTGCCTGATAACTTGAGACAGCTCCTCCGTCTGTAATACTGAGAGAAAATGTTAATTGTTCACCGATAGCGGGTGATTGTACTGGAGATGGCGAAAAACTCACAGTTGGATACATAGTGGTTGGCGGGGTAAAGTTCCACAAGAGCACAGTGCCATCTAAACTCGCACTTGCGAGCGTGTTACCATCTGGGCTGAGGGTAACACTGAGCACACCACTTGTATGTCCAGTCAGGGTTCGCACGTGTGCCCCAGAGATCGTATCCCACAAACGGATAGTGTCATCTAAACTCACGCTCACGAGCGTGTCGCCATCTGAAGTATATGCTATGCCAAAGACGTAATCTGTGTGTCCAGTTAGCGCCTGCTTATGCTCGCCGAAAGCGGTGTCCCATAGGCGGATAATGCCGTCATCACCACAACTCGCGAGTGTCCCTCCATCCGGACTGAATACAATGCCCCTGACATAATCCGTATGTCCAGTCAGCGTCTGCTCGTGCCGACCGGATGCAACATCCCATAGATAGATGCCTCCGTCTGTGCTGCCACTTGCGAGTGTGTTACCATCTGGGCTGAAAGCGACACTCAGGATATCCTCTGGCTGCCCAATCAGTGTGTGTTGGCGTTCACCGGTAGTGGAATTCCATAGGTGGATAGTGCCATCTAAACTTGCACTGGCGATCACATTACCATCTGGACTGAATGCAACACTTCTGACGGCATCTGTATGTTCTATAAGCGTTTGTTGGTGTTCGCCGGTAGACACATTCCAAAGACGGACGGTGCCGTCGTCACTTCCGCTTACGAGTGTGTCACCATCCGGGCTGAACGCAGTACTCCCGACCCAAGCCGTATGTCCAGTCAGCGTGTACGTGGGTACACCCGAGTTCGTGTTCCACAGATGCACTGTGCCGTCCCCGCTACCGCTGGCAAGCGTGCCTGCAGTCGTACTAAAAGCGACGCTACTCATAAAATCCGTATATCCTGTTAGCGTCTGCCGATGCCCGCCGAAGACGGCATCCCACAAGCGGATGGTGCCGTCTGCACTCGCACTCGCCAGCGTTCCACCGCTGGAATTGTATGCAACGCTCAGAACAGCCCCCGTGTGTTCTATGAGTTCCAGCTCGGGCTGACCGGATGTAGCATTCCACACGCGGATAGTGCCATCACCACTGCCACTGGCAATTTTGTCACCATTTGCCCCGAACGTTACACTCCAGACAGCACCTTCATGTCCTGTTAGCATCCGCTGGACGACACCGAAGGTCGTATTCCATAAACGGATAGTGCCATCTCCGCTGCCACTCGCAAGGTTCCCGCCATTTGCATTGAAAGCGACACTCAAGACAGCATCTGTGTGTCCTGTTAAGATCCGCTGTTGCTCTCCGGATGCGACATCCCATAAGCGGATAGTGCCGTCCGCGCTGCCACTCGCCAGTGTCTCTCCACTCACATTGAAAGCGACACTCAAGACAGCATCTGTGTGTCCTGTTAATGTCCGTTGGCTGCCAGATGCGACATCCCACAAATAGATAGTCCCATCGCCATCGCCACTTGCCAGTGTAAGGCTATCCGCACCGAAAGCGACGCTAAAGACTGTAGCTGTATGTCCACTGAGCGTCCGTTGATACTCACCTGTGGCAGCATCCCATAGACGGATAGTCCGGTCCCTACTGCAACTGGCAAGTGTTGTACTGTCCGGGCTGAACGCAACGCCCCTGACGCTCCCTGTATGTCCTGTGAGAAGTGCCACTTCCTCATAGGTCTGGGCATTATAGAGCCAAACACCGATAGAACCTGCGACCGCCATGCGCGTGCCGTCTGACGAATACTGTAGTTTGTTTATCCACCCTTTGCCGAGACGTGCCTTAGCACCTTCGGGTAAACTGAATAGCGATGGATCTTGGGCAAAGCTGTTCGGCAGATGGACGTTTAAAAGGATAAGTAGCGTTAGTAAAATAAAAAATAATATTTTATTCATCGTAAAGTGAGGCTCTCCTTTGGTAGGCTGCTGTAAAAGGTCTGCAGACGGGTTTTCGAGAATTTTCTGAGTATGTCATGAAAAATGTATTGCATCTATTGGTGTGGATTAGATTCAGGACCAGACGTATACCTCATTATCGTCTGGGGAATATCCGATAAAAACCGCCAAAACGATTCGGGCGCGCGTGCCTTGGACAGGTGGTACTTCATGGATGCAGCGGGTGTTAAAAAAATAGAGGTCTCCCTGCTGCAAATCGACCTGATAATTCTCTATACCGTTGTCAACAGCATATCGGTCAAACGTCTCTTCAGCGATGTAGGGTTGAATCTCCTCGGACCAGAGACACCGATGCAAAATGGCTTGTGTACCTTTTCCTTTTTCGTCAGCGTTTTGGACGCATAGTACACCTGCAAACTGGTGTTCAAAGCGGTAAACTTCATAATTAGTGCGCTGCTCACGATATTTGACGTGATCAATGTGTGGCTTATAACTATGTGTTTCGTAATGGACTCTGAAAATCGCGGGACCGTAGCGCGCGCCATCGGGTTCTCGTGCAACCTTCACCGCTTTTCCAGGGGAAAGCGCGGTGAGCGCATCGTAGATGAGGTCAACAGGGTTATCAAATCCGTCGAATAGGAAGTTAAAGAGATGTTCTGTTGCCTTCGCGTGTGCGAGGAACTTTGCCTTATCGCTGCCACGATTACCGAGGCTGGTCCCGATGTCGATTCGGGTGCGTTTGTCAGGGGAATTGATGTCCGCTTCATCACGCATCAAGCCCATGTTTGTAAACCGATGGATAAGCCCTTGGCACTGTGTCGGTGAATAGGCATTTCGGAGAATGATGGCTGGTACTTCGGCTTGCGAGAGTGCATAAATCGGGTCGCTATAAGTTTGGCAAATCGTTTGAAGATCAGGCTCCGCTGGGAGCCAATTACTTTGGGTGCTCATGGAAACCTCCATCATGACCTTCGTAGGGGCGAGGGAACCTCGCCCCTACTAACATCGCTGCATACATTTAGAAGCGCGGGTTAAAGAGGTAATTGTAATCGTCTATTTTTTCATCAACGAAGTCAATAAATTCAGCGTTATGGTCGAGATCGCTGTTTTCAAAAGCGGCTTCACACCCAATTTTATATTTCAGTCGCCGGTTGGATTTGAGCCAATGAACGCGATGAATCATTGCTATCATGTGGCGAATCTCATCGGATGGGTTAGGAACACCGCGGTGCCAGAGTCGCATGTCTCGAATCAGTGCGCTTCCCTTCTTCGCATTACCGCGGATAGGGGGGCAGATTTTACGGCGTGCTTCCTCAACTTCCGGCTCTATCCCGTGCTCACCGACCTCAAGATGTGACCCTGGCCAGAGTTCTACACTGCCATTTTCTTCTGTTGTATCCTGTGGTGAAATATTAACGACGACTTCTGTTGTTGGGTGTGCGACTTCTTGATCTGTCCACAAGTGAGCACCGTCTCTGTGGAGTGGTTGTGTGATGCTACCGGGACAGTTCGTGTTGCCGTTATAAAAGTTATTATAGAGCCCAGGGCCAAGCAGCTCCTGCGTTACCTGCACAACATAGGGATTGGCGACGATGTCTCTAAAAATGTAAGGCGCAAAGGGTGGCGGTCCCTGTTGGAGATGCCCCTTAAGGCCGCCTGCACCACCCCACCTTTCCGAATTAATAAGGATTTGCGAATCTGCGTCCATCCGTTCGCGTAGGATATCTAAGTGTTCATGGCTAACAACGTTTTCTAAAACCACATAGCCATCAACGCGAATCGCGTCCACTGCCTGTTTGACATGCGCGTCGGAGAGTTTTCGATCTGCTAATTCTTTAGGTTGAACTGTTATCTCCATTGAAAAATTCCTCGTAGAGTGCTTGAACAGCTGTCTCCATATCTCCAGATTTTATGCCGAACATCATGCTAACTTCGTTAGAACCTTGATTAATCATCTCAATGTTCACGCTGGCACCGGCTAACGCTCTTGTGGCGCGGGACGCGATGCCGACAGTGTGGCGCATCCCTTCACCGACAACCATGATTAGTGCCAACCCTCGTTCAACAGAGACATCTTCAGGCGCGAGCGTTTGCCGAATCTGTTCGATGACCCTTTTTTCTTTTTCGACCGGAAGGTTTTCTTCTCGGATAATGACTGACATGTTGTCTATGCCTGACGGAACGTGTTCAAATGAAATTTCTTCGGCTTCCAATATCTGCAACAACCGTCGTCCAAACCCGATTTGACGGTTCATCAGGTATTTGCTGAGATATATACAGCAGACATTCTCCATTGCCGCAATACCAACGACCGGCATATCTGTTGATTTACGGTCCGGGAGGATCCGAGTGCCACCTGCGTCTGGATTGTTGGTATTTCGGATGTTGACAGGTACGTGTGCGCGATAGACCGGTTCAAGTGCCTCGTCATGGAACACAGAGAATCCGGCGTAAGAGAGTTCCCGCATTTCACGATAGGTTAATTCGGCGATCGGTGCTGGGTTTTTAACGATAGACGGGTTCGCCGCGAACACGGAGTCAACATCGGTAAAATTCTCATACACCTCCGCCCGAACGGCACTCGCGAGAATAGCACCTGTGATGTCTGAACCCCCGCGTGAAAAAGTTACGATGTTGCCCTGTTTTGAATAACCGAAGAAGCCGGGGAAGATAGTGACACCCGAACGTTCTTGCAGCGTCCGCAGACGGTTATACGCTTCCGGTAAGACCTGGGCATTGCCGGGTTCGTCGGAGAGCAATAAACCTGCGTCCTTCGGGTTCACGTAGTGTGCGTCTACACCGCGTGCTTGTAACACTTGTGCGATGAGCCGTGCGCAGTTGTCTTCGCCACCCGCTTTCATTGTATCCATATAGAGGTCAGCATCCGTTGCGCTGTTCTCCAGACGTTCTGTTAAGTCGCGAGCGATGGGGTCGATGACTTCGGCAGAGAGTCCTAATTCAGAAGCGATGTTTCGGTAACGTTCGATGACTTCTGCACATTCCGATGCCCCGAGTTTTCCATCAAGGCGTTGTGATGCCGCGGCAATAAGCAGATCCGTCACTTTGATGTCTTGGCTGTGCCGTTTTCCGGGTGCGGAGACGACAATGAGGCGGCGCCCTGAGTCAGCAGTGATAATGTCACAAACTTGGCTCACTTGCGCCGCTGATGCAAGGGAACTCCCGCCAAACTTTGATACTTTTAACAATCCAGATCCTCCAATTTTTGATTTTTTTCAGGATTTGCGCAAATTTAGCATGCAGCGCGATATTTGGTATATTTAACCCCCTAAAGAATCAACGGTATGAATGCCTTATGGGCATTCACCGCCCCTTATCAAGGGGACTTTAAGAGGAAATGCGTAAGTCGCTTCAGCGTGAACAAACTATTTTTTCAGATGTGAGACGTGTGTGCCTTCGACTGGCTGAAATTGTTGTGAATTTTCGCCTTTGTAATGGCATATAAAGCTCCGTCGCCAGCGGTCATGCGTTTTATTCATGTAGGAGCCGTGAATAACTTTACCATCAAAGAAAAGTGCATCGCCGGGGGACATGTCAATCCCCAATTCTTCAGCGTCTTCCGGTTTAACGGCTTGGACCCCTGTGAACGAAATAGCGGTGTTTGCCGCTTCAACACGAAACAGACTGTCCTGATGGGAACGTGGAATCACCACCATACGTCCAACAGCCTCATCCGATGTATCCAATGCGACCCAAACGCCGATGAGTGGATTTATAGTGATATACTGCTCATCTTGATGCAGCGCCTGGCCCCGTGCACCGGGCGGTTTGAAATAGAGCATTGTTTGTAGCAGCACCGGCGTATCATCAAGCAGCTGTTGTGTAGCGTTAAGGAGGTTTGTATCCGCTGCCCATTCTTGCGTGAGTTCGTCCCAGTTGTGCATATTAATCATACGCGGGAATTGGTGATTTGGATCATCAGCATGGTCAGTTGTGCCACCCGAGTCCCCGGGTTTCGGACCTTCTGCACGGCGTTTCATGTAATGCTCGCTCATCAATGTTATTGTGGCTGCGTCAAAAAGATCGGGAATAACTACAAAGCCTTGTTCTTTGTAATGGTCTCGCTGTTGAGAGGTTAGATGCATGGGTAAATGCTCCTGCGGTTGCCAATCCGTTTCAGATAATGGTTTCAAGTCTATCTACTTAATTTTAGGGCAATTTTGGATATTTGTCAAAGTTTTTTCATTATGCGTACAGAACGTCGTTTTTCTGTAAAAAGATTCAACGTGACTTTCTCAACCGAATGTGCTATACTTATGCAAAATCTTATTTTATGGATGGAGTAAAATTTTTGATGAATACCGAATGGGTTGTTTACGAAGGGAACGAAGGTCCCGGAAAAGGCAAACATATTGTCCTTGTCAGTGGCGATGAGGAGTATCGCTCTGAAGAGGCGTTGCCGATGTTAGGGAAGGTGTTAGCCACACACCACGGGTTTAAATGCACGGTACTGTTTGCAATTAACCCGGATACAGGCGAGATAGATCCGGAAGTGCAGACCAATATTCCCGGACTTCATAACTTAGAATCAGCGGATATGATGGTGCTGTTCACGCGTTTCCGCGAACTGCCCGATGAACAGATGAAGTATGTCATTGACTATACGAACGCTGGTAAACCTGTGATGGGACTCCGAACGGCAACACACGCTTTCAGTTACAGCCGTGATCTTGAAAGTCCGTATGCAAAATACAGTTTTAACAGCAAAGATTTTGAAGGCGGCTACGGCAGGCAGGTGCTCGGTGAGACGTGGGTTAACCACCACGGACATCACGGTAAAGAGAGCGCGAGCGGTATCATTGACGAAGCGATGCGGGACCACCCTATTCTTAAAGGCGTTGACGATGTATGGGGCCCCTCCGATGTCTACGGTATTAACGACTTGACCGGTGATTCCCAAGTGCTTATCCACGGACAGGTGTTGGTCGGTATGGATCCGACAGACGCGCCGAAACCGGATACCGTCACAATGCCGATGGTGTGGATTAAAACCTATACAGGTGATGAAGGTAACACCTCGCGCGTTTTCAATACGACGATGGGGGCTTCTGTTGATTTAGAGAGCGCAGGACTTCGTCGTCTTCTTGTCAACGGGTGTTATTGGTGTATGGGGATGGAGGACGCAATTCCCGATAAAAGCGTTGTCGATTATGTCGGCGATTATACACCGACGTTCTTCGGTTTCGGCACTTTTACAAAGGGTGTCCGTCCTGAGGACCATGCCTTGTAGTATGCCTTTCAATCAGATATTAGATTTAAATCGTGAAGGGCGGATGTAAGCATCCGCCCTATACTGTTAAACCAGCCCTGAATAGAACGGAAAGTTTCATAATTTTCATGGATAGTCCCTCCATCAGGATGTATGATTGAATAGATGGTATAGAAATGTTTCTCGGATTTCTGTCATTCTATTGTTAGGGTGATGCTATTGGACGTGAGTATTGCCTTACCAAGCAGCGATTTGACAGGTAAGTAAATGTCTTTGTGTCTCTGTTCAAGGCGGTCAATTTGTTGCTGGAGATCGTTCACTGCGGAACGCTTATCCGCAGCGGAGACATGCGCATCTGTTACCTTCTCAATCCGCTTAATCTCTGCCTCTAATTCCATAACTTCCGGGTGTTTCTTTTTCAAAAAATCTCGGTAAACTGGTAACGCTATTGTGAGCGTGATGGTGTAATCACCTTTCTCCAGCTGATAATATCTCTGTAAATCTTCTAAAGGGGCAACCTGCGTTGTCGCGGCTTTCAATTCCAACCCTTGGATACACTGAACAGATTTCCCATTCTTTTCAATAAAGACTTCTGCAGAACTCGGAACAAGGATTGAGCGTTTAGGTTCGACAATATTGCCGTCGGTATCTGTAATCCTTAACTGTGCAAACGCTCTTGATGTCGCAACATTGACAAAAGGCACGAGCAGGTCAAATTTTCCACTCTGAATACTGAGTTCAAGCGGAATAGTGTCCTTAGATACATAAACCTCTTTAGGTGTTGAAAGAGAAAAGATTACCCCTGAAGTGGCTGTTGTCACATCCGTTGGCATCGATTGGGTTTGCAAACCTGTGATGCACCCTACCATACTAAAAATGAGAAATAGATAAAGCAGCGTAAGACTTTTAAATGTTTTCATAAGAATTTCCTTTCCAATATTTCCGTTATTCTATGAGCTCATAGCGAGTACGCGTTAAGAATTGTCAGATAAATTAGAAGTTCCTACGAACCAAAGACGTAGTTTGTTCCCCGATGTGATGTTCTCTATTCTGCTGCAAGCGAGATGTGAAATATCCCGCGATCTTTGATAGCACTATAGAGCTTATCGTCAAGGACAGCGAGATCAACAGTTTCACCGAGTGCTTCTGAGGAAACTTGTTTCCATTGATTACCGGTATCCAAGCGGTAGGCTCCGATATTGCTAACACCGTAGATTGTGGTACCATTCACAGCGAATCTGTCTATGACAGGATGCCCGCCAACATTATCGGTTAGCACGCGCCAGTGTAAGCCGGTTTCTGAGCTCAGGACTCCTTCATCTGTTGCAACATAAACTGTTAAACCAACAAAGGTTATCTCATTGAAACGGGTAAAGTGAAGCGGAAGGTTCGGTGTAATATCTCTCCAGCTGCTCCCTCCATCAAGCGACTGAAACAGTTTACCATCGCGTTTGCCGACGTAGATGGTTTCTCCCAAAACCGCTAATTTGAGCTTCTTACTTAAGTCTTCATAAGACCGTTGGCTCATGTCTTTTAATCCTGTGTTTGTCCATTTCGGATCACCAAGTTTCCACTTAAAAAGCCTACGTTCCTGCTCAGCGTAGAATACATCGTTAGAGACCCCGACTATTCTGGCCATCGCTCTCTTTTTATATATGGGAGGTGGAACGATTGGGACGATTGAGTAGTGATCTTTTTTAGAACCCTCGGATAAGTGCGTTTCTTTCGCTGCCTCGCTACCTGTTGGCAATTTGCGGCGTAAGACTTCATCATCAAAGGCGGGTATGCTTTGAACGGGACTGTGTATATTGCGATCTATAGATAAGCGGGAAATTTGCAAGTTGTTAACTTCAGGTGAAATAAGATAAAGATTGTTGTCATCAACTACCAATTTTGTGTGAAAGGTGCTGGAGACACGCGCGCTGTCCGGTTTTGATGGTGTAGTTGTAATCACAGTCGCCTTTCCAAAAGTCGCCCCGGCAATTGAGAGTTTTTTCCAAGACGCACCTTCGTCAGTGGATTGATACACCGCATAACCATTATACGCGTACAATCTATCGTTGAACGCAACCAAATCCTTCAGCCTTGTTCCGACTATCCCGTCTATAAGTAGGCACCACTCCTTTCCACCATCAGTTGTACGATGCATCCCAAAGAGACCCACTTTGTAAAACGTCGTCTCGTCTACAGCCACAACAGGAAGACTATTAACCATGAAAATATCCGTATCTCCTGAAAGTTCTGTCCAGGTGTGTCCGTTATCTGTTGAATGATATTGTTGGGTCGCAGTCGATGCTAAAAGCACTTCGCCAACAGCCAAAATCGTCATGCCAGAGGGTATCACCCGATCATCAGATTTATAACCGGGTGTGATTTCCATCCATGACGCTCCCAAGTTAGCCAATAAAACCGTCATGCCAGAGGGTATCACCCGATCATCAGATTTATAACCGGGTGTGATTTCAGTCCACGATGCTCCCAAGTCAGCCGAGTGGAAAATCTTGAGGGCATGCGACTCATTTTTTGGCACTTCTTGCTCTACCGCTATTGGTGTGAGTCCCAACAGATGGGGACCTGTCCCAATATAGAGATTATTATCAGACACTGCCAAGGAATAGATGGCTCTTGATGTTTCCACTGGCAACTTTTGCCAAGTGCCTGAATCGAGACGATAGAGCCCGCGCGCTGTACCCGCAAATACTGTTGTTCCAACAGCAGCGACTGTAGAAATCCTTTTGTTTACCAATCCGTCATTAAATAGGTTCCAGCGTGTCCCACCGTCTGTTGACCGATAAATCCCTTCATCTCTGAGGGCAAGATACATCGTAGAACCCTCACCCGTGATAATGAGACCAACGGCGTGTCCCTTTGGTCTGGGACCAATCGTCCGCCACGTTTCACCCTTATCATCCGACGTAAATATTTCATCAGTAGATACTATGTAAAGGGTACTCCCCTGCTCTGCCATCGGCATTAGAGACTCACCAATTGGAATATCCGTGTTGATGCGTGTCCATGCCGTTGCATCTGTTCTTAATCTGTATATGCCTGAGGGGGTAACACCATAGACGGTGCCTTCAGATGTAGCAAAAATGTCGCGGACATGCCCACCTGGTGGCGCGCTTCCCTGCGTCCACTGCGCAGTAGAAAATTCGGCGGAGTCCTCCAGCGTAGCAGATGTTGTGGTCGTTGTAGAGACTTGTGTACCAGTACCGCTGCTTTTACCAGTGGTAGCAGCCTGCCCGATTTGATTGCGCACAGCTGGTTTTGTCGTAATATCGAGAATGATGGGTGTGTCAACGATTTCAATGGTAGGTTCAGATTGTGCTTCAAAACTGTACGGCTTCTGAAAACGCGCAAGGTATGCGTTGGTCACACCGAGCAGCAATATTACCAGAACGGTGGCAGTTCCCAAAGCCGCCCACGGTAGCAAAGGTTTGCCAACCGGAGGCGATATCGGTTTCATATTAGCCACTTCCTGCATGATACGTTCAGTTACTTGAACGGGGAATGGGATACTCCCGAGGGTTTCGCTCACTAACAGTTCTTCCTGCCGTTCCTGTAAACGCTCGCGTCCGCGGCGAAGTCGACTTTTAACTGTGTTAACTGACACACCTAAGAATTTTCCGATTTCCTTCGCCGTCATTTCTCCGAGATAAAAGAGCGTCACCACCGTGCGTTCGCTCTCCGGCAGCTTTGCCAAAAGTTTTTTGACGAGTTCATGGCGATGCTCGGTGCCCTCTGCCTGCCGTTGTTCAGATAGGTGATGCGTATAAGAGAGTTTCTCAATTTCTTCTATAGGTGTAGCTTCGAGTGATTGCATAACGAATTTATTTTTTTCGCGCCATTTAGAACAAAGCCGATTCGCAATGACATAAAGCCATCCCGCAAACTGATTTGGATTTTTTAGCTGCGCGAGGTTCTTGTAGACCTGAAGGAAAGTGTCTTGGGTAATCTCTTCAGCGATGTGAAAGTCACCGACCTTTCGCCACGCAAGCGCGTGAATACTCTTTTGGTGTTTTTCGACTAAAACACTGAATGCTTCATCGTTACCTGATAAAATTCTACGAATCAGTTGAACATCGTTTTCTTTTTTCATCAGAATGCTCCATGATTGATAAGTGGATTGAATTAGCGTTAGTGTGAATTCGAGTCTAAAAGATATTTCTCTAAAACTGCTTCAAGTTTCCCCAAGTGGTCGCCAGTTTTGTTCTCGGTGTTACAGATTTTGGAATATCGTCACCAGTGGTGATGCGAAGGTTATCAAAAAGCGCGGAGTAATTTGAGACCCCGAAACCGACTTTACCCTTCGCATAGTCAGGAAACTCGACTCCATGTCCAAAATTTTTCGGTTCTAAAATGACGGGTCCGAGAACTTGCTTGCCATTAATCCAAAAAGTCAAGCGTTTTCCATGAACGCTCAACTTCAGGTGAGACCAATTTTTCACGCTTAAGGAGCGATAAGGTTTCGTTTTATAGCGGAGAAAAATATCTCCAACCAGCAAGCGACCACCAAAACAGCGGGCCAGGGATTCAGGTTCGGGGATCGGCGTGTCCCCAATTGTAGAGAGGACTCCCCATGTCTGACCCTTTTTGTCCTGATGAATCCGCGAGGCAATCACAATATGGGCGGGTCCATGTTTTCGGAGCGGCTTAACGTCAAGCTCAATATCGTAATCTTGCCACGCTTCATCCCCGATCACAAATAAACGCGTCATACGCTCCTCACCAATTATTTTAGACTGGAGTTGACCGCCAACAATTTTCCAAGAATGGACCGCTCCGGGAATCCCAAAGTTTAATATTTTCAGTTCCTGCCACTGTTTTATAATATCTCTATCATCAAAAGTTTCCAGAAACACCTCTGCCCCTGCGGAACAGGTTAGGATAAATATGCCCAATCCAATGCTTAATACTTTCACGATGTTACTCCATTCTAATATAATTTTTGTTTTATTTTCAACCTACTTTGGTTTCTCAGGAGGTGTCGGCTCTTTGAGGTGTTCTAAAACCGCTTGTGCGCGTTCAATCTGTTTCCTTGCGTGCTCAAGTTGCTTCCTAACATGCTCAATCTGTTGTGAATTCAACGCTTTCTGGGCACGTTTGACTTGTTCTATGCTATGTTTGAGTTGAGCTATCGCGCGCGCAATTGATTCCTTACTGCGTTTAACTTGGTCTCTACTACCATCAATTTGCACTTTAGCACGTTCCATTTGTTCTTCACTATGCTCAATCGGTGCTTTGAGGCGTTCAACCATTTTCTGAGTATGTTGAATCTGTTTTGCAGCTTCCTGGATCTTGACGTGATCATTTACCACCTTATTGATGTAAGCCTCCTTATACGTTTCCCAGTCATTCGTTGGTGGAATACCGAGAACCCCTGACTGCTGCAAATCTGGATTGTCTTCCAAGAGTGCCAAAGTGTAACGCTTTGATAGCAAGGATGCATACTCGTAGGAATCATTTATAGTGATGTCTTTATCCAAAAGCATCTGAAGCCATTCCGCCCGTGGATATCTTACATCTATCTCACTTATTGTAAGGTCGCTGCTATAATTCGCAGTTTTTGACCCTGTTGTGAACTTCCCAGATATACTCACTTTGATATTTGCGAGTCGATTATTGTAATCCGCATCTAACGCATTCATCAGCTCCTGCACATTTTGGGGACCGGTATACTTTAATCCGATATATTTTGGCACATTTAATGCGCCTCCCCAAAGTTGCTCTTCTCGCATATTGTGGAGCCCAGAGTTGCTCTTCTTGCATATTGTGGGGACCGATATGTTGTGGGGACCGATATGCTTTGATCCAATTTTGGAACTTTGTGTATAGGCATAGGTGCCTCCCCACAAAAGGATGGCGAGTCCTAAAGTTGTTAAGAGTGGAAGTCTTGCGAGAATTTCTCTTCTGTGAAAAACGCGTTTCATTTTATTTCTCCTTCGGAGGCGTTATGTTGTCTCGTGCCTGTTTTAAGTTTCCCCATGTTGTTGCCAACTTGGTTTGTGAGGTCACAGACAATCCATCTGTATTTGGAATACCAGGCCCCGTGGCCTTGAAATTGTCAAATCTTGCTGTGTAATTGGTGAGACCTAATCCTATTCTACCGTTCGGATAGTCAGGAAACTCGACCCCATGTTCAAAAATTTTCGCTTCTAAAATGACGGGGCCGAGAACTTGCTTGCCATTTATCCAGAAAGTCAAGCGTTTTCCGTGAACGCTCAACTTGAAGGTCGCCCATTTTCGCAATTTCAACAAGCGGTGGGGTTTCTTATCGTAAGTGAAAAAAGAGAGTCCACGCAAATTGCCACCAAAACACGTCGCTATGGGTTCCGCTGCGGGGCCCTCAAAATCATCAATCCCACATACGACCCCCCATGTCCCTTTAATCCGGGCAGCGATCCCAATGATTCCAGGACCATGTTTTTCGAGGGGTTTAACATTAAATTCGATGTCATAATCTTGCCACATCTCTTCCCCAATCGTGAGTAAACGGGGTGCGCCTTTATTTATTATTTCAAGCTCGCCATCAATAATTTCCCAAGGACTGGGACCGAGGGCATCGATGCCGAACATAACTAATTCTTGATAGTTGACGAGTTTTTCATCATCAAAAGTGTCCAGAAACGTACCCGCTTGAGCGGCGAAAATAAAGAGAAGAATGCACAACCCAATAATAACTGATTTCATTTTTTTTCCTTTAGAGGCGTTATGTTGCCTCGTGTTTGAAGTTTAACCTTTAACACTATACGTCTGTATTCTGACGAAACAGAATAGTCCGAAAGGGACTATCATCTTGTCCTATAAAGGAGGATATGAAAACCTCTTTCTTATATTCTACTATTTCTTTAATGTTGAGTTTGTGAGGGGGCTGTTTGTAGTAGGGCAATTTATTTTCCGTTGCTTGCCTTAAAATCGCACGACTACGAACCGCCCCTCAAGTTCAAAGTTGAAAGACTACTGCTTTGGTTTCTCAGGAGGCGTTAGTTCCTGAGGCGGCATCGGCTCTTTGAGGTGTTCTAAAGCCTCTTGTATACGTTTGAGTTGTCCCCTCACATCTTCAAGTTGTTTCTCAACTCTCTCAAGTTGGACTTGAACATGTGTAAGCCGCTGCGGATTGGACTGTTTGTTTGCCCGTTCGAGTTGTTTCTCAGAGCGTTCAATCTGTTCCTTGATACGTTCAATCCGCTTTGAGGCTTCCCGAACCTCCTTCTGATGCTTCTTTTTTACTAACTTATTGATATAAGCGACTTTATAAGCTTCCCGATCATCCGTTAAAGGCATGCCACGAAACCCAATTTTCCGTAAATCCGGATTGTCCTCCAAAAATGCTAAAGTATGTCGCTTTGACAGGTAGATCCTGTAATCGTCGAAATCCTCTATAGTGATACCTCTCTGCAAAAGCATGTGGAGCCACTCTACGCGTGAATGTCTCGCGTCTATTTCACCGCTAATTGCAAGCTCGCTCCTATAAACGACACCGTCCCCAAAGATTGCCATCAGCTTTACCTTTGAAAACCTTTGGTTGTACGCCGCATCAAAGGCGTTCATCAATCCCTTCACAGTTTGCGGTCCGTCATATTCTGCGGGGGTGGTATCTGGTGCTGGGGACCTGACTTCTATTGATTCTGTGAAGGAAGTGATTGTTTGTGAATTCGCTTGGAACCCAAAAACGGTGGCGATACTTAAGGCTGTCAAAATCAAGAATATTCGCGTGACGTTTCTATGTTTCATTTTCATTTTATCTCCTTCGTTAGCGTTACCTTCATGTAGACAGGTAAGGGTAATTTGTAAAACACTTTATTGCGTCAAATATCGGAGCGGAAGAATTTCAGAAATGCTACGGTTGTCAACATGACCGCAAAGAAGCAGAGCAGCATCACATCTATCGCCGATTGACGGAGCGTTTCTCCTAAAGTCGTTATCTCCACAGATGGTGGTTGTGTAATTTTGACGGGGTTGTTTTGTCTGCTATACGTATAATCTATAATTTTACTGAATAAATCTGTATAGAGCATCTCATAATAGTTATCGCCCGTTTGAAAATAGGTGCTTCTTTTTGCCTTTCCGGTCTGTGTCAAGTTTGTAGTGATATAAATTAAGGAAGATGTCGGTGTGAGTCGAGAAAGCATCTGCCCCACCTGTTCTTGCCGTTCAATTTCACGTTTATAATTCCGATCCAATGTGTTAGAATGGTTCAGGAATTTTGATCTATATTCCGCTTCAAAGGATGTCATACGTTCGTTAAT
>PYIY01000212.1 GCA_003635195.1 Candidatus Poribacteria bacterium | reverse complement strand
AAGCGTCCGTCCGTATTCAGCATAGAACACATCGTCACAGACTACGACTGTTGCGGCTTTCTCGTCACAGGTTCCGACTGTTGTAGCTTCCTCGTCCTTTCTAAGTGCGGGAGGTGGAATGATTGATACGACTGCGTGATGCTCTTTTTTAGAACCCTCGGATAAGTGAGCCTCTTTCGCTGCCTCGTTACCTGTCGGTAGCTTGCGGCGTAATGCTTCATCATCAAAAGTGGGCATGCTTTGAACGGGACTGCGTATACTGCCATCTGTAGATACGCGTAAAATTTGCAAGTTGTTAACTTCAGGTGAAATAAGATAAAGATTATTGGCATCAACTACCAATTTTGAATTAAAGAAGTGGGAGATACGCGCGCTTTCCGGTTTTAATTCTTCATTTGTAATTGTAGTCACCTTCCCAAAAGACCCCTCGGCAATTAAGAGTTTTTTCCAAGACGCGCCTTCGTCAGTGGATTGATACACCGCATAACCATTATACGCGTATAACCTGTCGTTGAACGCAACTAAATCCTTGAGCTTTGTTCCGATCATTCCATCTATAAGTAAGGGCCACGATTTCCCGCCATCAGTTGTGCGATGCACACCGAAGGAATCAACTTCGTAAAATGTCGTCTCGTTTACAGCCACAACTGGAAGACTATTAATCATAAACAGATCCGTATCCCCTCCAGGAAGCTCTGTCCAAGTTTTTCCGTTATCTGTTGAACGATGGCGTTGGTCGGCAGTTGACGCTAAAAGCACTTCACCAACAGCCGAAATCTCCATGCCAGAGGGTATGTATCGATCGTAAGATTTATAACTGGGTGTTATTTCCGTCCATGATGTTCCCAAGTTAGCCGAATGGAAAATTTTGAGAATATGCGACTCATTTCTTGGCACTTCTTGTTCTACCTCTATTGGTGTGAGTCCTAACAGATGGGGACCTGTCCCAATATAGAGATTTTTTTCAGACACCGCCAGGGTGTAGATGGCTCTTGATGTCTCCACCGACAACTTTTGCCAAGTGCCTGAATCGAGACGATAGAGACCGCGTGCTGTACCCACGAACACTGTTGTTCCAACAGCAGCGACTGTAGAAATCCTTTTGTTTGCCAATCCGTCATTAAATAGGTTCCATTGTGTCCCACTGTCTGTTGACCGATAAATCCCTTCATCTCTAAGTGCAAGATACATTGTAGAACTCTCACCCGTGATGATGAGACCGACAGCGTGTCCCTTGGGTCTGCGACCAATCGTCCGCCACGTTTCACCCTTATCACTTGATGTAAATATTTCATCGGTGGATACTATGTAAAGGAGACCGTTATCTTCTGCCATCGGCATCAGAGATTCGCCAATTGGAATATCTGTGTTGATGCGTGTCCACGCCGTCGCATCTGTACCTAATCTGTATATGCCTGTCGGAGCGACAGCATAGACGGTGCCTTCAGATGTAGCGAAGATATCGCGGACGTGCCCACCTGGCGGCGCGCTTCCCTGCGTCCACTGCGAAGTCGAAAACTTGGCGGAGTCCTCCAGTGTAGCAGATGTTGTCGTAGTTGTGGAGACTTGTGTGCCGGTACCGCTGCTTTTACCTGCGGAAGCCGCCCGACCCACTCGATTTTGTACAGTTGGTTTTGCCGCAATATCCAGAATGATAGGTGTGTCAATGATCTCAATGGTAGGTTCGGATTGTGCTTCAAAACTGTACGGTTTCTGAAAACGCGCGAGGTACGCGTTGCTCATACCGAGCAGCAATATAGCCACAACGGCGGCAGTTCCCAAAGCCGCCCACGGTAGCAAAGGTTTGCCAACCGGAGGCGGTATCGGTTTCATATTAGCCACTTCCCGCATAATACGCTCAGTTACTTGGACAGGGAATGGGATACTCCCGAGTGTTTCGCTCACGAACAGTTCTTCCTGCCGTTCCTGTAAACGCTCGCGCCCCCGGTGAAGTCGACTTTTAACTGTGTTGACTGACACACCTAAGAGTTTCCCAATTTCCTTCGCCGTCATTTCTCCGAGATAAAAGAGTGTCACCACCGTACGTTCGCTCTCCGGCAGCTTTGCCAAAAGTTTTTTGACGAGTTCATGGCGATCCGCGGTGATCTCTGTCTGCCGTTGTTCAGATAAGTGATGCGTATAAGAGAGTCTCTCAATTTCTTCTATAGGTGTGGTTTCCAGTGATTGCATCACAGATTTGTTCTTTCGGTGCCACTTCTTGCAAAGATTATCCGCAATGACATAAATCCAGCCCCCAAACTGGTTCGGATTTTTCAGCTGCGCGAGGTTCTTATAGACTTGTAGGAAAGTGTCTTGGGTAATCTCTTCAGCGATGTGAAAGTCACCGACCTTTCGCCACGCCAGCGCGTGAATACTCTTTTGATGCTTTCGGACTAAAACACTGAAGGCCTCATCGTTGCCTGACAAGATGCTACGAATCAGTTGAACATCGTTTTCTCTTTCCATCAGAATACTCCATGATTATATTCCGCCGAGTTTAAACTGACACAGCGGTAAATAGACAAACTCTCTCAATATCAAGTTACTTTCCTATTGGAAAGTATACCAAACACAACAATAAAATGAAACCCATAAATTTGAAACACTGTTTCGTCCGTCTATAATTATTAAAGATACGATTTTGAGGTGGAAAGGGTGCATAATCTAAAAAATGGGACTTACGCAATTTTCTTACGAATAGCGATTATCATGCGCCGCTGGCGAGATGTTTTTGCTTGGGTGTTTCCCTATAAACCTCGCCAGCGATGAGGCTGCGTAAGTCCCGCTAATTTGGCTCCTGAGGAGGCGTCGGCTCTTTGCGGTGTTCTAAAGCCGCTTGTGTGTCCTCAATCTGTTTCCTTGCGTGTTCAAGGTTTTTCTTACTGTGTTCGATCTGCACCTTGGCGTGTTCGATCTGCACCTTGGCGTGTTCGATCCGCACCTTGGCGTGTTCGACTTGTTCCTTACTGCGTTCAATAGTGCTTTCGATCTCCACTTTGGTGCGTTCAATTTCTACCAACTTGTTGATGTAAGCCGCTTTATAGGTTTTCCAGTCATCTGTCGGTGGAATATCAAGAACGCCTGACTCCCACAGATTCGGATTGTCTTCCAGAAGTGCCAAAGCATGCCGCTGTAACAGGGTGGACGCATACTCGTAGAAGCTTCCTATGATGATGCCTCTCTCCAAAAGCAGCTGAAGCCACTCTGCCCGTGGATACCTGGCATCTATCTCACTTATTGTAAGGTTACTGCTATAGCTTTCAGTTTCTGTACCGTTGCCCTTGTGCGATAGACTAACTTCGGTTTTTGCGTGTCCCTTATTGTAATCCGCATCTAACGCTTTCATCAGTTCTTGGGCATTTTGGGAACCGGTATATTTCTTGTCGCTGGACCGCATACTCGGTGATATAATTTCAAGTTCAGTGGTTGTCATTGAAGATGTACCGGATACCGACTGTACACGGAACCGCATACTCAAAGTACTTTTCATTCTTAGTATCTCCTTTTAATTCAGAGGCGTTATGTTGCCTCGTGTTTGAAGTTTAACCTTTGGACAATATTCGCCAGCAAAGGCGAGGTATTTGCGTAACGCGATGAACGTTGCTGATAATTCGGCTTTCATTAGTATGTCGTGTCGTACTTCGCGTCAAATATCGGAGCGGAAGAATTTCAGAAACGCTGCGGTTGTCAACACCACCGCAAAGAAGCATAGGAAGAGCACATCCACCAGTGAGTGCCTTAACGTTTCATCTAAAGAAGGGACTGCTATAGGGGATGGCTGCGCAATTGTGTTGAGATCATCGGGATGGTAACTTCTGACGGAAGCGTGATCTACTATTTTACTGAACAGATCCGCGTGAAGTGTGCCATAATAACGATCCGCTGCTTCAAAATAGTTGTGTTTTTTAATCTTTCCAGTCTGTGTCAAGTTCGTGGTGAGATAAATTAAGGAAGAGGTCGGTGTGATTCGTGAGAGGGTCTCGCCGACCGCTTCTTGTCGCGCTTTCTCGCGCTGATAGTTCCGATCTATCTGGTGGGTGCGATCGGCGAATTTCTGCTTATATGTGGCTTCAAGCGGTTGCACCCGTTTATCGAACTCCGCTCCTACTGCGAACATCTGTTCATGGGAAGCCTTCGGACGATCTTTCCAGAATTCTTGGTGCATCTCCTTTTTTCTTTCTTCAATTTCAGCATTGAAATTTTCGCGGAGTGCGGTCTTTTCGAGATAAACGCTCTGCGCTGTTTTTGTGGGTACGATTACTTTCGCTGCGACAAACCCGATGCGTGGCACAATCAGCACAGCGAATACCCAGACAGTGAAGGCGACGATGAGGGCTGTTTTGGCGTTATCTAAATAGGTGGAAATCACCGTGCCGATGGCGAAAAAGACACCGATGTAGAGCAGCGCGGCGAGCATCAGACTCATGACGCGTGGGAAAACCTCTGGCTCACCCAGGGGAAACCCTTGCCAGACGATGACGAGTAAACCGAAGAGAAACGCTACCAAAAACGGCACCACGAACACGATGTATCCGCCAATGAGTTTGCTCCATAAAAAGAGGTCGCGTGGGAGAGCGTTCGCTAAGTTAATCCGCAACGTGCCGGCTTCTCTTTCCCCAGCAACTGCATCGAAGGTGAACAACAGTGCAAGCAAACTGAAGACGGTACCGACTACGAACAGAAAATCGAGATGCCCTAAAAGGTGGGCAATAGAGTCGGAAACGGTCGCCGGTGGACCTTGGGTAATCCCGTTACGTGTCATTCCCAGATAACTTGGCAGTGCGTCCCCCAATCCATTTGCGAAAACGCTCAAGGGTGTCGGTTTGAGGAAGAGTTTAGAGACTTCCAGTTCCGGTTCGAGTTCCATACTCGGATTTATGATCTTTTCTTCGAGGTTTGACAGTTTAACGGATTCTTGGTAATCCAAAAGGTTTTTACGATAGTTTTGATGATTGATAGAGAGGGTCAACGGAACAAGCAATAGACACATCAAAAGGAGCATAACAAACCGGACACTCAGAATGTGATGCATCATCTCTTTTTTAATTAACGTCATTAACATGTTGAATTCTCCTTATGGTTGCTCTTTCTAGTCCTATATAATTATTAATGATCCGATTTGAAAGTCGAAAGGGTGCATAAAATAAAAAATTTGGGGCATGGAGAAGTCGGAGACTCTTCCTGATAACAGTATTGTCGATTATGTGGGAGATGATTCATCGACTTTCATCGGTTTTGGCACTTTCCAGAAGATCACACCTCGTTGTAGTCCGATCTTTCGTGAGATATTAAATTGTGAAGGGCGGATTTTGCATCCGCCCTATACGCTTGTCAGATAAATTAGAAGTTCCTACGAACCAAAGACGCAGTTTGTTATGCCAATTATGAACAACCCTGAATTAAATGTGTCCGGGCAGGGCTTGGCTCCGCCGTCTCTGCAAACCTTTCTGGAGTGTCTGCCTGAATTCTTCAATTTTTTCGTGTTTCCATGGATCTCTGAGTGCCTTTGGATTCGCTATGAGGGTAGATTCGGATTCGCGTAAGCGTTCAATCTCTTTGAGCGCATTCGCCTTGATTGTACGCCGTGATGCCGTCGAATTGTCGATGATGGCATCGGCTTCCTCTGGTGGCTTTCCCTCGGTTGCCCCAAAAGATAGCATGAGTGTAATTGGTGACTGATAAGAACCGGCGGTATTAAGCCGTTTCCACGGTGTTAAAATCGTCGGTGCGACCTTATTTTCCGTCTTTTGAAGGATGTATTTCTCGGCGATATTCAAATATTCGGTAGAAATGAGGATGTCTCCATCAGCAAGATTCATCAAATCCTCAAATCCATTGATATCTTCTCGCTCTTCGCGAACAGCAAGGATGATATCAATGTGTCCATATTCCAAAGGCAGGATCTCTTCAACGTCTGAATCCGTCTCTTCAACCCAATCTTGGCCGGTGATTCCTAAATCATAGAAATCATCCATACCGACATAGACGGGTATCTCTTGTGGACGTGAAATTTTAATCTGAAATTCGCTATCATTGCGAAAGGTCGCTCGATAGGAACGGTCAGTTGCAGTATAACCGTTGAGTTCATAACCGGCACGCTGAAACATCTCAAGGGTGTCTCCCTGTAGACTGCCTTTCGGTAGAAGTAGATTCAGCGTCCGTTGTGATTCCGTTTTCATTTTTTAATTGTCCGCCTTTCTCTGAAAGGTAATTGCATTCGTTACCAGTTTTTAACAAGCAACAACATCTAAAGGAGATCGGTAACAGTAATTTTTTGTGTGTCGCCGGTTCTGAGGTGAATCCGGTACATCGCATCATCTGTAGCTAAACGGAGCAGATAATCGTAGTTCAAGCGGTTAGCGTGATCCCGTTGTGCCTGGAAATCACGTTCCATTAAATCCACTTCTACGTTTTTACCTTCTTTCCGCAAGGTTTCAGCGAGTCGGTGTGCCTCCGAGGTTTGTTCTGGGTTCTCTACTGCGATAAAATAGTCTTTTTTTCCGTTGCCAGTCACTACTCCTGTGTCAGCGAACGCCTCTACAAGCGCGTCGAATTGAAATGCAAACCCAGCACCGGGTGTTGGTGGACCGCCAAAAGAGGCGATGAGTCCATCGTATCTCCCACCGCCGCAGATCGGTAAACGTTTCGCAGGCAATTCAATCTGAAAAACTGTGCCGGTGTAGAAATCAAACCCACGCGTGATACCCAGATTGATTTCAAAATCTGTAATATCGTAGTTTTCCAAGCAGTCGCAAAGTGTGAGTAGCTCTTGGCGTGCAGCCCGTGCAGTATCACTGAGATGCGTCTCCCACGTTGCCATCACAGTATCCTTATCGCCACAAATCTTTGAGACATCAATGCAACGCTGCGCAGTCTCTTCAGAAACATTGAAATAACGGAGCCATCGTGCCTTATAAGTCTCCTCGGCGATTGCTGGCAGTTTCTCTACATAAGCAGGCGCAGTACTTTCGGTTAAGTCCTGAACTGTTGAAGTCTCAATTTTATAATCGCCTTGATAGTCGGGCCCTTGCGACCGACGCAGCATATTGAGCGTGTCCTGAAGCGTTTCTATATCCCATAGATGGCTCTCGTTACGGAGACGGGCGAGGTAGTCAATGTCCCATATAATTTCACCGTGGTCCTTGGTATCCAGTGCGACCTGTTTAAAAATCTCACGGAAAACCCCAGTATTACCGATTCTTAATTGCGTCTGTGAAATGTTGAGTTTCTCAAGGATTCGGGTCGGAATTGCAATGATTTCAGCGTCTGCGTGGGTGGCAGCCGGTCCAACAAGTTCAACACCCGCCTGTCGGAATTCCCGTTTCACTTCGGTGCCGTCAGTAACCGGTTCCTGTCGAACACATTGTCCGATGTAGTAAAGTTTATACGGATAAGGGAGATGTTTTAGGTCTCCGTTGGCGATGAGTCGGCAGACAGGTGCCGTCAACTCAGGTCTCAGCGCATAATCTACCCTATCCGAACCGACGAATGTGAACATCTTGTGCCGGATCTCTTCACCGGATTGCGCTGATAAAAGGGCAAAGGATTCAAACAGGGGGGTCTGAACCTGTGCGTATCCGTAGGTTTCAAAGGTTTCACGAACGATATTTTCAACGAAATTTCGTTGAGCCATCTGCTCGGGTAAAAAGTCATTCGTCCCGGCAGGTCTATCAAACTTTTCCATATTTTAGTTCTCGGTTTGCCTCGCAGTGAGAGTTATCAGTTATCAGTTATCAGTTAAGAGGTAAGAGGGTTTTTGTAACTATCTACTTCTGCTTGATATGTCCGGTGCAGGATGGATTGTTACGGACAAAAACCTATGAAAAATCAAAAAAAAACCCAGTAAACGCTTGCGCTTTTCTCGCGCGTACCACTAACGCGGCACGGAGGAGAGCGGTTCGTTTACCAGGGTCCAAACAAGTTAAACTTGCTTCGTATCAAAGATATTTATTCACATTCCCTCATCCGCTCTACTCAGAAGTGGACCGAATGATGGTGATGGATATTAAATGGAGTGGTGTTAAGCATTTTTCAGTGTTATTTGTAATGTCAGAGCCCCTGTCCGTTATTGGACCAGGGCTGAATTTGTCAGAAAAAAGTTAGTGACTTTAATTTAGACTTCATGATATTATACCTTATTGCGTGGTAAAAGTCAAATTTTTTAAAAGGCTACCAAACAACCTTATGAAAATTAAACCTATTTTCATTATCGCGATCCTCGGTGTCCTGCTGTCGGTCCTCCTATGCGGTATCTATTTCCAGTTCTCCTACTTTGAGCCAGACACTGTCTCGTATCTATTCCAAGCGAAGCTGTTTGCAGAGGGTAAACTCTCGTTCCCCGCCCCCCCAGAACACGGATTCTCCTCTTCACCGCATATCAATGTTTTGAACGGTAAATGGTATTCAAAATACCCGTTCGGAAACGCCTTGATGCTGATGTTCGGTGTATTTATCAACGCACCATGGCTGATCCCTGCGCTTGCAACGGGCGGCGCGCTCCTATTTCTCTACCTGTTTGTGAAAGAGATATACGGGGACATCCACAACGGAATCGCACTTATCGCTGCGGTGCTTGGGCTTATTTCGCCTGCGACACTCGGTATGGGGTCAACGTGGTTCAGTGAACCTGTGAGTCGTTTCTACCTCGTGCTTTTTCTGTTTACGCTCCTCAAAACCTTGAATTGTAAAAGCGATGCTCCGCGCCTCGCGCGAATCGGCTATCCGCTACTCTCAGGGTTCGCCTTGGGATATGCGTTCAATACGCGCCCACTCTCCGCTATAGTCTTCGGCACTGTTGGCGCAGGATTGACGGTCTACCATTTACTCACGCAACGGCAGCACCGACAAGTATTATTTACCACGATAAAACGCTTCGGTTTCTTCTTTATTCCATTTGTTGTCCTGCTCGGCGTGTGTATGGCGTGGAACGCGCATTTTACGGAAGATCCGTTCGTGTTCACACACACGGTTGCGCAGCCTTATGATAAAATCGGGTTCGGTGCTCGGACAGAAGGCTATGAACCTAATATTGAACGAGCATTTATTTTCACGCCAGCATGGGCAATCGAAAGGACATGGCGACATATCCTTCCGTGCATCAGTTTCAACGCGCTCGGTTGGGGAAGTTATCACCATAATTTGCTAAAAGATGCCGAATTGTCTTTGACATGGCTCGTTGCTTTCGTCCCGCTAATTCTACCTTGGGGTCTGCTGCTTGTCCCCTTCTTCCATTCTTCACGTAACAGATACGATGTGTTCTGCCTTGCGCTACTCGTTGGTAATTTGTTGCTTTACGCCTTTTTTTATTTTGAGGGTTCAACATGGGGATATACGCCGGTGAATGCTCGTTATTACACTGAATCAACGTTTCTCGGCTTCATTCCGTTGGTAGCACGCGGGATGTTCATCTGCTATGAGCGGTTCAAACTCCGTGAGAGGCGCGGGCTTGCGTTTGCTGTCGGCGTGTGCCTATTGTTGTTGAGTGTCAACACGGTATGGAGTTATGTCCGCATTGGGGAAAGATACCAGAATTGGGGGCATGTCTATCAGAAGCTGCCACCGATGGTAGAGAAGCAAGATATTCACAACGCTGTTATCTTCGTGTCTCGCCACCGAGGCGCGCCAATAGGAGATTATCCGTTTCAGAGTCTCCAAGAGGCGGACATCGTCTATTTTAAACTCGGTCCCGCACCCCGATGGAAACTAACAAACAGCGATTGGGAAAATGTGTACGCACAGTATTTCACAGGTCGGGATGCGTATCTGTATGTACCGGGTGAGAACAATTTAACGCAATTGAGATAAGAATAGCCATCCTGCTTACCAAAGCGGGTTGAGGTAATTTCACCCGTACTGAGAATCTACATCACCTGCTCTAAAATAACGATGTCCCCAGGATTCCACGATTGTGCGATGATGTAAAGTTTACCGTTAATCTTACGGATCACTGCGCCGTGCAGATGCTGGAAGGTCTCCACACCCAACTCTTCTTTTAGCATAACGGTTGAGACGAGGTTGTTTCCTTCCAGTATGTAGAGCGGCGCGCCTTTCGCTTTATTGGGTCCGAAGAGGCATGCGACGACAGCATATCCCGCCTCGTAATCAATGCTACACGGGAACGAACCTTTGATTAGCGGCAGCGTTTCCAAATAGGTGCCGTCTGGCGAATAGCGTTCAATTTCCGCATTTGCCCGGTCAGAAGCGTCCAATCGGTTTGTGCCATAAGGCACTGTGATATGATGCCCTGTACCGAATTGTCCGGGTTCGTCGCCTTTGCCGCCGAACGCTAACGGATACCAACTTGCTTCAAGCGGTTCAAGACTGGTAAGTTTCGCACCCAAGATATAATCTAAATCGGAGTAGCCAGTCGTAACATAGAGCATCCCATCGACGTGCGTTATGCCAGTTGGAACAAACTTCCCACCTTCACTGAAATAAGTGTTGACCGCTGGATGCTTGAAATCCATCATCGCATCCGGTGCCTCCAATGTATGCACGAGCTTCCCATCCATTGTCGTCGTGAAGATTTTACCGACATCATTTGCCGGAAAAGAGAGGTAAGGTGTGCCAGCGGTTGTTGTCCAGACGGTTACATAGTGGGCGTTGGCTTTTTTCAATGCTGCTGGGGTCTCAATTAGCCGTGTCGTTTTCAGGTCGGCACTGATTTGAATAATACCGACTCCCGGTAGTGCAAAGTAGGTTTCGCCTTTGCCTTCCCGCCGGTCCACGTCGAACCCGCCGTGTGCGTTATTAATTGCGGCGACGACTTCCGCTGGGAAATGGTCGCGCGTATAGAGGACTTTGAACTTAAGCGCGCCCTGTCCACTGGTAGGAGGGGTTTGTAACCCCGATTTAGGCATCTCGTGATGCGCGACGAACTGAAACCCTTCCGTCTCTACCTGTGGGTGTTCCGTCACGTGTGCAGAAGCGTGCCCGATTATAAAGGCAACAGCGACAATCAAATAGAAAACCTGTCTCATTCGGGAATCTCCTCTCTATGCTTGTATCATCGCCCGAAATTTCTTGGTGAATTCGCAGCTGCGTGCAATGCTCGCAACGTCTTCCATCTTATATTGGACAACCAACGGACCCGAAAAACCGATCTCTTTCAAACCTTGCGCGAATGTCTGAAAATCGAAAACGCCACCCCCTGGTTCGCCACGGTTGCTTCCCGATACATGCACATCACCGATGCATGCCTTCATGGCGTGTGCCGCAGCATGTGGCTCCGCACCATCGTTGAAAAGGTGATACGTATCGCACGTCAGATAAACGGGTAGTCCTGTGTCCTCAATGAATGCGACCCCTTCACGATAGTTATCCAGCGGACACCCCTTCTCAAACTCAAGCGCGATCTTCATTCCGTTTTCACGGCAGGGGTCTACCATCTGAGATAAGTTATCGGCGAGTGCATCCAGAGACGCTTCTCGCGAAACACCGTCTGATGGGTTTACCCACACCCCGATAACCTCAGCGTGGAATCTTCGAGCAACTTTAAGCACGGTCTCAAAGTGTTGCAATGCTTCGGTTTTTCGGGCAGGTGTTGTCAGAATATGATTGCCGAAACCGATTGTCGGTGCGCCGAGTTCGTGTTTCTCGGCGAGGTTCACTGCGTCGTCTATCTCCGCCGTGGAAAGTTCACCGAGAAAACCGGCATGGACGGGAATATTGATACCTTCGTAGCCTGCTTCGGCGACGAGATCAAAAATCTCGGCACGCGTAAACCTGCCCAGTGTACCAGCATAAGGATCGTAACAAATGGTTAGCATTTTTCCTCGCTATATGAAAATTTCGCCGCTATGGCGTGCCAAACTCCCCAGCAACCAAGACGAGATCCACAATGTTAACAATGCCATCATCGTTCACATCTGCAGAAGTTGGTTCCGTCTCCCCGAGACTTGATGCAACCAAGACTAAATCTTGGATGTTCACCACACCATCACCGTTTACATCCGTTGGGGATAATTGAGGCACATCAATATCTAATTCTATATCTGGATTCTGCTTAAGTAGACTGCGAAGCGGAGAATTATCTTGAATCGGATTGCCAGCAAGATGCAATGATTCTAATTTCGTTAAGTTTTCGAGCACGCTGATGTCCCGAATCTGATTGCCCCACAGATGTAGCTTCCTTAACTCTGTTAAACCTGCGAACGCCGTTATGTCCGTAATCTGATTAGCTTGGAGATGTAGTTGCCGTAATTGTGTCAGATTTGAAAGCGGGCTCACATCTTGAATTTGATTCTCCCAGAGGTCTAAACGTACCAATCCGGTAGCATGTTCCAATCCAGTGAGGTCCGTTATTTCACGGTCAGCGGCACCCAGGGTCGTTAATCTTTGCATGACCTGTTCTGTAATAGGGATGCTTGTGGCAAGACCGAGTTCCTGTCGCACGGCTTCGGCTAAATTCGCGTCCGGCATTTTCACCTGAGGACTGTTATCAATTTCCTCTTCTGGAAGAATCAAGACGCGTCCCATTTTTGCCTCGGCTTGATACACAGCGAAAGTTTCGCCCTTGCCGTCTTTGAGCAGCCAAAGTGCCCCGACATAAGTATCGTAGGTCGCCAGGTCTCCTCGTAGGAGGTAATAAAAATGCTCTGTGCCATCAGGGGCTACCCAATACACGTGGACATCGTCAACCCCGAAGTTCCCGATCGCAATTATTGTGGGATCGCCTTCGGCGTTGACCGGTAAACCTTGAACGCCCGCCAGGAGGGAAGGAAGTTGACTCGGCGGATATGCCTGCAAGTTGACCCACCGGCCATCACCAGTGCTCTCTGGGTCCCTTGTGAATGCCTCATACAACACCAATATATCTGGAGGCCATTGAAATGTTGGCGAATTCTGCGGATCAAATCCTTGAAGGTGCGGTTCATTGAGGCGAGTTTCAGGCGGTGTATATCGCCATTCGCTATCGCCATAGACTTCGGCGATCAGTGCAGCGAGTTCCGGGTCGTACGCTTTCAAGTCTTCCCGCGTATCGCCGAAGCGATCGAAACTGGCGGTAGTCTTAGGATTAAACCAGGCTTCCGAGGCCTCTGCCCAATATTCTTTGTGATTTACAGCAGCATAGGTATCTTTCCACAACCCTTTCGCCATTGCTGCCTTGTAAGTCATCCTGAGGCGATCATCAAATCCGGGATCAATCTGATTCAGTCCCCTTTCGTGAACGGCATGCGCGAACTCATGAAATAACACACTAAAACCTAAGTAAGGATCCCCCGGATATTGCAATAGATTTTCTTCGCTGGTGCTTGTGGTAAGATTTGGCTCCGCAGATCCTAAACCCCGTGTACGGATATCGACATAAAAATTGGGCTGGAGGTAGCTATATTCGGGAATCTGCGTTGTCGTTTCGTTGCATCCAATTATAGAAAAGCGTTCCCTGTTTTGGGTGAAGGTTTGGAGTATATCCAAACGATGTCCGATCATTTTATGGATGAGGTATGCAGCTTCCTTTACAGCATAAGGACTTACCTTTGCCGATGCCAGGACAGGAAAGCCTCTTACGTCAATCCACTGTTGATAAAACGGGTCGAGGTCAAAGGCCTCTCGAACGGCAGCCAGCGGTGGTACAGGCTCAGGGATGTTAATCTCTTGTGCACGTGCGGATAGCAAAATTGAAATAAAAAGTGTCCAGAGCGTAAGTATACAAACAATTAAATGAGGTATTTTCATCCTATTTATTCAAAAATTTTAAGAGCGTTAGATAGACAAATGCGTTTTTCCTGCTTCACAACGCATTAATTCCGTGTTTCCTCTTCTTCCGATAACGGATACGGGTCTTTCTTCGTTAATTCACCATTGGGAAGTTCATAGTAGAGATGCCCATTGAAATCGTACACGTTCGGAATCCCTTTTTTACGATTCTCTTCCTGTGCCCTTTTTGCGGCACGATTGGCGATCTGCAGCAACTTACGTGCTCGTTTATGGGTTTCAGGACTCAATTTATCTTGATACATTATGTTCCTCCGTTGCGAATGTCTTGCATAAACAGTTCAAAGAAGTCATTGTTTATTACCGTAACTTCGTCTCCTTCACCAGAAGCGACTTCTTGGGGATGTTCAGCAGAATTGTAGAATAGATGCCACTCATCTACCAAATTTCTATAGGTATACCAAAAGTTATGCTTGCTTCGATAAAACCGACGCACAACGTCTTCCGTTGGTACATGGTGTCCACCTGCCTGTACACGATTCCGCACACGAGCAACGCTTGTTTCAGGGGACTTGAGGAAAATGAAGACGATGGTAACCGTGTAACCCGCACTTTTCAATCGATCAATGATCCGCGCAAATCCCTTCCCTGAAAGCGTCACCTCCACAATGAAATCTGTCCCCGCTTCAATCAGCGCGTGGATCTCTCTTATGAAGAGTCGCCCAGCTTGAATTTTGACGCTGTCCATTTCTTCCGGTCTGGAGACCAATCTTTCTGCAATCGCGTCGGCACTGATATATACAGAGACCTCTGAATCGCGGAGGTATTCAGACACAAAAGTCGTTTTGCCGGACCCGTTTGGACCGGCAATAACCATCACATTTTTTGCCAAGAGTTTGCCTCTCTAATGTCACTTCTTGTTCAAGCAACACTGCTTATACTTTCGACCACTCCCACACGGACACGGTGAATTCCGTCCGACTTTCTGTGAGGCTTGCACGGCTATCGGGGTGTTACTTTGTGCTTTTTCCTGCCGACGCTGCCGTAGGGTTGGCATGATGCTGTTCGCCGGCCTGCCTGCCTGCAGCGCGGCAGCCATCATTTTCATCGGTTCGTCAATATGATTGAAAAACTGCTTATAGCCAGCACAGAGATAGTTCAAACCGTCTTCACCCGTAGGCGTTTTGATGAAACGGTTTTTCGGACAACCGCCATTGCAGACAAACTTCACTTCGCAGTTACGGCAGTATTCAGGGAGCGTGTCCTGCTTATCAGTGCCGAATTTGCGTTGGAACGTTGAATCCACCATCTCCGCGATAGTGTTCTCGGCAATATTTCCAACGTGATAGTCAGGCGTAACGAAATGGTCACAAGAGTAGAGGTCACCGTTATGTTCAATTGCCAGGGCATCGCCGCAAGTTTCATTGAAGACACAGAGACTCGGATTATAGCCTAACCATGCCTCCAATGCGACATCGAAAATCTGCACAAAAATTCTGCCGATGTCGTTTATTACCCATTCATCGAAAATCGCGCAAAGGAATTTACCGTACTGCCGTGCCGTGACAGAACGCGGGGATACGTTCTTTCCACCGAAATGCTCCACAGCGGGGATAAACTGCATAAACTCCGCACCAAGTTCTTTGAAGTAGTTATAGACTTCTTTCGGATACTCGGCATTGTGTTTATTGACGACGCACAATATATTATAGTCAACTTTGTGCTTTTGTAAGATACGCAAACCACGGATTACCTGCTCAGACGATGGACGACCCCGTTTGTCGTAGCGGTATTTATCGTGAATTTCTGGCGGCCCGTCAATACTCACCCCGATCAAGAATTTATTCCGTTTGAAAAATTCGCCCCATTCATCGTCGAGAAGTGTGGCATTCGTCTGAAACGAATTCTGGATCTGCATACCCGGACGGCGATATTTCTGCTGGTATCGGATCGCTTGCCGGAAGAAGTCTACACCCATCAGCGTGGGTTCACCGCCCTGCCATGCGAATGTGACTTCGTTAACTTCCTGCGCTTCAATGTACTGTTTAACGTAATTCTCCAAGACCTCGTCGTTCATCCGAAAGGATCGCGTCTCTGGGTAGAGTTTCTCTTTATCGAGGTAGAAGCAGTATTCGCAATCCAGATTGCATATCGGCCCGATGGGCTTTGTCATTACATGAAATGCGCGCGGTGTGCTGTGTTGAACCATCTGATTATCCCCTTTTTCACTTGACCCTATAGCGTACGCTCTAAAGATGTTTTAAAGTTTAGCATATCTCACCTGAATCTACAAGAAAAATTTGATTGTTAATCGACGCAATATTAAATGCGCAAGAAATTTAACAACCAAACGCTGTATTCCACACATGGAAAGGGCTATTTAGTTTTAGATTTTTTGTCAGTTTTACGGAGCGGGTCGCGAGCGACAAGAAATACGCAGAAATACGCAGAAACGCCCAAACAATACGCAGAAATACCCAAGCAAAAACACCCCAAGCAAAACACCCCAAGCAAAAACACTCGCTCCTACAGAGGAGCCATGAGAACGGAAATGCGTTTGGCAAAAGGAAAAAGAGTGTGATATAATATGTTACATGAAGGCTATACAGGAAAACCTGTTATCCGAACATCTTAAAAACTATACATTTCTGTCCAACACAGTTTTGGACATGGAGGCGTTAAAATGAAATTGCTAACCATAGGTATTACCCTACTCTTATGTCTTTGCGTTGTTTCATCATGGTCACTGGAAGAGGATGACCCAGCGATTGTTGGTGTATGGCTCTTTGAAGGCGACGTTAAAGATTCATCAGGCAACGGCAATGACGGAAAGATTATAGGCAAGTTTAACTTTGAAAACGGCAAATTTGGTAAAGCCGTCGTCGCTGGTGGCGGTGGCAGTATCGATGTCGCAGATTCAAAAAGCATCCAGAGCGTCAGCGATGAAGTGACTGTGGCTGCTTGGTTCCGAGTCGATGCTGACTCAGATACCGGTGTCCGGAAAAACGGTGCTTATCTACTGGAAGATCAGTCCGGCGGTGAACCGATCCCTGACGGTTTCTCATTCAGAGTTTGGACAGCCAACGGGATTACACCCGGATTCTACGGCAAAACAGAACTGGAACAGGGAAAATGGCACCATGTTGCTGGAACTTATGACGGAAAAAATGTCGAGATGTATGTTGATGGTGAACCCGAAAGTGAAAAAGGCGCGTTGGATGCCGGCAAGGCAGATTGGAAACCGGAGTGGGGCGGCAAGGTCGCCGCAGGTCAAGTCCTGCAACTTAAATTCGGGCCAGAGTCTTTTACCGGTGGTATTGACGAGATTGTCATTCTCAGCCGCGCCCTTGAAGCGGACGAGATTCAGCAGCTCCTGAACGGTTGGGAAGATGCTTTCGCCGTTGAGCCGGAAGGAAAGTTGGCAACAACATGGGGAAGAGTGAAGGCAGCCCGATAATTGCGTTGGTGAAGCAAATCTATTTTCATTGTGCGGGGATATGCGCAAGTGCAGTCCTCGCACAATATCTCAAGCCTCTCTATCGAATTCCAGTATTTTCTTAATCTTACCCGGTTGCGCCCAATTACATTTACCTGCCCCATTGAGTTGTCGTAACAACATCGGAATCTCTGGGTTCTCAAGTGCCGTCTTAATTCGTTGTGCTTCGCGTTCAGACCAACACGGAATGAATGCGTGCATTGCCTGATTCCCTTGCCACATCTGTCCCTCTACACTGCCTAAGACCACCGGCGTAAAATCACTTCTCCCATACGCCTGCCAGATTACTTTAAAGGGCGCGAATGTATAAGCCCCTACACCGAGCAGTACCCACCAATTGCCTCTCTTCATAGCAGATCGGAGGAGCGTCCCTTTACGGGCTTTTAGCATATTTTGGGCATCCTGAAGGTGCGCTTTTAAGGTGTTCCATTGTTCAATTTCATGCCATGTAAGCGATTTTCCTGTTTGACGATCGTACGGCAACAGGATCCATTTGCGAGGTAGAGATGTGTTTTGTCGCCATATCTCCTTTGTTGCGAGCGGGTATAGAAACTGTTCAGGGAGATGTGGAGGTTTGTGGTCAAAGATGAAGACACTATTTGCGCCGCATGTATTCACACCTTGTCGCGGCTTTTGCTTTGACGACAGCCCGATTTTAAGCCTTGTGTCCATATTCAGTTCATCAAGGTCTTGCACAACTCGCCACGGGTCTGTCGGATTTTGGAGCGGTAGTGCTTTATGTGCAACCCACTCTCCGTTCAACTCCGTAAAATATGAAACTGGAAAATTCTGCCGTGTATCTATCTGAAATTTGGCGCAACAATACGATGTTCGGATACCCTCAAACACTTTCGTTGATGTGAATTCATAGACGGTATCCACGGCGAAATTTCTGTGAGCGTCAACCCCGTTCCGCGAGGCTTTGGCACTGTAATCCCTAAATCCGTTATGAGCACCCTCGCCAAAAAAGAGGGATGTTGGGATGTAAAAGTATCCTATACCGTTCTTCTTAAGTAATCTCCCCAAAACAACTTTCAGGACCAGTGCCGCTATATCCGTCCGAGAAGAACCCAGAAGTGTCTTCTGTCTATCTGGCACGAGTTCTTCTTCAAGGAAAAAGGGTTTTAGACGCGCTTTATATGCTGTCGGTAAATCTCCGAAGTTAGTCCACGGCGGATTTCCAATGAGAATGTCGTATTTCCCGGCATGCACCTCTGTAATAACATCTTGACAGAAGATTTGAGAGGTGGGAAAGTCTATACCAAACTCGCGCTTGACGTTTTCTCTAAACTGCTCCAGATGCGACGGAACTATTTCAATAAGTGTCAGGCGCGACAGGCGTTCAGGGGTAATGGGCACCCCTTTTTGCCTTGCGATGTGGAGCATTGCAAGCGGAAAGGCACCCTCTCCAGCAGTAGGGTCGCAGATATGCGCACCGTCGAGCCATGCTTCAAAGATACCCCATCTGTTGATAAGCCACGCTGCCCACTTCGGCGGCGTGAAAACCTGTCCGATATTATTGTCTGCTAAGTGAGAGGTGTCTGTTTTCATCCGGTGTAATTTTGAGTTGTTTTATTCCTATTTTATGTTATAGTGACAAGAAAGAAGACATGTTAGTATAAACGTTACGTGGTGATGAAATATATCCTATCATATATTCAAATGCCACAGTTAACTTTTTTATGAAGGTAAAGAGACGGACATGACACAAAAAACAGGTTTCGCCTATCATCCAGATTACCTGAATCACGATACCGGTCCAGGACACCCTGAACGACCGGATCGGTTACGTGCGAGTTTGGCAGCACTCCAACAAAGCGGTGTATGGGATCAATTGCACCAGATTGAACCGACCCCAGCAAGCGTTGAACAAATCGCTTACGCGCATAACCCTGCCTATAGTGAATATATCCGACAACACTGCGAAAAAGAGATCCCGCTCACTTACGACACCACTGTTTGTTATGAATCGTTTGATATAGCGTTGCTTTCGACAGGCGGTGTCCTACGCGCGGCAGATGCAGTTGTAACAGGCAGCGTAAGAAACGCTTTTGCGATGGTACGTCCACCAGGCCACCACGCTACACCGGGACAGAGCATGGGATTTTGTCTATTCAATAACATCGCTATCACGGCTCGCTATCTCCAGCAGGAACATAGTGTCGGGAAGGTGGCAATTGTTGATTGGGATGTCCATCACGGCAACGGCACACAAGACATTTTCTATGACGAGGCATCGGTCTTTTTCTTTTCTATCCACCAATCGCCGCTTTACCCGGGTACCGGTTCAAGTCGCGAGCGCGGTAGCGGCAAAGCACATGGCACGACACTAAACGTGCCGATGCCCGCTGGAAGTGGGGATGACGCATACGTCAAAGTCTTTACGGATGTGCTGATACCGGCATTGCGAGATTTCTCACCAGAAGTGCTATTAATTTCAGCGGGTTTTGATGCACACTACCTTGATCCGCTTTCTGGAACTGAACTGACAGCAGACGGGTTTGCCACGCTCACAGACCTGATGCTTGGACTTGCCGATGAAACCGCATCGGGACGCGTTATCTCGGCATTAGAGGGCGGATATAGTTTAGAAGGAGTCTCTGAATCTGTCGTGGCGCATGTTGAACGATTGGCGACAAGGTAGTGTGAATGTTATTAATTGTCTGAATCGCGGATTATCGCGGATTACACAGATTTCGCGGATTTTTGGAAAACCGACTGTCTCCTCAACGCATAGCAGCGTATTCGAGAGTGATCGGGGTTACAAACCCTCTCACAAGAGAAAGAGAACACTTAATGCCAAAATTTTACACACCTCTCGGTTTTTTACCAACATGAATTGCAACGATGCCGAATGTTTTGCGCTGAAACCGCACATCTGTCAGTCCACACTGCTCCATCACCGCCTTCAGGGCACCGCAATCCGGAAATTTCATAACAGAACGCGGGAGATAGCCGTAAGCATCATCTTTACTGCGGGAGATTAAATTCCCGATGAAGGGTAGAATCTTCGTGAAATAGAAGTAGTAAAGGCTTCTAAACAACGGATTCACGGGCTGCGTAAACTCTAAGATAACAATCCTACCACCGGGTGCAGCGACACGCGTCATCTCGCGTATCCCCATCTCTAAATCTGATACGTTCCGAATACCGAAACCGACGGAGACAACGTCAAAGGTATTGTCTAAAAAAGGAAGAATGAGGGTATCCGCTGCCAAAAAACTGGGGGTGCAGGGAAGGGATAGAGGAATGGAAGGCACTGGACTAGAAGGTTGGAAGGTTGGAAGGTTAGGGTTCCCATCCTTCCCCTCTTCCAGCCTTCCTCTCTTTTGATTCCCTCTTCCAGGCTCAACTTTTTGATTTCCGATAACAAGCATCTCAAAGCAGAAATCTGAACCGATAACGAAACCCTTTGCACCAATTTTATCCGAGTATGCAAGCGCAAGTTCACCCGTACCAGTACAGACATCCAGTACCTTGTTTGTAGGTTCAACGTCGCTTGCTTTGACGGTTTCCCGTCGCCACACCTTGTCGCGCTTGAGGCTTAACAACGCGTTGAGAAAGTCGTAATAACGCGCGATAGCAGCAAATAGATTTTTTATCCGATGTGCCTGCATAGTCTCAATGCCCACCTACATCCGTAATTCAGCACCAAGTTCCTGATTGAGGCATTTGACAACCTTGTCGTGAAGGGCATTTACTGCCTTGTCAGTCAGCGTCTCGGTCGCAGAATGATACGTGATAGCGTAGGCGAGACTCTTCTTGCCTTCCGGAACCTGTTCACCTTCATAGACATCAAAGAGACGTACCGATTTGACTAATTCGCCGCCTGTTGCGTAGATAAGTTCAGTCGGCATATCAGAGAGGAGCTCTTTATCTACGACAATCGCAAGATCACGCTCAACCGTAGGGTAGATCGGAATAGGTTCAAAGCGTTTAGCAAATATGGCAGCATCTACCAATGCTTCCATGTCAAAATCAAAGAGATACGCCTTATACGGCAGATCATAATTCTCAACGACCTCTGGATGTGCCTCACCGAATGTGCCGAGTTGTTTATCGTCCAATAATACCGCTGCGCTCCTGCCCGGATGGAAGGTTGGCGTGTCCGTTTTCTGCAGCGTGTAATCAACAATGCCACAGACTTCAAGTATTCCCTCTACAATCCCCTTGATATCGTAGAAATCCGGCTCTCGGTAAGGGTTGCTATACACGCCCCCCCCGACCTGTCCAGCGAGAATTCCCGTAACCCGTGCTGGCTCTTTCTGTGCGCCATTACGAATGAAGACGCTTCCAATTTCAAAGAGGGCAATAGTGTCTATCTGGTGATTCCGGTTATGCTGTGCGTTTTCGAGTAATCCGGGTAGCAGTGTTGTACGGAGCACCGACATTTCTGGACTCAACGGATTTCGCAACTTCAACGCATCGCGGCGTGGATCGTTAGCGGTGAAACGGATCTTGTCAAAGCAGTTGGGATCACCAAAACTATAGTTGATCGCTTCCATCATTCCGGTGGCGAGGAGAAAATGCTTTATACGCTTGCGAACCTCTGTGCTCGGCTTCGGGGCGGGGACAGGAATATCGCCCTTGGGCAACGTTGTCGGAATATTATCGTAGCCGTAGACGCGTGCGATTTCTTCAATAAGGTCGATTTCACGGGTGATGTCAGATCTGAACGTCGGCACGGTGACTTGATAGTTTCCAGTTTCATTTGCTTCAACATCAAAACCGAGGTTGCTTAAAATCTGGGCCATCTCTGCTGCCTCAAGTGTCGTTCCCAATATAAAATTAACACGTTCCGAACGGAGCTGAATCTGACGCAAGGGCTGCTCACCCGGGTAGACATCGACGATGCCTTCACAGATGCTACCGCCTGCTAATTCGGCGATGAGTTGTGCAGCACGGTCAAGTGCAGCAAGGACTACACCTGGGTCGGCACCACGTTCAAATCTGTAAGAGGCTTCCGTACTAATGCCTAATGCTTTAGCGGTCGCACGGACACTTGACGGATTGAAATAAGCACTCTCCAACAACACATCAGCGGTAGTCTCTGTGATCTCAGAATCATATCCGCCCATGATCCCTGCGAGCGCGACAGGCTTTTCGGCATCCGCAATAACGAGCATATCGGGCGTGAGTTCACGCGCAACTTCATCAAGCGTTATTATGTTTTCAACCGCCGTGGCACGCCGCACGACGATGCGGTTTTCTGTGAGTTTGTGATAGTCAAAAGCGTGAAGCGGCTGCCCATATTCCATCAGGACGAAGTTCGTAATATCGACAATGTTGTTAATAACGCCGACACCGACAGATTCAAGTCGCTGCTGTAGCCATGTCGGGGACTGCCCCACTTTAACGCCTCGAATGAGGCGCGCAGCATAACGCGGACAGAGGTCAGGGGCTTCAATTGTCACAGCTGTCATCTCTCGAATATCGGTTTTGTCTTCGTTGAAGTCAACTTGTGGCAGTTTTAGCGCATTTCCTGTCTCCGCGCGGATTTCACGCGCAACGCCGATCAGACTCAGGCAATCTGGACGGTTCGGCGTAATTTCCAATTCAAATACGAAATCGTCTAATCCGAGTGCTTCTGAAAGTGATATGCCAAGAGGCGTGCCTGTCGGTAATTCCATTAAACCTGCGGCATCTTCAGAGAGTCCCAACTCTTTCTCGGAGCAGAGCATTCCGTGTGAAGTTTCGCCGCGCAGTTTCGCACGTTTGATTGTCAGACCGACAGGCAGCGTTGCCCCGATTGTAGCAACGGGTGCCAGCATACCTTCTCGGACATTCGGCGCGCCACAAACAATCTGGAGTTCTTCTGTCTCACCGACATCTACTCGACAGAGGACGAGTTGGTCAGCATTTGGATGTGGTCGGATAGCGGTGACGTTACCGACAACTATACCCTTGAGGTCAGCACCGAGTTGCTTAAAGGATTCAACTTCAATGCCTAACATTGTTAGTCGATCAGCGAGTTCGCTTGGAGATAATTCAAAGTCGATATAATTTTTTAGCCAATTTAAGGTTACGTTCATTTATCAAAACCTTTGATAATTATGGGTCGTCAGAGTGAAAATCATCAGTATCCAATTTTTAGTCATCAGTCTTCGGTGGTCAGTTAAGGAGCATTGTGGCTGGAGCCATTACGTTGCCCGCCATAAGTCTCTCTACTGAAAACTGATAACTGACCACTGACAACCATTCTTAAAACTGACGTAAAAAACGGAGATCGTTTTCATAGAAGGTACGGATATCTGGGATTCGGAATTGGAGGTTCGCGATCCGTTCCACACCCATACCGAATGCAAACCCGGTAACTTCATTTGGGTCATAGTTCACGGCTTCAAACACGGCTGGATCAACGGCACCAGCCCCCAGAATTTCGACCCATCCCGTGCCGCCACAACTCCGACATCCTTTTCCTTGACAGACAGCACAGGAAATGTCCATCTCTGCACTCGGTTCCGTAAAAGGGAAGAAATGCGGACGGAAGCGCATCTGCGTCTGGTCACCGAACATCTGTCGAGCGAAGGCGGTCAAAACGCCCTTTAGGTCACTAAAAGTAACGCGTGTGTCCACGAGCAAACCCTCTACCTGATGGAACATCGGTGTGTGTGAGACATCGTAATCCACACGATAGCATTTTCCGGGCACGATAATTCGTACGGGTGGTTTCTGGTTCTCCATTGCCCGGATTTGCACTGGAGAGTTGTGTGTCCGCAAAAGGTGTCCGTCCGTTAGGTAAAAGGTATCATGTAGGTCGCGAGCGGGATGGTCGGCAGGCGTGTTCAGTGCGTCGAAGTTGTAATACTCAGTCTCAATCTCTGGTCCCGTAGCTACCTGAAAACCGATTTGCGTAAAGATCGCCTCAATCCGCTCCAAGGTCTGCATGATGGGGTGTGCTTTCCCGTAAGCTGGTTTTCGTCCCGGAAGTGTGATGTCAACGGCTTCTGCCTCAAGTTGATGTTCCTGTTGTTGATTGTGGAGTGCTTGCGTTGCTGCTTCAAATGCTTGCGTTAGCGTGGCACGCACCTCGTTGGCGAGTTTCCCGATTTCTGGACGTTCTTCTTTGGAAAGTTTGCCCATGCCTTTCATGACATCCGTCAATTTTCCTCTGCGTCCAAAATATGTAATCCTCAGCGATTCAAGCGCGTCGGGTGTTTCCACGGATTTTAGTGCCGCGAGTGCTTCTGCCTGAATCGCTTGTAGTTCTGCTTTCATAGTTGCCTCAGTTATCAGTTGTCAGTCATCGGTTAAGAGAAGGTTTTGTAACAATCTCCCGAAGTCGGATAAATTGTTAGAAAGAACCTTCTTTACTGATAACTGACCACCCATTAAAAAATGCCTATCACTTTGTCCCATAAAGGTCGATTTCCTTATGGGGACGAAAGCGACAGGCATCTGCTTCCGCGGTACCACCCCGCTTGGTAGATTAGCAACAATCTACCCGCTTCATTTTTTAATTGCGTAGCTCCAGGATGAAATTCGGCTGTTGCTCTCAAAACCACGCTTCCAACCGATGACGCGGTCTCTCTATTTGAGAGGTCTCAACAACTTACATAAGTCCCTTCATAGCTGTTTGATGTGTTAATTTTTGTGCAATTCGCGGTCAGTCGGCGCGCCTAACCCTTCGCGAGGGCGACAAGTTGCCCAAAACCGGCTTCGTCATTGACAGCAATGTCAGCGAGGACCTTCCTATCCAATTCGATGCCAGCAGTTTTAAGCCCGTGTATGAATCGGCTGTAAGAAAGTCCGTGCGCTCTGGCGGCGGCGTTAATTCTGGCAATCCAAAGTCTTCTAAAATCGCGTTTGCGTGCGCGTCGATGGGCGTAGGCGTGATTCCATCCCTTCTCTACCGCTTCCATAGCGGTACGCTTGAGGTTGTTCCGCCCCCCTCGGTAACCTTTGGAATGCTTGAGCATCCGATTGCGCCGTTTGCGTCGGACATTCCCTGTTTTTACTCGTGCCATCTAAAACTCCTATCGCGACCAGCGTTGCTGTCGGCGATTGCTTCCACTATTTCGCCCGTAACGCGTTATTGCGTTGTCCATCCGGGCGTTCACTTCTACTGATGAATGAGGCGTTTCAAGCGTTTCGCATTGCTCGGGTCAACGAGGGTCGCTTGCCGCAATCTACGTTTCTGCTTTGAAGACTTCGAGATAAATAGGTGTCCAGCATAAGCACGATTGCGCCGAATTTTACCTTTTGCGGTGAATTTGAAACGTTTTGCCGCGCCTTTATGCGTTTTAATTTTCGGCATTAGAATATCCTTGACAGCAAGCATCCACTTGCAAGTGCCATCCGTTTTCAGTGCGCGACCAACGGTCGCTGGTATATAAAGAAATATCGTGGCCGGCACCCTACCCGTTACTGGGAAGGGGGGACCGCCCCTACAGAAAGAGTGCGACGACAAAACATTACACAGATTTCGGTGCAAGGATCATCGACATAATGCGCGTTTCCATGCGTGGTGGTTGCTCGACATCGGCAATTTCTTCGAGGTCATCTTTGAGCCGTGAAAGGAGATTACTGCCGAGTTCGGTGTGGAGCATCTCGCGCCCTCGGAATCGGACAGTTGCGCGTACCTTCCATCCATTTTTCAGGAAATCCTCAACATGCCGTTTCTTGAACTGATAGTCGTGTTCCGCGGTATCTGGGCGGAACTGCATCCCTTTTAAGACCACCTTCGTCTGCTTTTTTCGAGCCTCACGGGCGCGCTTATTTTTCTCATACTGATACTTCCCGTAGTCCATGATCTTACAAACGGGAGGGTTAGCATTCGGTGAAACTTCTACCAAATCCAATCCAACCTCTTCAGCACGTTGCAGCGCGTCCCGGGGAGACATAACTCCCACTTGCTTATTCTCGTGATCTATTAGTAAAATCTCTTTGGCTCGAATCTGATAATTTGAACGACTCTGCCTTTCCTTCGTTCTCTGATTACGTTTGCCTCTGTAGTGTATTTTTCACACCCCCAAGTAAGGCGCTACGGTGCGCCGCTTACAAACTCATATAACCGATAGTGCACCACTTGCGTGCGCCTCTTAAAACGAAATTGACAGACGCATGGTTGCCCTATCGCATGTGAGCCCTCTATCTACAAAACGTTTTGCATTGACTCGGACGTTACGGAACGTGCCACTTGGCGTGGGAGCAGCGAAGCTGAATATCAACGCGTATGTGTTTAGAACCGGACATCCGAATCACGATTAACTAATTATACCATATAGGTAACACAAATGCAAGTTAAAAAAATCCGATAGTCCATAACGTGCGTAAAATAATCAAACCGCCTGCCAAACCCCCGAAAACAACTATTAAACTGATACTGACTACGAGCGCGAGTCGCGTAATTCGGTCGCCAAGTTCAGGCTGTTCGCTTGCCCAAGCACGTGCTAACCAGAAGATTAACACGATACTTATTAAACTCAGAACACATGCGCCGAGAACCGACAACAGGATCCCCTGAAAATCTACCATCTGTATCGTTTCTGGGAGCGACCCATATTGAGAGTAGTTCAGGATAACGCCGATTAAAACGCCACCCAAAACTACAATAAAACCGATGAAAACAAATAGTGCTTTCTTAAACGCTGTTCCCATTTCTACGAAAACTTTCTCCAAACTTACAATCGCTTTTCGGCAATTGTAACACATTTTCGGATGCAGTTGCAAGGTTTCTGGCTGCGTCTGTAAAATATCCGGGGCTATTCAGGGAATCCGGTGCGGTTAGGAGGGAAACCCCCCAGCAAAAACACCGCACCTACCGGGTCCGGGGTTGAAAATTTGACTGAAAAACGGAAAACTGAATGACTCTGGTAAAATATCTAAAAATGCTTGATATATTCAGCAAAAGATGGTAAATTAACTTCAAACTGACTGATTTGAATACTGAGGAGTGTTTTCATGGCTATAACATACACACAGGCAATCGCCGAAGTTATTGAAAAGTTAGAGGCGGGCAACCCGCTACCGACCCTCGTTCCGCAGAAAGCGTGGAGCACTGAATTGACAGATGCCTTGGCATCAGCATCGCTTGGTGAACTTTTTCAAGGAGAATCTGTGAAGAATACCACATTTGGTGATGCTATCAGGAGCGGTCTGCTTTTGTGGAACGATGCACTGGATGAATCCCATAACATTTCGCAAGGACTCACGAATCAGACAGGCAGCTACTGGCACGGCATTATGCACCGCCGTGAGCCGGACTACAGCAACGCCAAGTATTGGTTCGGTAGAGTTGGCGCGCATCCGATTTTTCCACAGGTCCGCGAACGCGCAGTGGCGATCTTGAATGAGACATCGAATCCGTCAGACGCGTTGGCACATATTGCACAGACGATTGCGGCAGAAGAGAATTGGGATGCCTATCAGTTTATTGATTGGTGTCAAGCAGCCGAAGATGGGGCTGACGCTGACGTAACCCGTTTCTTGCAACAGGTACAGGCGGAAGAAATTAAACTGTTATTGGCGTATTCCTATCAAAACGCCGTTTAATGCACGCCAATTAACCTGAAGGAGTCTGAAATGCTTATCCGAAATGAAACTACCGGAGTGAGGCGGTGGTATTCCTTTGTTATCGTGCTTACTGGATTGGTAATGTTCAGTTCTTGTGTGAGTTCGACTCTTAACACGACTAGTTCAACTTCAATTCTTGACACTGCTGGTTCAACTTCAATGACAGATGACGCGGCATACGCCGAAATCAAAGCGATTGCCGGAAAGCTGAAAGATAGCAGTGATTCGGCTGCTTATGAGGTGTTAGTCGAGAAATCAGCCGTTTTTATCAATATGTACCCAAAATACGAACGGGTCGATAAGGTATACTATCTTCTGGGAGACAGTTTAATCCAGCTCAACCGTGTTGATGAAGGAATTGCAGTATTTGAGGAGCTCATTAAGTACTATCCTGCTGCTGATTATGTTGAACAGAGTCTTTTAAAATTAGGGTTGGCTTACGATAAAGTCGGTAAGCATCATAAGGCGGATCAGCTTTACGAAAAACTGCTAAATCACACAAAGTACCGTGGTGGATGGTCCGCGAATACTGCAGGGCAACTCCTTGGACAGAATTGGGATGCCAGAACAGGTGAATTAGCCGACGAGCCGGGTCCAAAGGCATACCCAACTTCGAGTCAATTTATTGATAAACCAGCGTTCGATTTTCAGGTAACGGGTTTGAAGGGTGAACCGATCTCGCTATCGCAGTATCGTGGACAGGTTGTGCTGCTTGATTTTTGGGCGACGTGGTGTCCACCTTGTATTGCTGAGATGCCGAACGTTAAAAGGACTTACGCAAAGTACAAAAACCATAAGTTTGAGATTATCGGTATCAGTTTAGATCAGGCAACAGCACCACTTGAAGCATATATAGCGAGTGAAGGCCTCGCGTGGCGGCAATATTGGGATAATAGCGGTAAGATTAGCGGTATGTACAACGTTCGCGCAATTCCGTCAACTTTTCTAATTGATGGTGCTGGTATTATCCGCCGAGTGAATCTCCGGGGCAGCGCGCTTGAGATGGCTGTGGGTGAACTCGTGCGCGAGAATTTGAAAAATTAAATCCCCTTTTCGCTGGCGAGGTTCTCATCAAATGTTTCTACAAACGCACAAATTCAAACAGGTAGGTTCAACGAATTTGAGGAGGTAAAATAAAATGTTCTCGCAAGATAAAGTAAGTTCACAACACAAAGGAAAAAGAAGCTTCCATAGTGTTCTCATGGGTGTGTTCACAAGTTTTGTACTGATCGGTTTTTGTGTTAACATCGCTGGTGCCTATTCAGTGAAACCCGCTGACAAATATAAGGAAATTAAGGCGATCTATAAAAGCCTCAGACAGCAGCAGAAATCTGAAGATTTAGAAAAATTGGTCGAGAAATCCAGAGACTTTGTTGCGGCGCACCCTGAATACCGACGCGTGGACGAGGTCTATTATCTGCTTGGGAATGCCTTAGTTCAGTTGGAGCGTGTTGACGAAGGGATTAAAGTCTTTGAAGCACTTATTGATAAGCATCCAAACGAACGATACGTTCAAAGTTGCCTGTTAGAATTGGGATTGGCGTATGACAAACTCGGTGCGCACGACAAAGCAGACAGTGCCTATCAGCAATTGGTAAATCACGCAAAATATGGGGGGCGATCGCAAGCGAAACGTGCGGCGCAAATTCTCGAACAGGACAGAGCTGAGCGAAAGGGCGAATTATCGAAACCCCCGGGGGCGAGTCCGGCACCCGGAATGAATCCGAGGGAGTGGATTGGCAAACCGGCACTGGATTTTCAGGTGACAGATTTGAAGGGAGCAGCACTCTCCTTAGAAAAATACCGTGGACAGGTTGTACTGCTTGATTTCTGGGCGACATGGTGTCCGCCTTGTATTGCTGAGATACCCAACATTAAAAAGACTTATGAAAACTACAAGGATCAGAAGTTCCAAATCATCGGTATCAGTCTTGACAGGTCGAAGGATCCGCTTGAGGCATACATTGCGAAAGAGGAACTCGGATGGGTACACTATTGGGACAATATCGGTAAGGTGAGCAATCTTTACAAGGTACAGGCGATTCCATCAACCTTTCTGATTGATGGTGAAGGTGTTATCCGCAAGACAAACCTTCGCGGTTATCGGCTTGAGACTGCTGTCGCTGAATTAGTGGCAGAAAATCTCGCGAAACCTACCGATACTCCCACGAAAACACTTGAGGATGGCTCGCGATCACAGTCGATACCTGCAACAAAGATTCTTAAACAGGAGACAACGCCTGAAAAAGAAGCGTCACAGAAACCTCTTAGAACAGATCCGAGTGAGTGGATCGGTAAACCGGCACCAGATTTTCAGGTGACAGATCTGAAAGGTGAAGAACTTTCTTTGAAAGACTATCGTGGACAAGTTGTACTTCTTGATTTCTGGGCGACGTGGTGTGGCCCCTGCATCGCCGAGATGCCTAAAGTGAAGAAGACTTATGAAAAACACAAGAATCAGAAGTTTCAGATTATCGGTATCAGTTTGGATCGGTCAGAGGCACCGCTTGCGGCTTATATTGAGAAAGAAGGACTTTCATGGGTCCACTATTGGGATGAAAGCCGCGACGTAAGGAATTTGTATAAGGTGTGGGGAATTCCAACGGCATTTTTGATTGACAGTGAAGGCATTATCCAAAAGGCGAGCCTCGGCGGTTTTGATGTTGAATCTGCTGTTGCTGAATTGGTGGAAAAAAATCTTGATCGACCCGCCGATACGCCTATAAGTCCAGTGCCCAACGCATCTGAAGGCGCGCAAAATGTGGCACCGAATGTCAGAGAAATTATTGATGCTGCTATCGCTGCGCACGGTGGACTTGAGAAACTACAAGCCGTGAAAAATATCGTAACAGAATCTCACAGTTTTGAACACTTTCCTGACGGGGATGTGCAGGATGAGGGACGGTCTAAAGCCTATTTTTATCCTGACAAATTTCGTAGCGATTGGGATGTAGACGGCGACAGAGGCGGTTTAATCTTTGACGGTAATTCTTTATTTCGGTTAGCGGATGGCGCGGTGAAACCTGTTCCTGCTGGGGAAGTAGCGTCTTTTCTTATCTTTTTTAGAGATAGTCTCTTCCGAGAACCGATTTGGCTTTTACCAATGCTTTCAAAAGGTGATATTCCTGTGCAATACGCAGGAACTGAGGAAGTAAAGGGTATTCCGACAGAAGTTCTCCTCGTTACCCAACCTTCTGGGAAAAAGTTAAAGGTCTTCATTAGTAAAGAGACGCACTACATCGTCCAGTTTAGCTATGAAATTGGGATCGGAGGCGGCGTGGAAAACGTGGTAGCGTTCTTTGAAGATTTTCGAGATGTGGATGGCGTTAAAGTCGCACATCATCGTGCCACAAAGAACGGGGAATATCGGCAGATCCTGATTACCGACATCGAATTGAACGCTGAAGTTGACGAGACACTGTTTCGTCCGGGAGAATAAAGCAACGTGAGAGGGGTTTGTAAACCCCGAATTACAAAAATTATGGCACAGGTCACCTTGAAAGATGTCACTAAGATTTACGATGGTGATGTCCTCGCAGTTGAACAGGCAGACTTTCAGATTCCGGATGAGTCGTTTACCGTGCTCGTCGGTCCGTCGGGGTGTGGTAAATCGACAATCCTACGGATGATTGCCGGGTTGGAGGAGATTACCGAAGGCAACATCTACATCGACGACGCACGCATCAACGACACACCACCGAAAGACAGGGACATCGCTATGGTTTTCCAAAACTACGCCCTCTACCCACACATGACCGTGTATAAAAACATGGCGTTCGGGTTGAAACTTCGCAAATATTCAAAAGCGGAGATTGAAACGCGTGTCAAAGAGGCAGCGGAGATTCTGAGCATTTCGCACCTATTGAACCGCAAGCCGAAGCACCTCTCTGGGGGTGAACGTCAACGCGTTGCGGTTGGCAGGGCAATCGTGCGACATCCGAAGGTGTTCCTATTCGATGAACCGTTGAGCAATCTTGATGCGAAGCTGCGCGTACAAATGCGGATGGAGATTAGTCGGCTGCACGACCGACTCAACGCGACTATCGTCTACGTTACCCACGACCAAGTCGAAGCGATGACGATGGGAGATCAGATCGTCGTTCTCAATGAGGGGAAAATCCAACAGATTGCTGATCCGGGAACGCTCTATCACAAGCCTGCAAACCAATTCGTCGGCGGTTTCATCGGCACGCCACCGATGAACTTTATAGAGACGCACATTGTGAGTAATGGCAGCACTCCGACACTCCGATTTGAGAACTTTGAGGTGGAACTGAATAGCCAGCTCCAGTCGGCACTGAACACACTTCCCGGAGACGCTGTAACGCTCGGCATCCGACCCGAGGATATTCATATCGGCGAAAACGGGAAGAACAGTATTGGGACACAGGTGGAACTGGTTGAGCCGCTCGGAAATCATGCGCTCTTGTATCTGCGAACAGACCAAAACAACTTTGTTGCACAATCGGATCTTATCAATATGCCACAACACAATACATCATTGACAGTCAATTTCAACATGGACAAGGCGCACCTATTCCACCCAGAAACAGGTGATTCATTGATTATGTAGCATAAACTGTCAGTTTGTGCCAGTCTGAATGCCTGTTATAGGCATTCAGACTGTTTGAGAGTGCCCAATTAATGATAGGTTTTACTATAATGCTTGAATTTGCTCCCACGTCTCAGCGTCTATCGGAATACCTTCCCGTTCCCGCCTGCGTTGTTCCTCCCAACCGCGTTCCCCCGGCATCCGAATTGCGTCAACACCAGCAGCAGGCTTCGCCGATTTGAGATACCCGATAAAACGCTCTATCTCCGCACTGAACCCCGGAAATTCTCTAAAACTCGCAACGTTAATCACAATCACAAACAATCCGTTGCCGACACGGGCATCTTCACTCTGACTACATCCAGCACCCGTGAGCGCACCGGACAGAATATCCACGATAACGCTCAGACCAAATCCCTTATGTGCTGAAACCACCCCGCCAAACGGCAATATAGCAGCAGGTGGCGTGCTGTAGAAATCGTTCGCATCTGCCGTTGACTCACCTTCTGCGTCAATCAACCATCCGTGCGGAACTGCTTCCTCTTGGTGCTGTTTAACCCGAATCTTCCCGGATGCAACAACGCTTGTGGACATATCCAACACAATCGGATCTTGCCCCTTAATCGGCACAGCACACGCGATTGGGTTGGTAGAGAGCCTGCCTTCAACGCCGCCGTGCGGTGCGACACATGTACCACCGCCGTGGTCGTTTGCCATCAGTAGTCCAATCATTTCTGCATCTGCTGCGAGGCAGGCATACCCACCTAATCTACCCACCTCATTGCATCGCGATACGGCAACGGAACTGATGTCTGTCTGTTTTGCCTTCTCGATCGCCAATTCAACGGCACGCGTCGCTATCACCGGACCAAACCCCCAATTCCCATCTAACACCGCAATGGGTGCCGATTCATGCAGCGTCTCTATTGAGGCACCGGGCTGAATTAACCTTGCTTCCAGTTCGCGGACATATTTGGCGAGGTGAATAACGCCGTGTGAATCGTGTCCGACGCGATTCGCATCCACCATGGAACGGGTTACGATTTCCGCTTCGGCTGCTGGCACCTTTAATTTTTGGAAGACGTTAAGGCAAATTTTGGTGAGTTCTTCTGTTGTAAAGTTCGGCATTACGAGACTCCTTGTATGGGGTCCCGCTATTTTACAAACCTCCATCAGTGTTGTCAAGCGGAAATAACCTACCTCTCTAATCTCCTCTATTTTTTTCGACAGAACTCTTCAGTGGACGATCACAGCGCATATTTTTCGTCAAATTCCGAAAAAAATATCGCATTTACCCTTAACTTTTTCGATTTCATGTTTATAATTAGAGTAAAAGGCACTATAAATCAATCTGTAAGACGCATCAGCACACTTTTTTTGGTGAAAAGTTGACGACTTCATTGAGACCAAAAGGGTTCTCTTTGGACAAAAGAACCCTTCGGGGCGGTCCCATGATTGGGTTGCTAAATCTGATAGGGGATTTTACGGAGGTTTATAGGAAAATTTTTAACACGAAAATACTCTGGGTAGGAAACAAAATATCTTGGCATCAGTTTGATATAATTTAAACGAGCAGAGTCTCTTGTAAAAAATGTGTATAAGGTGTAATCTAAAACTTTCAGGGAACAAATGCATTTTATGCTACAATTAGGCGTAAATCGTTCTTGAGGCACTCAGGAGTGAAACTTCACAAGGAGAACTGTGGGGTCCTCCGCCATAACCTCAGCGAAGACCAGCTCTCAAAGTGGAAGCACCAACTCGTTGAAAACGCAGCATCTCTCTTTGGATCCACTGATAAAGCATCTCAGGACCCTGCGGAACGCATTGCTCACCTTGAGCAGCTCGTTGGGAGATTGACCGTGGCGTTGGACATAAAAAAGCCTCGACTTGGTTGAGCTAACTGCCTTTGAGAAACGAGAACTCCTTGAAACGTTGCAGACCGATTATTCGGTTCGACAGATTTGCGACACACTCGGTTTCAACCGGATCAGTCTCTATTATCAACCGAAAAGCGACCTTTCTCAAGAGGTGCTCCGAGAGGAAATAGAGAAGTTGTGTAGGCGTTATCCGAATATGGGGATAGGCACATCAGGCAATTCTGTTGCGTCTGGGATACACTGTTGGGCATCGCCGCGTTGCCCGATTGATGAAGGCAGGGAATCTCTCGGTCGCTGGCAAACGGACCTGTCAAACCACGAGATCGCTTCAAAGAGCACAGCCCTGCGGCAATCAAGTTGAGAACCTTGACATCTGTCGGTGCGATCAGGTCTGGGTTGGCGATATAACGTCTGTTCGTCTCCACAGACACTTCGTCTATGTTTCGGTGCTCATGGATGTCTTCACTCACATGATAAGAGGCTGGCAGGTAAGTCATCATTTGAATACATCTCTGACCCTGAAAGCCTTAGAACAGGATTTACGCCAAAGCATTGCAGAGATCCACCATAGCGATCAAGGAGTGCAGTATTTTTCAAGTGCCTATATCTCCACCCTCACCTATCATGGGATTGAGATTTCATTAGCACAGAGAGGCCACTCTTGGGAAAACGGATATGCGGAACGCCTCATCTGAACCCTCAAGAAGGAAGAAGTTCACCTTAGTGACTATGGGGATATAACCGAGGCGAAAGCACGCATCAAGCATTTTATCACGCAGGTGTATCACCCAAAACGCCTCACTCGGCGTTAGGAAACCATTTGACACCTCCTGAATTTCAGCGACAAAACTTGTCTTAACTTTACGGAATTTTGGCCCTAATTAGCGTTGGCACTTCATAAATTAATATTGAAAAAAAAATAAACATCTACTTTTTTAACCTTAAATGCACCCTTTCCGTAATAAAGTGTGTCTTTTAATTAAAAGGGCGGCGTGATGCTCTTAAGTTAGTTTAATACACGTACACCAATACCATTACATGCTGGGCATATTTCAATAGGTTTCATGAATTTGAGTAGGGTTGATATCTTAAGAACCTGTACATTTTGCCATTCAGAAGTATATCACCGTAACTCAACCTGTAGCGGGGAGAATTTTGATGGTACATGATAATGTTCAACTGATTCGCAGAATTTTATTAGGCGACGACGCGGCTTTCAGCACATTAATGCGGAAACACCAAGACGGTGTTCACGCCCTTATATGGCGGAAAATTGGGGATTTTCATATTGCAGAGGAAATTACCCAAGACACCTTTATCCAAGTCTACAAAAAACTTGGGACATTAGAGGATCCAAAACGATTTGAAGGATGGCTTTATGTCATCGCGAATCGACTTTGCATTAATTGGATAAAGCGGGATAAAGCTAAAATGGATAAGTTGAATATGCAATCATTAGAGGACACACCTCCAGAAGAAGTTGAAAAAGCCGCGCTCGCGAAGATGCTCAAGCATACGACGTAAAAAAAAAATGACACTTTCGTGTTTTCAGCACATATTAAGGGGTACGCGATACGGGATAAGGAATTAAATGAGGGAACGGGTTTCAAAACAGCACAGTTGCGCTCATGTAAAAAGAGGGAACAAATAGGGAGCACTGTTGTCTCGTTCGCGTTGCGCCTCGGTTACCTATTGATGGCTTGATTTTCTTTGGGAAAAAAGGAAGGCGTGGTTTAAAATGATTCTTAAGGCTTTATCTTGTATTTTGATTTTACTGTTTTTAGTCGCTGCTTTACCTTTTCAGGTAGCGGCTCACCCATGGAAAGAATTGGGTTAGGAAGGAGTGTCTGACTGATGCGAAAACACGTTTTGCGATGGATCCCTATTGTGCTCTTTCTACTCATGGCGACGATAAGTTTCGCGCGGCACCTCAAAAACGCGGCGCAGACTCCGTGTCGCCGAAGTCCCGAAATCTGTCAACCCCAACAAGAACCCCCGCCGTGTCAACCGATGCTCTGTCCGGACGCGGACAGGCGATAAACACGGACGGAGAACAACCGAAAGGAGAGAAACAATGTTTATCCGAAAATACTGGCTACCTTTATCGGTGTTTATCGTGGCAATAGCAGGCGTGGGGCTTTACCTGCTTACGACCCAGCCACCGAAAGAACCGATCAAGATTTACAAGGTGGTTGAACCGTTGGAGAAACCGAGCGAACAACCGACCACCGAAGTGCCAGAGAGTGAGACCGATACAGGTGGACACTTCCACGCGGATGGCACTTGGCACGCCGAACCACACACAGAACGAACAGTAGGAACAACCACGACACCACAGAACAGGCAAGCAGATTTTGCTCAAAAAAATGAGCAAGAAACGCAGACAGATTTTGTCACAATACCCATCCCCGCAGACCCGATGCGGGCTTTGCTGGCACAAACAGAACGCCGCGGACACTGGAGTGCCGGAAGGTTACCACCCTTCCCACCAGACGACACGGAAGCCGCTGAGCTCGCTGCGTGCGTCTATCTCATCACGGAGTATAGAATGCGGAAAGACTATGATAACCCCAATCTATACAATGCCTGGGAGAGGTTTAATGAACTGATACGTCCGATCAGTGCTCTCACGGAACAGCGACATATTTCCCCAAGAACACACGATTTGTTGAGATTCAGATGGCCGCTTATAAGTGAAGCCCCTGAGGCAGGTGCCTACAAGAACTGGCGTTCAAACTTCGATATTCAATAAAGGAGAAAGAGAATGCAGACCCGCACCTTACACTTACACTTTCGCCTATATTTACTCATTTTCACCGTTCTCATCAGTGTCCTCACCTGCATCAACCGCTCCTCTGCAGAAGACATCTATGCTGGCACACAAGGCGATAAGATACGAGAAGCGGAGATTAAGAGAGACAATGCGAAAGATGCCGCGGATACAGAACTTAACGTCTTACAAGATTATCGAGAGATTATGGGGAAGCTGCTCGGCAAGTACGATAGTAACAACTCCGCGTTGCTGAGTAACAGACTGGAGCAATTCACATGGATCAGTGGTGTCAGCGTGACATCGTTCATCAAAAACGCAATCGAGAAGAACATCCTTCTGAGCGCGCAAGAGACCCTCTCCTCTGCTTTAGATACAGCTATCGGTGCTGTTGAAAGCCAAATTCAGACGTTAAAAAGAAAGATTAATCAGTATCATTCCAAGTGGTCCGATGTTACTGTACTCATCAGTGCACATAACCGTGCGCACTCATCACCTTCTGAAAGCAATCACTCCTGGCATGGTAGGAAAAGATATGAATATAATGATGATTTACCGGAGTTTCCATGTCTCGGTAGTTGTGGGACAACGATGAGCACACCCGGGAGTGCTGAAACCTTACACCAATGGACATGCGGCCCCACGCTTTTGACGACAGGGTGTGGAGAAAAGTACTATAGTTGCCCGCCGGACTACAGTATTCCTGAGTGGCACCGTGTCTTCAGTTGTACGAGATATAATAAAATCATCAGCAATGGGGTAAAAGAATTTTGTAATGCTACCTTCCAATATTGCACTAACCGTTTACACGGGGAACTCACGTCTAAAGGGGTTTGTTCAAAGCGACTCGGGTCAGGTACCCCTGGTGAGCACTCAAACTCAGATCAGGATATCTCAAATATCATAGTTCCCGAAGACCCACCCACCCCGCCGCCCTCAACGCCACCGCCGTCTCCAACGTATCATGCGTGTGGTGTGCATGAGACCTCAGTTTCGGGGGATCATTCTTTACAGGCGAGTTGTGCCTCGACTGATTCTAACGGGAATTACTGCACCGTGACGAACTTCTATGCCTGTGACTCCCATACGCATTCGTATCCAGCACCGCCGCCGACACCGACACCCCCGCCAGAGCCAGAACCGACCTCACCGCCACCGACAACGGTTTCGTGTGGTCGGTCGGGTTGCACGGCATCGGTGAGTTCAGCAAACGAGCATCGTGTGGGTCCCTGTTCAGCGTGTAGTGCGAGTTATTGGTCGTGTGGATCGTCCGCGGCGTGGTCGGAGAGCCAGCATCGGCTACGGACGTGTCGATTCAGCACCTGCGGTAAGTCCTGGAGACTGTGTCAGGGGCCCAAACCGGATTGTTCAGCATCGAGTCGCCAGGGCGAGAAGTGTTGGGCCCAGTAGTCGATGGAAACGAAACACCTTTTCAACAAACGCGTCCGTGATCTTCTGATTGCGGGCGCGTTGATTTTACTAACAGTCTTCTGGGTTTCCCTGGATACACCGAACCTGATGACTGAAACTGGAACGGTAAAGATCACACCGTCGCCACAGCACCAACACATCCACTTCCAACCTTCCTCCCCTCCGCTCTTCCCGTCCGATCCATTCTACCGCACCATCATTAACAACAACCTATTCCGTCCGTTAGGCTGGACACCACTCACTACCCTTATATTGCTTGCCTGCCTATGGATGCGTAACCCCAAAATCCTATGGGCATTTTTCTTGAGACGTTTTTGCCTTCCTTTTTAGTTTTCCATCCTTCCTCAAAAGTTGAAATTTGTTTCTTAATATTGCTTATGATGCAACCTTGGCGTAAATTTCAAGACAAACTCTTATTTTTGTGAAAAAGTGGAAGTGCTGGTTGAAAAATTACTGCACACGGTGTGAACATTGAAACTATGCGGTAATTGAATGGCTCTGAGAAAATCAGATAGACCTAATTTGACACGTTCCACAGATAAGGGTATAATTGGAGCAGGAGGGAAAGGAGAATGGCATTTAGTGATTTCAAGACAATTGCTGAAGTATTAGAGAAATTCAGGATCGTATACACGGAAAACGACTTCTTTAAGATTGAGAATCCCTCACATCCGTCAGAACAATTTCTGCAAGATTTTGAGTTTTGCAGACAGCACATTGATGTTTTTGCGTCCGAGGCGGCACGGTGTGAAACGCTTATCTTTCCGGTGCTAAAGGAAATCTATAAAAGGTATGCTGACACCTACGCACTTTGGATACAGAAACCTATCGCGTATAATGAGACTTTGAGTGGCACACCAGATTATCTAATTTCAACAAAATCGGAATTGGGCAAACCTGTTGTCGGCATACCTTTGATTGTGCTGGTCGAGGCGAAAAAGAATGATTTTGAACAAGGGTGGGGACAATGTTTAGCGGAGTTGATAGCTGCACAAAAGATAAACGATGCGCCAGATTTTCCGGTTTACGGTATTGTGAGTGACGGAATATGGTGGCAATTTGGGCAGCTTATTGGCGATGTTTTTACCCAGAACCGAACGAGTTTTGGCGTGGATAACCTACCGATGCTTTTTAGTGCTGTTGATTCGATATTTAAAGCAACAACAGAAGTTTCGCACTCAGCACTTATGGGTTAAATTTGCAGAACACATCGGGTAAGAGAAACGAATTTTTCATTTTAAGCCCTGCTGTTTGAGTTCTCCCCAGAGTGTGGTCAGTCGGTTCACGGGCTCAACTGTTTGTGAAAATGACATCACCATTTGTTGAGACATCAGCATCAAGAATATCTCCATACTTCCCTTGTGTGAGGTTTTTCTCTGTTGCACGCGGTCTCTGTCTATCAAGCAAATAGGCCTCAAAAGCAAGGGCGAGTTCATCATTCGATACCGTGTCCGATTTGGATGAAGATTTTCATGCCATCAGTTTAGCATGGAAATGAGGCAGAGGCAAGAAAAAACCTTACGTGTAACAATACCTTCGCCAAAAGTTATAACATAGGATGTTAGAAAGTCTACTGGCGTGGAATTCGGTCTTTACACGTATAAAAATGACTTCCGAAAAACCCTGAAGTTATTTTTATTTCTGAAGTCCCTGTTCACCTTGGAGCAATAGGTTGTATTCGCTATAACCCCGTTCAACATTAAACGCTCTGATTGTCGGATCTTCACCGAGGCTGCTATTGGAAATTGGACTGGGTGCCTCTGTTTGCGGCAGAGCGGTGTACGTAACAACATCGGGAACGATGTCAGTATGAGTCAGTGATTTAGGCTCAGTTACCCGTAGTGCATAAGTCAGCGGAGTAGGGGAAACCTTTGATACCTCAGCATTTGCTATCTGTCGGTTTGGATGGACGTGCCGGTGCAAAATCCGCCGCCTTGCCTGCTTTTCAGGGGCAGCTTCCAATATCTCCGCAGATATATACTCCTGCTCCGTATCAAAATGATGAGCAAGGAACACCGAAACAACGCACATCAAAGCAATATGTACGCAAAGGGACACTAATAACGCACGGCTTATATGTTTTTGTATTCTCATATCTTTGTCCTTACAAACTTAATGTCTATTTACGTTGTAAATCCGCGTCTATTTCTGGGAAACCAGTCTTTAGGTATTTCATATCAGTTTTGATATTAGATGGATACCGAAGTTCCCATACCTTCACTATAGCATCGGCAAATTTTGCCTTTGGATAAACCTCGCGAAATGCGTTGCTTAATTCTCCATGCAGGAGAGAGTTGTGTGGATCCTTTTTTGTGAGCATGATGTGCGTTGCACCGTGTGTTTTTAAGTATTCTAAAGCCTCACGTTCAGAAGTCGCCTTATGCACATGCTGATTATAGAGATCGATCCAATGAGGGATATATGTGTCTTGATCGGTGATAGTTTTCACACCTGCGAGGACATTGAGTTGACTGCCATATGCCCAATGTGCAGCGACAATAGTGGTGCGCGGAAGTTTCGCTTTCATCCAGAACATCGCCATCGCGACCTTCAACGAAGGCGTTGCTGCGCGCATTTCTTCAGCAGTATAGCGCGAACGATAGGTATGTGCATGTTGTGGTGGCAGACACATCAGTAGTATCAGGAGTATAGCGGCAACTCCTGTTTTCAGAATGTTTGGCTTCAAGGTTTCTTGGAACGTGTTTATGAGATACACTGAATGTCGAAGTCGTTGACTGAGTGTTTCTGCGATGTGGTAGATTACCGCCGCTGTCCCGAAGGCGAGGGCAACCCCGATAAAGAAATCGTAGCGTTTCGCATCGCGGGAGAGTGCGATCCATGCGATAAACCAGATAGTGAAGGTAATTGAAACAAGTTCGGAGGACGACACCTTGTTTTTCAGTTGCCATGCGACGAAAAGGATAGCGAGTGCACATCCGGCAATAGCAATGCCAAAAAGAGCATTTCCGAAAGGTTCCCCCCACAGCTTATCCAAGGGTTGCCGGAAAAAGGAAAATAGCGTAAAAAGTGCGAGCGGTATAGAAAGAAGAATTCCATGCTGCTTCCAAAGAGTAACAGAAATAAGGATGAAACCGAGACTCCCAAAAATAAAGACGGTACCGTAGCGAAAAACCCAATACCCATAATGTGGTGCTCGGAGTTCTGTCATCGCTTGCATGAGAGCACTTTGGCTCAAAGGTACCGTAGTACTTGCGAAGGTTTGATGTTGTAGCAAAACATAGCCCATCGCAAGTGTTAGGCAACCAAGTGTTAATCCCAGTGACAAGGTGCGTGCGTGTTGACACAAGATATCTACTTTCGAGATGAGCAGATATCGAAGGGCGCGTATTGATAGAAGCACGACGGGGGGCAGCAGCACAAACGCTGCGAGGTGTTCAGCAAAACCGTATCCATGCCGATAGGCGGGCGAAACGAAGTAGAGCGTCGGAACAAAGCAACACACCCACAGCACATAAAGTCCAAATCCTTCCTCTGTTTCGGATGTCAGAAACCGCCAGATTTCTACAACGATGATGACACTTAAGAATACGCCAAACCCTTCCCAAGAGATACCACCGAGAAAGACAGTAAAACCACTGACAAGTGTCCACAATAGCCGGTTGTGCGGATGCTCGGCGCGTAGAGAAATAAGGTAAGTAATGACTGTAAGGATGCCGGTCATTAGACACCACGCGTCTCGATCTCCGAAACCGGTGGTGCTGCGTTCGATACTGCCGGGTAGTGTCGCTAAGATCACACCAGCGATGGTGGAAAATACCCACCCGTGGGTCTGATAAAGCAACAAACACACTGCGCCGAGCCCGATACAGAAGCAGATGACTGGCATGTAGAGAACAACGTGATAAAGCGAAACGTTTGGAAAACAGAAAGCGGTAGTTTTATGAGCGTAAGCGAGGACGTAGCCGTAAAGGTTCAACGTCTGTCCTAAATCTCTACCGACAGGTAACCACCGGTGCATGTCGCGTGCAGGTAGACGTCCATGTTCGGAGATAAGTTTTGCCTGCCAATAGTAGAAGTAGCCATCTGTCTCGGTGAATTGTCCATCTGGGCACTGTTCGCCCGATGGAATACGAATCCAGCATGCCAATGCCAGCACGCTTGCGAGCAATGCAGCGACGAAAGTTTTTTGAAGCAGATGAGGTAATTGCATCTAAGTTCCTATCACGACCTGGTGAGCATGTGCTGACAGGTATTGACTACTGTCTATTCTTCTATCACCTCAACGTCCAAGCCGGAGACTTCTTCAACAAAACCTTCGGCTTCTTGTGCTGTGATCTCGTTGTTGTCAACGGCTTCTTTGGCAAGTCCCGCCGCAAAATGTGCCATCTCTGCTTTATCCATAAGCTCTACCCAGTCTTGAAGCCATTCACCCCGTTTCGTTGCGATGGCTTCGCTGGGTTGTATTAGTTCTACACCAAGTTCAAGGGTTTTTGGAAGAACCTCTGTCGGTTTCATCCCAAAAATTTGTTCGCGCAAGTATGCGTCAGATGCCCCGGTCTGGTTATATTCAGTCCTCAGGGATAAAATGCTGCTTGTTGTATCCCAGTAACCAAGGAGCTCTGATATTCTTGGGTCATTGCCATGCATTTCCCGCAGCAGTTCCTCTAACTCAATACGTGTTGCCTCCAAGTTTATGGAGCCGAAAACAGAAAAATCATCAAAGAAGGCAAAAGCATCGTCAAAGACGGTGTCAATCTCTGTTTGAGAGCGGCTCTCAGTATCTTCCGCGCTGAATTCAGTTTCCGTTTGCCTTGCGGCACTGTGTTTCTGAACATCCGCAATAGGTGTATAAACTTCTGGAGTTTCGACATTTCTTTGAATTGCTTGTGAAGCATGACTGTTTGGAGTCATGCCATTGATGGGTTCTGATGTTTTATCCACGACGGTTTCCACGGCGACCTGTTTCGATTGCAGTGTCGGTAATTGTTCTGCAAATTTCTGATTGCGATACTCGGTGTAAAAAAATAGCCCAGCACATAATAAGAGTATGACGATACCTGTAATCGTTAATGTTCGGACTGAAATCATTTTGGGACCTCCTTGTAAGTTTACTTCTAAAGTGAGTTTGATAAATAATAGAAAATTTTTGTATGTATAAAGGGAACCCTTTTAGTATAGTGAGATTATCAACATTCTCTAATCAATAGGAGTTCTCTGATAAATATTATAGCCCTTTTCTGTGAAATAGACAACTTTTTTTGTTTACGAGAAATGGATGGTAACGCATCGTCTGCCAAAGGAGACTACACCACCACCGGAAGCCCGCGGGTATCAACGGAAACTCCAATCCAGCGAAGTGATGACCATCCTCATCGTCTTCTATCAAAGTGGGTGTCGGACGTTTAAACATTTTACCTACTTTTGATGGCACTGTCATGGAATCATTACGGTAATGGAATTAAAATCAGGTATCCGCCACCGCCACCGTCTTCAGTCGGAGATGGAGACGGAAATGGTAGCGGTGGGGCCGGATCTGTTTCAATATTGGGTAGATCCCCAATATTATCCATGGTTCCCATCTGTTCTCTCATTTCGTCGAAGACAGGTGGGGTTGTCAATTCGGGGATTTCTACATAAGGATTAATTGTCAAGAAAATACGTTTTTTGACATACGATACAACTTCTATCCAAACGATAGTGTTTAGGTGAACCCGCACCAATTGCGGAGTTCCGGAATGAAATGCCGACATTGATTGAACATAACTCAGTCTGCGTCGTCATTTGAGTGAAAAGTTAGCTCTCGTTGTTAACCATTGCGGAGACGGGATCTGTGGGATTTTCCTTAGCAGCTTCCTTCCACTGTTTTATCACACGTTTCACGGTTTCCTCAACTTTAGAACGAGAGATGCCAACAATTGCTTTCGCAATTTCCGAGAGAGATTGTTCATCCAAGTACCGTTCCATAATCCATCTGTCTTTCTCTTCGGGAAGACAGTTCACTAACGCGTTTAAGTTAAGGGCGATGGGTATCAACCATTCAAGAACTCGTTCCCATCTTTTCTGAACTGCTTCAGCATTTGGGCCTACCGTTTCTGCTATCTCTTCAATCTCAGCCCCCTCAATTTTAAGTTCTGCGACTTTTCGGTCCTTACCTTGGAGGAGACAGAGGAGTTGCCTCATCAAATACCGTATTGCCTCGGCTTGTTCGGCATCGGTTTCCGCGAAGGAGGTTACGTAGGGTGCCTCTCTTTCGCTGATAGAAAGACTGTCAAGCGATTCAAGTGGCGAATCTCCTGCTTGCCTTCGCCGCTCTGCGTTTCTAATCTCATTCAGCGTTAAGTTTTTCGCGATAGTGAGCAACCACCCTCGCAACTTTTCCGGTTCTCGGACTTCGTCCCTCTTTTCAAAGGTTTTCATAAAGGTTTCCTGTGTGATATCCTCGGCATCTACAGCGGGATCCGGATGATTCCGCATCATTCTGGCAACGCGAGTGTAGACAACTGGATAATGCTTTTTGAAAATCAGTGAAAATGCCTCTGTATCACCATTTTCTAAGAATTGCCGATTTAAACTAACGTCATCCACCATTTCAATCCGATTCATTTGGCGGCAATTTTATGATTGCCTTCATATATACATGACACAAATTTTGCGTGAATTCCGACACAAAATATTTTTTTTAAGGCGATTTGCCTTGTTGATACTTAGGCAAATTTCGTGCCAGCATCTTTGTGAGGCATGTTAATTTCTATGGATAATATTAGTAAATATGAGATTATATGACGATATAGAATTTTAATTTTTCTAAAATGTTTATGTACACTATATTTATTAAAAAACAGAGAAAAGCGTTAAAAGAACCCAAAAAGTCATATTGCGTCCCTATCGCTAATATGCAGAAATCGCGCATGAATGCAAAAATTTCGTGATTTTATGCAAAAATTTCATAATGCTTTGCAAACATTATCTCATTGCCAATAACACACAAGGAAAGGTAAGACGGATGTAAACTTTTTTGGTGGGTCTTTCGTATAATATGTTATAATGGTCAACACTGACGGGTAAATCCAAAGGAGATAGAGAGATGAAGTTGCAAATATCTTTTGCACTACTGGCACTTTTGGCAATAGTAGTATTTGCTGGGTGTTATACGAAACTCGGTCACCATACGGCTTCAGATTATGGTCGGGTACACGCTAAACACCACGAAGGCTTAACAAAAGAAGAAACGGAGACAAAGCATACTGACGAAGCAGATTCGGATGCAGCTGAATTAGAGCATGCGGATGACGAAGATGCTGATGGGTATTACGGACGACGGAAACGTAGTTATCGGACGACGTATACTTCCCCGTATAGGTATGATTCCTATTGGGTGCCTTACGCGTACGCGTATCCGCCGGTTTGGTATTACCCGTATCGTCCATTTTATGGATATAGCAGATATTATTATGGTTACCATGCGCCGTATTACCGTTACTATAGGGGTTATTATCCTTATAGAAACGTCTATCGACGGTATCATAGGAGTGGTAGCCGATATACACCGCTTTCACGGCGGACTTACAAAAAAGGCGATTTACGGCTTGACAATCGGCGTTCGCGAAGTTCACGCAGCGTGACTTCACCAAGGTCGAGATCCGAACAGCCTCGGCAACGTATAAGGAATCGGAGCGAAAAATAGTGGAATGGTGGGCTATGCTAACAACAAATGTGTAGCTTGGAACGAAAACGAACCACAAGGAAAATTAAAAGTGGAGGAATCGGAACGATGAAACGAGCAGCGTATGCAAGTCTTATCTGTTTATTCACCATAGTGTTCTTTACAACTGTTGGTATGGCGCAGGTAGAAGAGATGGCGATTGGGAAAACGTTTGGTGTCGGGGCACGAACAATGGGGATGGGGGGTGCCTCCTTGGGACTCGCTGATGATTTCACTGCGCTTTACTGGAATCCGGCGGGTATGGCACAGATTCAGAAGTTTGAGTTTTTTAGCAGCCTGTCGCACAACGTAGCGATTGCTGATACCTATTTTACGGGCGATGCGGTGAAAACAACAACGAGTCGCTCACAGATGCGTCTGAATTCCATCGGGTTTGTTTATCCACTGGAGACTAGACAGGGTGGCTTGGCAGTCGGTTTCGGTTACAACCGTCCACAAAATTTTGATTATCAGACGGCGGTTCAAGGCATTGATCCGGGTTCTGGTACGGATTTCAGTGGATTTGCTGTTGATGAAATGAATATCAACAGTGGCGGCATCGGAATTTGGAGTTTTGGTGCAAGTGTGTACGTTACAAAACAGGTTTTGGTTGGTGGTTCGTTGGATTTTTGGCACGGTAATAGTCTAAATGAATTGGATACGGAAGCTACCGACACTCTAAACGTGGATAATGAGTGGTTGCGTTTTAGATACGACGATGAAGTTGACCGGGAGTATTCAGGTGTAGGGGGGAGGATAGGGCTGCTTGCCCATTTGACAGATACGATCAATCTTGGATTGACCCTGGTCGCGCCTGTTGAGTTAGGCGTTGATGAGGTGTGGTATCAATCTACGGTAGATGTATTTGATGATGGCGAAAAGGCGACGGATTCCACAAGTGGTGCCCAAACGTATGACATTGAGCGTCCCTTTGAAATAGGAGTCGGTGCTGCTGTGAAATTATTCAACAAACAGTTGATTTTGGCTGGGGATGTTCAATTGACGGACTGGACACAAACGCGCTATGATCCAGCACCAGCGGACGACATTCCGAAGAATAATTTTGAAGAGTACTATGCTACAACCCTTCAGGTGAGACTCGGTGCGGAATATCAGATACCCATCATTGCAACACATATCCGCTTTGGTTATCTTCGCGACCCTATCCCGTTCAGATATACCGAGGTAGACACGCATGATTTCTTGACGGCTGGGGTCGGTAAAATTTTCGAGGATTCCTTGAAACTTGATGTCACGTATGTGCTCGGTGGTTGGGCACAAGAAAGCAATGATGTCAAGACCGAAAACTTAACGCACCGGGTGTTTATGTCAGCTGCGTATCGGTTTTAATAGTTGTCAGCAGTCGGCTATCAGCGGTCAGAAAGAGAACCTCTTTACCGACTGCTGATAGCCGATAGCCGACTGCCATTAAACAAGTTGGATGTAACCCATCTGCGTCCCGTCGCCTTTTCGGAGTTCGCCTCTGATGATACGCGTGTATCCGCCGTTTCGGTCTTGGTAGCGGGGTGCGATGTCATCAAACAGTTTGCGTAGGACGGCGTGCTTATCAAGTGTAGTAGGGTTCTCACCTCTTCCGGGTTTATAATGCAAGTTTGTCCCGTAAAGCATTTTTGCGGCTTGCCGCCGTGCGTTGAGATCCCCCTGTTTCGCGAGTGTAATTAATTTTTCAGCGACTCGGCGAAGTTCCTTGCATTTAGGGATCGTTGTCCGAATTTGTTCGTGTTCAAATAGGGCGGTGGCCTGGTTGCGAAAAAGTGCCTTTCGGTGGCTGGATGTTCGTCCCAATTTCCTTCCGCGTTTCCTATGACGCATTTTCTTCCTCCATATATACGTTGTCGTGAAGCGTTATGATTGTAAGGAGGCTTGCTCCAAATCATCTTCACTGATGTCTGCGTCGTCCATATCATCCGGGCCCATTCCGAGGTGAAGTCCCATGTTGGCAAGTTGTTCTTTGATTTCGTTGAGCGAAGTGCGCCCGAAATTCTTGTATTCCAACATATCCTTTTCCTCTTTTGCGACGAGTTCGCGTATCGTTTTAATGTTCGCAGTTTCGAGGCAGTTGCTGGCGCGGACAGAGAGTTCAAGTTCGGAGACAGGCTTTGCGAGGTATCGGTTTCGCCGTAGTTTTGCCTCGTCGATCTCAGGTTCCGGTTCAACGTAGTTTTCATCGAATTCTGTAAACAGTTCGAGTTGTTGTAGCAAAATAGTCGCTGCGCGCGTAACAGCTTCCTTTGCTGTAATGGTGGCATCTGTCCAGACTTCGAGGTTAAGTTTATCAAAGTTTGTCATATCGCCGACCCGCGTTTCCTCTACCCAGAAGTTGACTTTCTCAACAGGTGAAAATTTTGCGTCAACGGGAATTAACCCGATGTTTTGTCCTGGGGTTCTATGTTCTTCGGCGAGCGAGTATCCTCTACCTGTTTGGGCGTGGATTTCTATATCTAACCCCTCGCATTCGTCGAGTGTTGCGATATGCTGGTCAGGGTTTATAATCTCAACGAGTGCATTCGGACGAATATCAGCAGCGGTGACTTCACCGGATCCGTCAGCTTTCAAGGTAAGTTTCATCGGATCATCTGTTAAGATATTCAGCCGAACCTCTTTGAGGTTGAGAATAATCTGTACCACATCTTCCAATACGCCAGGAATAGTGGCGTATTCGTGTTTTACCTGTTCAATTTGAACAGCCGTGATCGCTGCGCCTTTAATTGAGGAAAGGAGGACTCGGCGTAGTGAGTTGCCGAGGGTTGTTCCAAATCCGCGCTCGAAAGGTTCAGCGGTATATTTTGCGTAATCGGGCCGTAAGGATTCTGTGTCAGTTTTCAGCCGCTCCGGCATTTCTAGCTCGGACCTTATCATCGATTTCCTCCTATAGGATTAAACTGGATGAGCGTGTGATACAAAAATAGTCCAAACATTTTTCACAATAATACGTCTAATTCTATAGTGTTCGGCATAGGTTGTGATTGATGTGTTGTCGGAACGCTCGTCAATTGAGACAATCACGTAAAAGCCTCACACACCTCTATATTGACGAAACCCTTTCGGGTATCCGTTGCATGTTTAGGGTAGCAGGCGTAAAAACCGCACCCGTTGAAAAATCACATGTCAAAGTCAAATAGGTTGACCTTTGAAGGTCACATAGCAGGCTCGGCTGCTATTGTGGAGACGGAATAAGACGGTTGACTCTTTGAGAAAACCGCACTGTCTACGAAGCACAAGCTCCAACCTTTAGGTTGTGGGTACCATTGACTCATGGATTCCTGCTCTCCTTGCTGCCGTTGTTGCAAGCAGGTATCCGCTTAACAGAAACCCGCTTTTGTTCTCACTGCGAAGCAGGAAAAATGGGAGCAGAAACCCAATAATTAAAGAGATGTGCCTATCGGGAGTAAAGTTCAATGATGAGTTGCGTTTCAAGGTCCACGGCGATCTGCTCTACCACAGGGGCTCCCTGAACACGTCCTTCCGCTTTATCGGTATCGATGTCGAGCCATTCAGGTGCACCGCGTTGTTGGGCGTACTCAAGTGATTCCTGGATGACAGCGAGGTTTCGGCTGCGTTCACGTGGTGTGATAACATCACCGATCTGCACGATATAGGAAGGGATGTTAACACGCTTGCCGTTGACGGTGAAATGATTATGCTTCACCAGTTGACGTGCCTGATTTCGAGATGTCGCGAACCCGAGTCGATAAACGACATTGTCTAATCGGCGTTCAAGGAAACTAATCAAATTCTCACCAGCAATACCTGATTGGCGAGCGGCTTTGAAATAGTAATTCCGAAATTGTTTCTCAAAAACACCATAGGTCCGTTTAACTTTCTGTTTCGCGCGCAACTGTCGCCGGAAGTTGTCGCGCCCTCGGCGCGGTGGTGTTTGTCCGTGTTCGCCAGGGGGGTAGCTCCGGCGTTCAAAAGCACATTTGGGACCGTTGCAACGCCGCCCTTTCAAAAAGAGTTTTTCGCCTTCCCGTCGGCATAATTTACAGACTGCGTCTAAATATCTGCTCATTCGTTTTCCTCAAATACCTCAAACCCGTCGTCTCTTAGGGGGACGACATCCATTGTGTGGGATCGGAGTCACGTCTTTCATCAAACTAATTTCGAGTCCAGCTGCGGCGAGGGCTCGTATAGAAGACTCTCGTCCGGAGCCGGGACCTTTGACTCTAACCTCCACGCGTTTCATGCCGTGATCCATTGCCCGACGAGCGCATGCTTCTGCTGTCTGCTGTGCAGCAAAAGGCGTTGACTTCCGGGAACCCGTGAAAGTCATCCCAGCATTCGCCCAAGCAACGGTGTTTCCATTTAAGTCTGTGATCGTAATAATTGTATTATTGAAGGTCGCTTGGATATGTGCGATACCCTCAGGTACATTTTTGCGTTCTCTTCTTCTTCCACGCAAAACGCTTCTCCTTTCGGTTAATAGTTGTCAGTTAACAGTTAACAGTTACAAGAGGTTTTCGATAGTTCCAAAGTCTCTTAACTCTCACTGTGAGGTAAACTGAAAGATTTTTTCGGAGAAAAAATCGGGCTGAAAACTGTTAACTTCCTCTAACTGATGGCTCTTAACACTATCCGCCCTTACGCGCTGCCTCTTTGGCTTTTCTACCGACAGAGATCGTTCTCGCTTTTCCCTTACGGGTGCGAGCATTTGTATTCGTGCGCTGCCCGCGGACGGGCAGTTGCCGACGATGCCGTAAGCCGCGATAGCTGTTGATATCCATCAGTCGTTTAATGTTCTGATCGATTTCGCGTCGCAAGTCACCCTCGATTTTATAGTCCTGAATTTTGTCTCGGAGTTGACTAATCTCATTTTCCGCAAGAGCGTCAACTTTTTTTCCCGGGTCAATGTCAAGGTCGGTAACAATTTGCGATGCGGTGTAGCGTCCAATGCCGTAAATTGCTGTCAGTGCGATATCTATGCGTTTGTTTCGGGGTAAATCAACCCCGGCAATCCTTGCCATGCGCCTTCTCCTTTTTAAGAGTTGTCAGTTATGAGTTAAGAGGTTTGCGAAACGATAGCGTTTTTTGGTAACTGTTATAACCGGTTTGGGTAAAGATGGTTACCAGAAAACTTGGAACTCTCCGAAGTTAAATTATTAAAGGGTTAGCCCTGTCGCTGTTTGTGCTTCGGATTTGAAGGACAAATCACTCGGACAACGCCTTTTCGCTTAATAATTTTACACTGGTTACATATTTTTTTCACAGAAGGTCTGACTTTCATATTTTTACCCTCGAAAACACTTAACGCCGTCTGCCTTTGAGTTTCCGATCTTTTAGGAACCCTTCATAGTGTCGGACGGTTAAATAGGATTCAATTTGTGACATTGTATCTAATACGACCCCGACCACAATCAAAATAGAAGCCCCATCCACCATGGTTGCTCCGATGTTGAGACGCTCTGTGATAATTATCGGGATGACAGCGATAGCGGCAAGAAAAACCGCGCCTGGCAGCGTGATCCGTGTGAGCGTCGTATTGATATAATCGGCAGTCTGTTTTCCGGCACGAATACCAGGGATAAAACCACCATATTTCTGTAAGTCCTCTGCCATTTGGACAGGGTTGATTTGCACGGCTGTGTAAAAATAGGTGAAGCCGATGATTAACAACGCATAGAAGGTAAGCCACAACGGTGTCCCTGTATCAATCAGTGCTTGCGCGCCTGTTACCCATCCCCAGTCTCGGGGCAGAAAGCCAAGAGCCGTTGGTGGGAACTGAATAAGTGTAATAGCAAAGATAATAGGAATCATGCCGGCGGCGTTAACTCTGAGTGGCAGATGCGTTGATTGCCCGCCAATCACCCGACGTCCGCGAATCTGTCTACCGTATTGTACCGGAATTTTTCTCACAGAGAGTGTGATGAAGACGGTCCCCATAACGGCTATAACAATGAGTCCGACGAGCACCACGAGTGATAGGATTCCGAATTCTGGTCTTGTCACTAAACTGTTTAAAACGGTCGTCACGCCGCCGGGTAAGCCAGCAATGATCCCAACCGTAATGATTAGCGAGATACCTTGCCCAATACCGCGCTCCGTGATTTGCTCACCAAGCCACATAACGAAGGAGGTGCCTGCTGTGAGCGTCAAGACTACGAGGAAATGCCACCATAAGGTAGGATCTCTGACAATCTCCCCTGCTTGTCCAGTAATGTTCTCTGGATTCCGCAAGACGATACTGATTGTTATACCTTGAATGATACTGAGTATAACAGTTCCGTATCGTGTGTACTGCGTCATTTTCTTTCTGCCATCAGGCTCTCTGGAGAGTTTCTCCAAAGACGGCACGATAACACCGAGGAGCTGCATAATGATTGAGGCGCTAATATACGGTTGTATACCGAGTGCGAAAATCGTCATTTGACTAAATGCGCCCCCGGAAAACAGATCAATAAACCCGACGACGTTGCCCGCCCGCTCCATGAGTTGTTGAAAAAACGCCTCAAGTGCCACATCGTCGATACCCGGCAGCGTAATGTGTGCACCAAGACGGTAAACAATTAAGAGCAACCCTGTAAAAATGAGACGTTTCCGCAATTCGGGAATTTTAAAAGCGTTTTGGAATGCCTTAATCACTTATTTTTATCCTCCTCGCCTGCACACTTTCAAGCAGCGTTGTCAGGGGTAGCGTGCAGTCCGAGCACTTCGGCTGTCCCGCCTTTGGATTCAATTTTTTCGATCGCTGATTTTGAGAAACGGTGCGCTTGGACTTTTAATTGTTTTTCGAGTTCGCCATCGCCGAGTATCTTTATCAGTGCGTTCTTTCGTTTGATTAAGCCTGCTTCGCGAAGGGATTTGGGACTGACAACCGCTGCGTCATCGAAAAGATTGAGGGTTTCAACATTGATAACATCATATTCAAATCGTTTGTGTGCGGTTCGCCGTGGGCCGCGCTTCGGTAAGCGGCGCACGAGCGGCATCTGTCCACCTTCAAACCACGCTGGAATTGAACTACCAGATCGGGACTTTTGTCCCTTGTGACCGCGCCCACAAGTTTTACCCCAGCCTGAAGCGTTCCCTCTACCGACGCGTTTTCTTGAACGTTTTGAGCCAGGGGCAGGTTTAAGTTCATTCAATTTCATCAGGTTACTCCATTCCTCTATGGCTATCGGAAACCGTTGACTTTCAGTTGTCAGTTAAGAGGTATTTGAATGTTCAATTCGCTACTTTCTGACCGCCAACGGCTGACCGCTCATTGCCAATCTTTAGCGTTTTTTGAGTAGTTCTTCAACAGATAGGTCTCGTAGTCGTGCGACTTCGTTGACATCCTTGAGGTTCTTTAAGCCAAGCATAGTGGCTTCAGCAATATTTTTCACGTTCCGAGAGGATAAGCATTTTGTCAGTGCGTCTCGTACGCCCGCGAATTCGAGGATCGCGCGCGTTGCGTGCCCTGCAATAATGCCAGTTCCGGGGCTTGCCGGTTTCAACAAAACTTTAGCAGATTTGAATTCGCAGGTAATTTCATGCGGGAGCGTGCCGTTGGTGATGGGTACCCGAATTAGGTTTTTGCGTGCATCGGCGAAACTTTTACGGAGCGCGCCAGCCACTTCGCTCGCGCTCCCAAATCCGATACCGACAATACCATCACGATTGCCAACAACCGTGAGTGAGTTAAAACTCGGCGTACGTCGTCCCTTACCGACGCGCATCACACGATTAATTGTAATCATGCGTTCCTCAAATTCAAATTCATCAGGGTTAATTCTATCTTTCAGCAAAAAAAGTCTCCTATCCGGTGTGAATCCTGTTTACCGTGTCTGTAGAGGCACAGGCACCGGTGTACGGGGCATTTAGAACTTAAGTCCTTCTGCCCTCGCAGCTTCAGCAAGGGCTTTGATGCGCCCGTGGTAGAGATGCCCGCCCCGATCGAAGACGACTCCCACAATTTCCCGCTGCTTGGCTTTTTGGGCGATAAGTGCGCCAACACGCTCCGCTGCCGCTATGTTTCCACCGTTTGAAAGCGTCTCTTTCAGTTCCGGTGACAAAGTAGAGGCTTCGGCGACCGTTACACCAAGTTCATCGTTAATGAGCTGTGCATAGATATGTTTTAGACTTCTGAAAACAGCAAGCCGAGGTCTGCTACCGGTCCCGGTAATCTTTTGACGGACGCGTTTCCGGCGGCGTAGATGGCTCATCCGTTTCTTTTTTATGAGTGTCAAGGGGTCTCCTTATTACCATAGGCGCGCCATCTATTTCATAGGAAGTGCAAATGTCGTCCTATTGCGCGCAAGATATAACAGCATTAGGCGACAGCAGCAGCTTTCCCTTCTTTATCCCGGACGCGTTCGCCCTCATAGCGGATACCTTTACAAGGTTTATAAGTATCAGGTTTCCGAATTTGACGGATAGTCGCTGCGACCTGTCCAACGAGTTGTTTATCAATACCGCTGACAATAACAGGTGTGTGGGCTTGCCCATCTATTGTCTCAGGGGCTTCAACACTCAAGGTGATCCCCTCAGGCGGTGTGTAAGTGACGGGATGTGAATACCCGACATCAAGAACCAAATTGTTCTCACGGTTGACTTCTGCACGGTAGCCGGTACCCACAACTCGCAGCTTCTTCTCAAAACCCTCTGAAACCCCGGTAACCATGTTGGCAATGAGGCTGCGCGCCAAGCCGTGCAAGGCTTTGTACTGTTTGAGTTCACTGGTTCTTTGGACGGTTAGGACGTTTTCCTCAAGCGTCACATCGATTCCGTCTGGAAGTTCCCAATTCAGGCTGCCTTTGGGACCCTCGACCTGTACATCGCTTTGATTTAAGTCGACCTGTACTTTATCGGGTAATGGAATCGGTTTTAGTCCAATACGTGACATGCTATTTCTCCGAGTTCATTGAGAGCCATCTACAAAATCTTACCAGACGTAACACAAGACTTCACCACCGATTTTTTCGCTGCGGCATTGTGGTGTGGTTTTTAGACCATTGGATGTCGATAGAATAGCGACACCGAGCCCGCCGTAAACCCGCGGTAGACTATCCGCTTTGGCGTAAATCCGTCTACCGGGTTTGCTAATGCGTCTAAGGTTTGTGATGACCTTCTCTTTTTTGGTATTTCCGTATTTCAAATAGATTCTTAAAATCCCCTGCTTTCCATCTTCAAGCAGGCGGTAGTTTCGGACGAAACCTTCTTCTGCCAAGATGCGTGCGATTTCCGCTTTGACCTTTGAAGAGGGGATTTCAACGCGTTCATGTCCTGCCATATTGGCATTGCGGATACGTGTTAACATATCGGCAATTGGATCGGTCATCGACATGAAAGATTCTCCTTCATTTCGTTTTTATTTTGAATGGTCGATGTGCTTGTCATGCGCGCATTTAAGGGCAGACAGGTTTCAGTTTTCTACCAGCTCGCCTTTCGGACACCGGGGATTTTACCGGCACGGGCAAAGAGGCGAAAACAGATACGACACAATTCAAACTTGCGCAGATACCCACGCGACCTCCCGCAACTTTTGCAACGGTTATATTTCCGAGTTTGGAACCGCGGGGTCCTTTTCTGTTTGGCAATCCATGCTTTACTTGCCAATCTGGATGCTCCTTTTCTTGGTTATCCGAGACGTGTGTTCTCAGTATGTCCGGATGTTGAAAGTTAGCTGCGTCTGAAGCTGCGAGGTTGTTTGTCTTGCCATTTGACGGCGAAACTTTGTGATACCGCCCCCATCTATTTTTGGAACGGCATTCCCAGCAGTCCTAGTAATTCGCGCCCTTCTTCATCTGTGGGGGCGGTGGTAACAATGGATACATTCAGCCCGCGAATATCGTTAACGGTGTCGTAATCAATTTCCGGGAAGATTAACTGTTCGGTGAGACCGAGGGAGTAATTACCACGGCCATCAAACGCATCTGGCGATACACCGCGAAAGTCCCGAATTTGCGGTAAAACGATGTTTACCAGCCGGTTATAAAATTCGTACATCCGCTGCTGTCTTAACGTAACTTTACATCCGATTGCCATACCTTCTCTGACCTTAAAAGCAGAAACGGATTTTTTGGCGTGCGTAATGATCGCGCGTTGTCCCGCGATAAGTGTGAGTTCTTCGACAGCATCTTCGAGGGCTTTCGGGTTCTGAAGTGCTTCGCCGACCCCGATATTGAGTGTAATCTTGTCGAGTTTCGGAATCTGCATCACATTTTCATAGTTAAAATGGCTCTGTAATGCAGGCATAACTTCTGTTTGATAAAATTCTTTGAATGGGCTCATGAGCCTTGTATCCTATTCTAAAGATTGCGTATTGAATAAAATGCCTTTTCGCAACGCTTTGCGCTTGCGGTGTTTAGTTATCAATCTTTTTGAGATTAGAAATGTGAATCGTGCCTTCGCGTTCGACAATACCGCCTTGTCCAGTTTGGTTTGGTCGGAGGTGGCGTTTAACGATATGGACACCTTCAACGATTGCGCGTTGTTTCTTTGGGAACACCTCCAAAACCACACCTTCCTTGCCTCGGTCCTGTCCACTGAGGACTAAAACCGTGTCGTCCTTCTTAATATGCAGTTTTTGTCGTGTCACAATTATCCTCCTAAATCACCTCAGGTGCGAGCGAAATAATTCGGGTAAAACCCTTTTCTCTGAGTTCTCGCGCGACAGGTCCGAAAATCCGGGTGCCTCGTGGAAGTTGGTTACCTTCTCGATCCGGCGGATGTACGAGAACCGCAGCATTCTGGTCAAATTTAATATAGGAGCCGTCTGCGCGTCGATATTCTTTAGTCGTACGGACAACAACTGCGCGAACGACTTCACCGGCGCTCACCTGTGTATTAGGCGTTGCTTCTTTGATGCTTGCGACAATCACATCGCCTACGCGCGCATAACGCCGCCGCGTCCCTCCTAATACACTAATGCACATTAATTTCCTTGCGCCAGTATTATCAGCACAGGTTAATCGAGAGTATGATTGAACCATTTTTATATCCTCGTCTACCGTTTTCAAAACGGTGTGTTTTGGAAACGTCAGAGTGTGGATGGAAACCCTTTCTTTTCAAGTGCCATGTATACACCGTTTGCTGTGTTTTTCATCTTATGAGAGACACAGCGTGAATGAATGTTTCGGTGACAGCACTTCTTAATCATTTGCGGGCTGTACTGCGTTTACGACTGCCTGGACCCGCCACCGTTTCTGACGACTCAGCGGACGGGTTTCAACAACCTGCACCACGTCACCGACGTTACAACTATTCTGTTCATCGTGAGCAAGAATTTTTTTCGTTTTCCGGACGACTTTCTTGTAAAGGGGGTGTTGATAGCGACGCACAATTGACACTGCAACAGTTTTATCCATACTGTTGCTCGTAACAAGACCTGTCCGAAATTTACGATGCCTTCTTCTTTCCTCGTTCAACTTTATCCTCCAAACCATCTGTTTACTGTGAACGTCCCTGCAAAAGAGTTTTTACACGTGCGATGTCCTTGCGGATCTTACCGATACGTGTTGTGTCTTCTTGTTGCCCTAAGATACTTCTAAATCTCTGATTAAACAGGGTCTCCTTTAGCGTCTTCAGTTCACTTTCCAATTCTTCGGTAGTTTTTCCTCTGAGTTCATCGGCTTTCATGTTCCCGTGCCTCCTTGGGTGTTGTCAAAAGCCTAATGCTGTATTTGCATAGGCATAATTTTCCGCAACACCGGAGTCGTAGACGAAATTAGGCGTTCCGTGCAACGAACTTAGTTTTGATTGGCAGTTTGTGGGCGGCTCGTTTCATCGCCCCTTTTGCATCTTCAAGCGAAACGCCGCTTAATTCAAAAAGGACTCTGCCGGGTTTCGCGACAGCGACCCAGTGTTCGGGCGGTCCTTTTTTGCCCTTACCCATGCGGGTTTCAGCAGGTTGTTTACTGAGTGGTTTGTGCGGAAAAACCTTGATCCAAAGTTTTCCACCGCGGCGAACATACCGCGTGATAGCGATCCGCGCGGATTCAATCTGGTTGTTCGTAATCCAGCCAGCTTCCATTGCTTGCAAACCGTATTCGCCGAAGTTGATTTGTGAGCCGCGGAGCGGTTTACCCCGGCGTTTTCCGCGATGCACATAGCGGCGCATCACGCGTTTCGGCATTAACACCTTAGGTGCCTCCTTAAAATAAATCTATACGTACAGTTATGAATTGCCCTTGGATCCCTGATTGTCCTGACGTTGCCTGCGTCGGTTTCTACTCCTGTCTTGTCTGCCGGATTGTCGAGAGCGTCCATCTTGAGAGCCGGAACGTCTGTCGCCTCGTCGACGCTCAGAACGCTCAGAACGTTGCGAACCAGTATCTTCACGCCGTCCAGATTGACCGCGGATGGCTGTTTCACCCTTTAATTTATCTGGGACGCCGATAATTTCGCCCTTGAAGATCCAAGTTTTAACACCGATTTTACCGTACGTCGTATTCGCTTCGGTAAACCCGTAGTCAACATCAGCTCTGAGGGTGTGAAGCGGGACGCGTCCCTCAATACTGGATTCGGCGCGGGCGATTTCCTTACCGTCTAATCTACCGCTAACCATAATTTTGATGCCCAAAGCCCCGGCTTGCATTGAACTGGAGATGCTGCGCCGCATTGCGTGTTTAAAACCGGCTCGGCGTTCTATTTGCGTCGCAACGGCTTCCGATACGAGTTGCGCATCCAGTTCAGCGACTCTAATTTCCGAGACGTTAATCCGCACGGAGCAGCCGACCTCTTTTTCGATTAATGCTTGTAGTTTCTCAGCTTCAGCACCGCGGCGTCCAATGACAATCCCTGGACGCGCTGTATGGATGTTGATGCTACAACGGTCAGCGACGCGTTCTACTTCGACGCGTGAAATTCCAGCCCGTGCTAATTGTTCTTTGACGAAGTTCTGAATTTTAAAATCTTCATGGAGCCATTTGGCATAATCCCGTTCGCTGTACCACTTTGAATCCCATGTCTCAATGATTCCTAAGCGTAATCCACGCGGGTGAGTTTTTTGTCCCACGCAACCCTCCTATTGGACTTTTCCCGCTTCTGACGTGGGGTCCGGGATGTGCTGTAGTCTTTTGTAAGCGTGCACGCCGCTACTCAGCATCTTCGGGACTCTCCTCGTCAACGACAACAATGATATGACTACTGCGTTTGAGTATCCTATTTGCCATACCCCGTGCCCGCGGACGTATCCATTTCCGCGTAATCCCTTCATCCACACGAATTTCCTTGACGTATAAATCTGCGAGATCGACATTTGGGTCTTGATATTGTGCGTTCGCAGCTGCTGACTGAATCAACTTGTAGATGATAGGGGATGCGGCTTTATGCGTAAAGCGTAGTTGATTTAACGCATCTTCAACATATTGATTACGGACGAGATCGGCTACCAAGCGGGCTTTCCGCGGTGCAACCGATGCGTTCCTAATTTTAGATCTGGCTTCCATCAGTATCTCCTAACAAAAGCAGGTTTCTGGTTTCATCGTCATTATCGATCAAACAGATCAAGTTATCACCCCAAAAGAGATGAATGTCTGCCAATTTCTGATGAAGGTTATCGCGAGCACTATGCTCTCGCTGCACCACCACCACTGGCATGAGAACGGAAGGTGCGAGTCGGCGAGAATTCCCCCAGCTTATGTCCTACCATGTTCTCTGTGATATACACCGGAAAAAACTTTTTCCCGTTGTAAATTGCCAAGGTGTGTCCTACCAATTCAGGTGTAATCGTTGAACGTCGGGACCAAGTGCGAATCACGCGTTTGGTGCCAGAGCGTTCCATAGCGGCTACCTTCTTGGCGAGTTTGGGGTCTATGTAGGGGCCCTTTTTAATAGAACGCGCCATTGTGTGCTCCTTTACCTTTTAAACAGGATTCGCTCGCGTCGCGAGCGAGACATCTATGAACAGGTCTATTTTCGTTTTCCGACAATATAGCGGCTCGATTTTTTCTTCGGGTTTCGCGTCTTATACCCTTTAGTTGGAACGCCCCAAGGCGTGACGGGATGTCTACCGCCGGAACTTTTTCCTTCACCGCCGCCGTGTGGATGGTCAATCGGATTCATCGCCACACCTCTGACTTTCGGACGTTTTCCGAGCCATCGTGAACGCCCGGCTTTACCGATGACAATCTTGCTAACGTTGCCAACTTGACCGAGTGTCGCCATCGCTTGCACCGGGATGAGCCGAATCTCGCCTGATGGCAACCGGACACGTGCGTATTTCCCTTCTCTGTCAACCAATTGGGCAGTACCACCGGCACTACGCACGAGTTGTCCGCCTTTGCCGGGTTTCATCTCTATATTATGGATGGAGGAGCCGAGTGGAATTCTTTCAAGCGGCAAAGCGTTTCCGACCCGAATTTCCGCGTTTTCGCCCGAAGTGAGCATGTCGCCCACTTGGATACCGACAGGGGCAAGAATATAGCGTTTTTCCCCGTCAGCATAGTGAAGCAGGGCAATATGCGCAGAGCGATTCGGATCATATTCAATCGCAGCAACTTTGGCAGGGATGCCAAACTTATCACGTTTGAAGTCGATGACCCGGTATCGGCGTTTATGGCCACCGCCGCGGCGTCTCACTGTCATACGTCCGCTGGAATTCCGACCGGCTTTCTGCTTGGTGCCTTTGACGAGCGATTTTTCCGGTTTGTTCCGCGTAAGCTCTTCAAAGGTGTACCCTGTCATAAACCGACGACTTGGGGTTATGGGTGAATACGTTTTAGGCACTCTGATTTCCTTTTTTAATAGTTATAAGTTATAAGTTATAAGTTATAAGTTTGGTTCTTGGGTGTCGATCATCTCTTTGTCCACGTCGTTGCCGATTTTAGCAACAACCGTGACAAAAAGATGTTAGTGAATCAAATGCTTAACTGACAACTGATAACTGACAACTGATGACTATATAGTTTCAAATTCTTGGATAGTTGCACCTTCTCTTAGGGTAAGAATCGCTTTTTTCCAATGCGGTTTCCGACCCCGTTGATAACGCAACATTTTACCTTTCGGTTTACCGCGAACGCGCATTGTGCGCACTTTAAGGATATCGCCTTGAATATCGAACAACTCCTCAGCGGCGCGGCGAATTTGTGGTTTCGTGGCATTGCGATCAACAACAAATGCGTACTTATTATCGTCGCGAAGAATTGTGCTTTTCTCTGTAATTAGCGGTTGCAATATAACCTGATATGCATCCTTCATCAGTCTTGTCCTTCCGCATCTGGACTGGTATTTGCGAACTTGGCTTCGAGTTTCTCAGCGGCTTTCTCGGTGATTATCAACGTATCGTGCCACATGACTTGGTAGATGTTGAGCGTATTCCATGTGCAGCAGTGAACTTTCGGAATGTTCCTCACGGAGAGGTGGATATTCGAGCTATGTTCATCAAGGATGAGCAGCACCTTTCCGTCGGTATTCAGTGCTTTTAACATGTTAACGATGTCTTTGGTACGCGGTTTTTCAAGCGTAAAATCTTCAACAAGAATGCACTGTTGATTCTGGAACCGGTCTGCGAGCGCGCTATGTAAGCCGAGTCGTCGTACGCGTTTTGGGGTGTGCTGTCGATAACTCCGGGGTTTCGGTCCGAACGCGACACCACCGTGAACTCGATTTGGAGCCTTACCGTCTCCGACGCGGGCTCTGCCAGTTCCTTTTTGACGGTAGAGTTTTTTTCCACTACCGCTCACTTCACTCCGGTTCTTCGTTGATGCATCGCCTTGCCGCTGATTGGCAAGGTAAGCAACGACGCATTGGTGAATGACAGAAGCATTCACCTCAGCATCGGTGAATGCTTCGGCTAATACCTTTTCGTGCAGGACATCTCCAGATATGTTGTGTACGTCTAAAGTTGACATATTTGTATGCTCGTTTTCTTTCGGCACTCGTTGACTTACGACTGCCTGCCTATGCACTCGGTGCTTTAGATGCTTTTCTAATCAGAAGCAAACCGTTGGGCGGTCCAGGGACTGCGCCTTTTACCACCAGCAAGTTACGTTCGGGATCGGCTTGGATCACGGGAAGATTTTGGACGGTATGTCGTTTAGCACCGTGGCGTCCAGCCATCCGTTTTCCTTTAAAAACTCGAGAGGGAGTCGCGCTTGCACCGATGGAACCCGGACGACGGAGGTCTTGCTCACCGCCGTGGCTTTTCTTACCACCAGCGAATTTCCAACGTTTCACTACACCGGTGAAACCGCGCCCTTTTGAGGTACCTGTTACATCAACAAGTTCACCTTCTGAGAAGACACTCGCATCAACAATGTTTCCTACAGACACATCCTCAAGACTCTGTACCCGAAATTCACGGAGTACCCGGGCAGAATCAACACCGGCTTTTGTTAAATGTCCGCGTTTCGGACGATTCGTGCGGTTCTCTTTCTGTTCTCCAAAACCCAACTGAACTGCTTGATAGCCGTCTTTCTCTTGCGTTTTGAGTTGGACGATTGGACAAGGACCTGCTTGGATAACAGTAACAGGCACCGCTGTTCCAGAATCTTCAAAGATTTGTGTCATGCCGACTTTGCGGCCGATGATTCCATTAACCATTTTCTTTTGCCTTTTTTGTCAATGATTGAATCTGTGCATCGTTCCCTTATAAACATGCTGCCTCTACGGGGTTCAAAAGGAATTCCTTTTAAGCACCCCAGTGGGGGGCAAGGTCTATAGTACCAGATTCCCATAGTTAGAGAAGCGTAATTTTGACATCGACACCTGCGGGCAGGTCCAACCGCATCAATGCATCAACGGTTTTCGGTGTAGTCTCTAAGATGTCCAGCAGACGTTTATGAATCCGCATCTCAAATTGTTCACGCGACTTTTTGTCTGTAAACGTTGAACGTTGAACGGTATAGGTATGCTTTTTCGTCGGCAATGGAATCGGACCGGAGACAGCTGCCCCTGTGCGTTTCGCAGTATCTGCTATCTGTTTTGACGACAGGTCTAACAACCGATAGTCAAATGCCTTAAGCCGGATGCGAATTTTTTGATTGTCCATCTTTTCGTATCGCCTTCACCAAACAAGAGGAATATCGTTGCTTGACATCTTGAGGCAGAAGTCTGAAATCCTCTGTATTGATGTCCTTAAAAAGGCGGAGCGTCAGCTCCGCCTAATCTTTTATTCAAGAATCTTCGAGACAACACCAGCACCGATGGTTTGTCCACCTTCACGAATTGCGAATCGAAGTTGTTCTTCCATCGCGATTGGTTTGGACAATTCAACGGTAATTTGTGCGTTATCGCCTGGCATAATCATTTCGATGCCTTCAGGGAGATCCATCTTTCCGGTTACGTCAGTTGTTCTGAAATAGAACTGCGGTCTGTATCCGGTAAAGAATGGATTCCAGCGCCCACCCTCATCTTTTGTGAGGATATAGGCTTCGGCTTCAAACTTGGTATGTGGCGTAACCGTCCCGGGGACTGCCAAGACTTGCCCGCGTTCGACCGCATCGCGCTCAACACCACGTAGCAGCGCACCGAGATTATCGCCAGCACGCCCTTCGTCAAGGCTTTTGTTAAACATTTCGACGCCAGTGATAACGGTGTCTTGTGTGTCGCGAAGTCCGACGATTTCAACCGGGTTTCCGATTTCGATAACGCCGCGTTCAACACGTCCTGTAACAACGGTACCGCGGCCGCTGATGGTGAAGGTATCTTCAATCGACATCAGGAAGGGTCTGTCAGTGTCACGGACGGGTTCTGGAATATAACTATCGACGGCTTCCATGAGTTCCAGAATGGGTTGACATGCCTCATTTGTGGGGTCTCCGTCTGATTCCATAGCTTCAAGCGCGGAACCTATGACGATGGGAATATCGTCACCCGGGAAGTCGTAATCGCTGAGCAATTCTCGGACTTCAAGTTCGACGAGTTCAAGCAGTTCTTCGTCATCGACCATATCTGCTTTATTGAGGAAGACGACGAGAGACGGCACGTTCACCTGCCGTGCAAGGAGTACGTGTTCACGCGTCTGCGGCATAGGACCATCAGCGGCAGATACAACAAGGATTGCACCGTCCATCTGTGCTGCGCCGGTAATCATATTCTTAATATAGTCGGCGTGACCGGGGCAATCGACGTGTGCATAGTGCCGATTCTCGGTCTCATATTCAACGTGTGCTGTGTTAATCGTAATGCCACGCTCTTTTTCTTCCGGTGCCTTGTCAATGTCTTCATACGTCTGAACGTAATCTGCGTCGGCAAGTTTCGAGAGCACCATGGTAATCGCTGCTGTCAGCGTGGTTTTACCGTGGTCAACGTGACCGATTGTTCCAACATTAACGTGTGGCTTAGTCCTTTCAAATGTTTCCTTAGCCATTTTTTCCGAGCTCCACTAAAAGTTTATTGTTGCGGGTGTTGTCAGCACTGTTTCCACAAAACTGTGCATTCCCGTTTCTATAGGGTGTCCAAACGCTTTGTCGCGTGGTAACACCGTTTAACTAAATCTTATTTATGCCCGCTTATGAGAAGTGAGAACACTCCCACAGTTCGGACACTTCACAACTATTTAACAATTACGAATTATGATTCGTTGATGAGAGTAAGTCCTCCATTACACTTGTTGGGACTTCGTTATAGTGTGCAAATTCCATAGAGTAGTTAGCTCTACCTTGTGTCAGTGACCTGAGCGTTTTGACGTACCCGAACATTTCTGAGAGCGGGACATCAACTTTGATAACTTGGATACGAGATTTCGATTGTAGTTGCGTTTCGCGTATCTGTGCACGACGTGCGTTCAAATCGCCTATGACTTTTCCGAGATATTCATCTGGGGCGATAACCTCAACGTCCATAATCGGTTCAAGAAGTATGGGGGTCGCCCGCTTCAAGGCATCTTTAAACGCCATTGAACCCGCGATGGAGAACGCCATTTCTGAGGAATCTACTGCGTGGTGTGAACCATCAATGAGTTTTACGGATACATCAACAACCGGATAGCCAGCGAGAATACCTATATTCATTGCGTTCTCAATGCCTTTCCGTACGGCTGGAATGTATTCTTGTGGAATAACACCACCTTTGGTTTCGTCGATAAATTCAAAACCGCTGCCTTTTTCGAGGGGTTCAACCTCAATGACGACATGACCGAATTGACCTCTACCACCGGATTGACGGACAAATCTACCCTCAGACTTGACCGCTTTGAGGATCGTTTCACGATAGGCAACCTCCGGGTTCCCTACATTTGCTGAGACGTTAAACTCACGGACGAGTCTATCGACAATGATCTCGAGGTGAAGTTCACCCATACCTGACAACAGGGTCTGTCCGGTTTCTGGATCTTGATGGACTTTAAAGGTTGGGTCTTCTTCAGCGAGTTTGGAGAGGGCGAGGTTGAGTTTATCAATATCAGATTGTGTGCGAGGTTCAACTGCGATGGACATGACCGGGAGCGGGAACACCATCGTTTCTAAGGTGATATGTGCCTTCGGATCACAAAGTGTGTCCCCTGTCGAGAGATCCTTTAAGCCGATTGCTGCGGCGATATCGCCTGCGTAAACCGCTTGCAGTTCTTCGCGTTTGTTGGCATGCATCTGCATCAACCGTCCAATCCGTTCGTGTTTTCCGGTCTTACTGTTATAGACCGTATCGCCTTTCTTGAGGATACCCGAGTAGACACGTAGATACGTGAGTTTGCCAACGTGCGGGTCTGTCATAATTTTGAATGCCAACGCACAGAAAGGCTCATCGTTTTTTGGATGCCGTGTCTCTTCTGCCTCGGTTTTCGGATGGAATCCTGCTACCGGCGGCACGTCAGTCGGTGCTGGCAAGTAAGAGACGATTGCGTCTAAAAGCGGCTGTACACCTTTATTCTTTAAAGCGGTTCCGCAAAGGACTGGAACAACTTTACCGGCGATGACAGCGTTACGTATCCCTATTTTAATCTCTTCAGGTGAAATTTCGACACCGTCTAAGTATTTAAGGAGGAGTTCTTCATCACAATCAGCGATAGCCTCTAACATCCGATCGCGATATTCGTTTGCCATCTCTTCCATTTCTTTGGGGATGTCTGTCTCTTGGATAACAGTCCCGTCGCTGCCAGCGTCTGTTTCAACGTTCCAAATCTGCCCTTTCATGGAGATGAGGTCAACGATACCTGTGTATTGTTCAGCGGAACCGATAGGAAGTTGTACCGGAATTGCGGTAGCACCGAGACGTTCTTCCATCGTCTCAACGGTGCGGAAGAAATCAGCCCCGGTTCGATCCATTTTGTTAACGAATGCGATGCGAGGTATGTTATATTTATCTGCTTGTCTCCAAACAGTTTCGGATTGGGGTTCAACGCCGCCGACGGCGCAGAAAACCGCGACTGCCCCGTCGAGTACGCGAAGTGAACGTTCAACTTCGACGGTGAAGTCAATATGCCCCGGTGTATCAATAATATTAATGTGGTGTTTTTTCCAGTGACAGGTCGTCGCTGCAGCAGTAATCGTGATACCGCGTTCTTGCTCTTGCACCATCCAGTCCATGGCGGTGGTGCCATCGTCCACGTCACCGATTCGATAGACTCTACCGGTATAATATAGAATACGTTCGGTTACAGTCGTTTTACCGGCATCAATGTGTGCCATGATACCGATATTCCGCATGTGGGGCAGTTCTAAGCGCTGTGGAGTGCTATTTTTTGTATCTGCCACGGTCGCGCCACTCCTTTTATATATATATTTTCCATTTCGGCTATAAGCCGTGCTAACATTTCTACCATCGGTAATGTGCGAAAGCGCGGTTGGCTTCTGCCATTCGATGCTGATCCTGTTTCCTACGGATGGCGCCGCCTTCGTTCTGCGACGCTTCAAGTATTTCACCGGCGAGGCGTTCTGCCATACGTCTTTCGCCACGCGCACGAGCAGATTGGATAATCCAACTGAAAGCCAATCGTTGTTTGCGCTCTGCTTTGACATCGACCGGCACCTGATAGGTTTGGCTGCCGACGCGGCGGGGTCGAATTTCGAGGACCGGCTTGACGTTATTGATGGCTTGACGGAACACAGCAAAGCCGTCTTCATTTGTTCGTTCTTCTATGATCTTGAAACTCTCATATAGGATTGATTGGGCAGTGCTTTTTTTCCCATCCAACATGAGACTATTAATAAACTTTGATACGAGTTTACTATTATAAGTTGAGTCAGGGTTGACATCGCGTTTGCTGATATTTCCACGTCTCGGCATCTAAGAGTCCTCCGTTGTTTAGCCGGGTTTCCGGGCACCGTACTTTGAACGCCCTTGGCGGCGATTTTCGACACCGGCGGTATCCAACTGTCCCCGGACAATGTGGTAACGCACGTTGGAGAGGTCTTTCACTCTTCCACCGCGAACCAAAACGACCGAGTGTTCTTGCAAATTGTGATCAATCCCCGGAATATAACAGGTGGCTTCGTAACCGCTGGTGAAACGCACCCGTGCGACTTTACGGAGTGCCGAATTCGGTTTCTTCGGCGTTATCGTTTTCACCTGTAGACAGATACCGCGTCGCTGGGGACATTGCTCAAGCACCGGCGATTTCGTTTTCTTCCGAGACTTCTTACGCGGTTTTTTAATTAACTGGTTAATCGTTGGCATTTCATACCTCCGGCATAAAATCTGTGAGGGCTTCTGACATTAAAAAAGCCCCGCGCGGGGCATTACAATTTCAGCAGAACAAATTAACGTGGAATTTAGGTACGACGTTAGAATGTTTCCGGATAATTGCCCCTTTCTCCCAAAAAAAGATTTATTAGGGTTTCCAATTCCAAAATAAATATTATACACACTGAGAAAGCGTTTGTCAAATTTTTTTGAAAAAAAATGTAAAAAACACTACAATTCTACGAATTTCTTAGTTTTTTAGCAATTTTCCACGTAAAATAACCGTCTGAACGCATTTTTTGATAAGGCGTCCTCTTTCAAACTTTTACACTTAACGCGAAAGTCGCTATAAACGGACCTGTCTCTATCCTAAATTCCTTCGCTGAAAAATCAAGAACCTCCAAATTCGCGCGTTCATATAAATTTAATACCTCGCGCGGATTTTGAGGGACATACAGATGCATCGGAACCGGCAATTGAACCGGTATGGATGTTATCGCGTATCCACCGGGTTTTAGCACTCTGACCACCTCCAGAAGCCCTTTCAGCGGATCTGGGATATGTTCTAAGACCTCCATAGCAAGCACCAAGTCAAAAGTGTTATCTGCATAAGGAAGATTTCGAACATCTCCAGTTGTGAATTGGACCCTTTCATTGACCCCCTTGAGTTTCATCAGTTTTTCGGCATAACGGACGCACTCCGGGCTAATATCTACACCACACGCTGTCCATGTTGGCTTCTCTTCAAGGATAAATTGCGTCAAGACTCCGGGGCCGAACCCTAAATCGCAAAATTGTATATCGCTTTCATCCAGTTTTTTCAGATGCTTTGAGATGAAACGCAGCCTTTCCAACGCAGGAGCAAAGTTTCGGTAATATAGGTGCTCTTGGCTTGGGTAAGCAGTTGTATCATACAGTTTTTCTTTGATGGTTTTAAAATCACGCACCCCGTGAGGTAAGTCAGATGCCTCCAAGCTTAACAACTCGTCAGACTTTACCTCCATCACGGAAAGAACATCTGAAACGACCTGTTCATAATTCTCCCAATAAGCGTCATCTTTATTAATCTCGGTCCGTAGACGTGCCAACATTAATTCGATCTGAGTGGCGATTGAACGCAAGAGAGAGTGGCGAAGATAATCAGATGAATTTGGATACTTTCTGGATTTCTCTTCAAGAAGTGCTTCAAATTGCTGTTCAAATACTTCAAAAATCATAAAACACTATTCCTTTCTCAATAGATGGCAATTAACGGCAGATGCCTGATACTTTCCCTCTCCAAAGACCACCAGAAATCACCTTTCCATCAACCACCAAAGTCGGTGAGGATCTGATTCCTAATGCTTCTGACCGTTGAATATCAACCTCAAAGAGCCGTTTCGTTCGTTCCGACTCCATCTCTTGGTTAACCTTATCAATATCCAATCCCAGTTTCTCCGCACACTGGGTCCACGCTGATTTTAGATGCTTCGCCCGGCACAACAGGAAATCAAAGAACTGATCGGGATAGAGTTGGGAAACAGCAATTTGACGCAGATTTTCAATCACCTCGACTTCACCATGCAAACTGGTGAACTTTGACTTCTCTGAGTCAGCGTCCTCTACCAAGTTCGCGATGAATCGTAGGTTAAAGTCAACAGCATCGCCGTACTTTTCAATAAACGGAAGCAATTCCTCCTCTGCCTGTACACCGAAAGGACAAAACGACATCACAAATAATTCTACTTGAGGCTTCATCGGTCCGCGCATCCGCTGTTCCAGAATCTCTTTGAGGCTCGGCTCCGTTCGACTATGATCCACTTCCGGCATAACATGCTCAACAATCTGCGCAAATCCGGGCGAATGGGAAGGCGTATGGCATTCCGTGCAAACCTGCTGCTTTACTTCTCCGCGAATATTTGTCGTCAATGGCGTGACAATATGCTGTTTGCCGGGACCGTGGCACGTTTCACAGCCAACGTCTGCCAGCTGTTCTTTTTCTTCGTTGCCGATTTGATATCCGGTTTCATACCTAAATCCGGTGACATGGCAGGAGATGCATTCCGGATAAAACTGTTTCCCGGCCGTCAGCAACGTATTAAAGGCGGTCGCATGGGATGTGTGCGCCCACTGATCAAATTCTTTGCGGTGGCAGGTCGCGCACGCTTGAGAGCCAGCGTAACCGCTCAACGGATCCTGCTCAAGTGGTTCATCAGAAAATAAGCGTTCACCACCAGCTTGTAATTGTGGATCGTTAGCAACTTGCTTGTAGAAGTCCTGCAAAAGTTCCCTGATTTGTGGGTCATCTTCTACTTCTTCAGTCAGCGCAATTTGCTGTGCAGAGACACCAAGCGTATCATCAGTATTCAGCAGCAGCGCACCCAAAGTTTCTCCATTAGAACCGCTATAAGTTAGGAGTACATTCCCAATTTTATCCGTCTCACCGGTTCCATGACTCAAAATCGCTGAGATGTCTTGATAATTCTCAGCAATCGTCCGGTTTACCTCTGGTGACAGATTGCTCAGGATGACAATAAAGTCGGTCTCCTTCTGTATTTCCGGTAAAAGACGATCTAGAACATTCGTGTCTTGAAGCGACAACGATGAAAGTCCCAACACTGCCACTTTTTTATCATCCACGCTTCTCATCAGGACAGATTGAGCATTGCTCCACAATCCCTCAACATTGGTGGCAAGGAGTGTAAACTCTTGGTGAGCCAATGTGTCTGTCACAAAACCCTCACCAAAGTTCGTATCCACTTTATCGGGGACAAGTGCCTCATATTCCAACAATCGCATAGATTCCAACACCTTCTGTGTTCTCAACTGATCTAATGGGTGCACCCCATTGACGAAAAGTGTTTCGGCTACGGCATCGTTGGGTGAAGTCGCCATTGAGAGCACGCTTTCCTTCATCTCGGGTTCCTTGGTGGGGAGGATACCCCCAAGATCAACTAACAACGGTGAAAATCCTTGGGCTCGAATAGATGAGATCGCGGTCGCACGCCTCGGCAGCCCACCGGATTGACCAATGAAGCATCCGCATGGCTCAAGATGTCCTTCGGTGCTGCCCGTATACAACACGACCAACGTCCCTTGTGGTGAGATCCCCTTCAATTGTCCCAAAAAATCGTTCAACGGTGTGGCATTGATTTGAGATGCCTCATGCTTTACTGTCTTAATCTGTTTTAATCGATGCGCCTCGCTCAACCGCTGATAGATTGGTGGTGTTGCCACAAGAGCGGTTAGCAGAAATACCCACAGAATATGTTTTTCTTCATTCGTTCCTCTTTTATGTTCCAAATCTTCAGAGCATCGCTTCTGCAGCGTTGCTGTCTTAATCGGATTTCATCGTTCCATACAAGTTAAGTTTTTGGAAAATTTCCTTTTTTTCGTCATTCCAAAGTTTATCGGAATTCTGGAGATAGATTTCTTGACTCTCCCAGAGTTCACACACCAAATAACGTCCGCGACTTCGTTGGCTCTCCCAAAGTTCTACATCAAGACAGCCTGAAGTGGACTGAAGGGCGGTAAACCATTCTGTTAAAAGAAACTTCTTCAAGCGGTTCGGTCTAACCCCCGGTTTTACTGTTACGACATAGAAAGTGCCATATTGTGACATTAGATACGCCTCATTTAGTCCCTGACAGATTGCTTCAACCTGCCCCAGAGTGTTGTTTGTGTCTCCACAGTCGGGGAAACAGAGAGATAACCGGCAGGTACCCACTTCGGATTCCTATCCTTCGCCAGATGGTCTGTCAATCGGTGGCGCTTGTCTATAACGCGATTGTCTCCCTCCACATCTATGAGATAGATGTCATAATTTGCCTCCAACTTGGAATAGAACACAACCGATTGTCCATCAGGGCTCCAGACTGGAGACCAATCCACCGCCGGGTGGTGTGTCAATCGACGGACATTTCCGCCATTCGCATTCATAATATAGATGTCCCTATTTCCCACAAGCGCAGTACTAAAGGCGATCTGTTTCCCATCCGGAGACCATGCCGGGACATTGTCCGCCTGTGGTTCGTTTGTCAGACGTTTGAGGTTGCCACCATCAGCATTCATCACATAAATGTCAACATTCTTTGCCCACTTTGCAGCAAAAACAATGGATTGGCCATCAGGCGACCAAGCCGGGTTGTAGTTGTTATCTCTCTCGTGCGTCAACCGTTGGAGATTCTCGCCACTGGGTTCAAGCTTGTAGATATCAAACGTCCCTGCTCTATTGGAGTCAAACGCAATCCATCGTCCGTCTGGAGACCATACGGGATTATCGTCACGTCCTGGATGGTTCGTCAACCGGTGGGATACTTTCGTAGGAAGATACATTACATAGATTTCCAGATTGCCATCCCGATTAGAAACATAAGCCATCCGCTGTCCGTCCGGCGAAAACGTGAGATCAAACTCATCCGCTGGGTGGTCTGTCAGTTGCTGGAGATTCTTGCCATTTATATCCATGATGTAGATGTCATAATTTCCACTCCGATTGGAACTAAAGGCAATGCCCGGAACATCGGACGCGTATACATATAGGTTTACCGCAAACAGGAAGTGCCCCAAAAGCAGTGTCGTTCCAAACATGATATAAGTCAGTTGCCGTTTCATTTTTATACCCTCCACGTATATCATTCAGAAATGGTTTTATCACTTTTTCTACTCGGAAAATCGATAAACAGATTGCCAGACAGGAAAGACCTATTTTGTCCCAAGATATAGTAAACAAGTATTCTCCGACATTAGCATACCTAAATGATAACAACTTTTTGTAATAAGGGAGATGAGGCGTTGACAGAGACAAAAAATAAATAGAAACTATAACCTCCATCATCCCTACATCTCCCAACTTACGCAAGCACAGTAAACATCCAGTCTTTTTCAAAGAGGTGATTAACAACCTGAGCATTTACCATGCTGCAAACCCCAATATTACGGCTTTGTCCAGCAAGAGATACCTGGGGAAACTATCTCAAAGTCTGAGCATTTATACGTGCCCTGGATACAACCTTCATACGGCTCGTTTAAGTACTCACTCCAACATCCACAACACCACTCGTTGTCGGCACAGTTGATTCCACACCATCCATTTCCCTCTGCATCTACGTTAGGGGAGCCGAGGAGCATGCCTGCTAAGGATGTCGCACCAACAAAGGCTGCGGCGGTAAACGCACTTCGGCTCCCCACTTTACCCTCTTCACCCACGATAAAGTGAGAAACTTTACGGTTCAGCTGTGCGTGTAAATGACTTCGCATCTCAATATCACCTCCTTTCCCTTTCGATTTTCCACCTACCACTGAATGGATAGACAGAAATCTCCACAATCCTAATGGGCACACCTCGTTCAGTTTTCAGTTGGCGGTTTAAGACGTTCCCACTAAAAGGTTGCCAAATTATGGAGACTAAAACTTCACGGAACTTAGTCACGGGCAGACTGCTTCAGTTTGCCCCACAACGTCGTTTGTGTATTCGCATCCGGAGAAACTGATAGAAAACCCGCTGGTACCCACGCAGGATAAGTATCCATCGCAGGATGATCCGTTAATCGGCGAGGTTTGCCATCAATGGGACTGATGAGATAGATATTTGAATCTCGGTTCGGGTTACCCCACGGATTCTCAATTTCCGCCTCATAGGCAATCCACTGACCATCCGACGACCACACAGGGTTATCAACCCATATATTCTCCGGTGTCACTCGCCGGCTGTTTTGGCCTTCTGTATTCATAATATAAACGCCACTCCCCGCAATATTTAAAATATAGGCAATCTGTTTACCATCTGGGGACCATACAGGATCTGTTCCGCGTGCCAATCTCCGTTGCCTTCTCCCATCAGCAGTCATCACGTAGATTGACGAAAATAGCTCCCCATCTTGCCTGGAACTGAAAGCAATCCACTGACTATCCGGCGACCACGACGGGCTGCCGCTACTCGCTTCGTTTGTCAGTTGTTGAACCTCTTCGCCGTTGGTATCCGTTTTGTAGATGTTAGACTTACCTGCTCGCTTGGAGGCAAAGACAATGGATTCACCGTCTGGAGACCAGTCAGGTGCATTACCCTCTGTTAGCCAGTGCCGCTCTTTTGTCCTTGAATTCATCAGATAGATACTTTGGTTAGAAACATAAGCCATCTATCGTCCGTTGGGTGAGAACATTGGAGAAAAGTCCGCTGCTGGATGGTTTGTTAGGTTCTGGATATTTTTTCCATCTATATCCATGATGTAAATATCACTATTCCCCGTTCGCCGGGAAGTAAAGGCAACATGTGTAATATCAGATGCTTGTCCACAAACGTCTACCACAAGTAAGCAGCACGCTAACGACATTACAGATCTCAACATGATATAGGCAAATTTCCATCTCATCTTTTACACCTCCTGAATGTTTCTTTTCAAGATAACACCGAGGTTACGTCCCGTGATGTATTCCCCAAGATTCTCGAAACTCCCATTTCTTTAAGAATTCATTCCTGCATTTTGACGCATTAAAAATTACCCAATACTCTGAAAAACAACAGATTCACTATTAACTTGGCATAAAATTGAAGATAAAGAGATAAAGAAATGGTAGAGAAATAATAAAAATGTCCCTTTATCTCTTTATCCGCCATTTGGCTTATAACTTCAAATACTACTTTGATCTCAGATCGAATCAATCTACCAGAACATTCTGGTAGCACATTCTTAATTTGATCTGCTCCAGCAGTGCTTGAACTTTAATGAACAACATTCCAACAGGAAAATCCAGGGCCGGATGGTGCTTCATCACCACTCTTGCATAGGTATTTGTCCTGGATACAGTTGTCATAGCCTTGATTAGCTTCTGCATCCCAACAGAAACAGCACCAAGGATCGTCATAGGTACAGTTGGCTCCCTGATCGCCACAGTTATTATCTGCTGCAGCATCGGGGGCACTGAGAAGCATGCCTGCCAACGATGTTGCGCCGATGAAGGCTGCGGCGGTAAATGCGCTTTGGCTTCCGACTTTACCTTCTTCACCCATGATAAAGCGAGAAACTTTACGGTTCACCTGTGTGTGTAAGTGAGTTTGCATATCAATATCACCTCCTTTCTCTTTTGATTTTCCGCCTATCCATGAGTGGATAGACAGGAATCTTTAAAACTGAAAATCTGAGAATGCTCTTAAATTATCGGGGCATAAAATACGCCCCCACTAAGAATTGTTAGAAGTGTTCCCGTTAAAATTATTGGCGCAAAATGCACCGAATGTTGAATTGCCAATGTTCCGCCGAATGCTTCAAAACTCCCCGATTCTGCCAATTCCTTGAGTTCTTGCACATCTTCATCAGACAACCCTTCCGGGACAGGTGAAACAAGCACATTTTTATCAAAGGAATCTGAAACAACCGCAGGCTCTTTCCTATAGGTAGTCCCTTCATCCGTCTCAGTTCCGATGATCTTCTCCGCTGGAATCATACCCGGTTGAAGATCCTTAATTGGCACCAATGTACTGAGGCACGACATATCCAAATTAAGCATACAAGTACTAATGATAGGTAGAACTAAACGATAGACCACTGCAAAAAATAGAAACTTTTTCCAATACGCCAATAGAAGAACTGGATTTGATACGAAAATAACAACAGCAGGAACGAAGTATACCGGATAAGAGATATACGCCTTGATCTGGAATTTTTTCGCGACACAGTCAAGCGTGTATGACAAAATAACTGCCAGCACCAGATGAAAAAAAGTGAATCGACTTTGCGATTGATATGCGAAGAATTCGACACAGAGTAAAATCGCCAAAAAACGGAGTAAGGATAATAGATTTTCTGGAAGTTGTTGGACGAATTCTTTAATGGGAAACTCCCTGGGAAGTGGAAACGTTTTATGTAACGTGAAATACTTGACCGTTGTATGGACGATACTATAAACCAAATAGACAATGAACATATTCACCAAGATAATCAAGGCAGGGTTCGGAATAGCGGAAAAATTTCGACCCCAAACAGAGGGTGGCAATATCAAAACAATCCCCCAATAGAGTTTGGCATCTCCAGGGGCAAGGATACCCAACCAATAGCTTCCGAAGGCGATTAGCCCGCCCATGATAAAAACAGATAGACTCGTGCTAATGATTGTTTTCCCCAAGAGGAGCAACATCAATTGAGAAATCACACCCGCATACAACAAACCGATTGAGCAGGCGTTTTTAATTTTACCGGTTCTCATATCGGTATAGGTCGCCCAGATACAAAAACCGACAGTGATCATTGTCAATAAAATATCGTATTTACTCATCGTGCATCCTTTCTATAGATAGATATTTGCGTATATCCGCTGCAATGCTTGAATCTTCACAGATACGTTCAAGAACAACAGAAACCTGATTGGTTGAATGCGTCTGTATTAGTTCTTTCGCAATGGCTATGTTCACATCCTCCCGGGTAAGAGCAGGTCTTTCATACGCAGCTGGAATCGTCTTCCCTTGGACTGTGTCATAATGATACTGAAAAAAAGAGGGATAATTCGCCAATGTGGATTCTGTTTGCGGTAATTGCTCCTGAAGAGAGATGAAATGGTTTTTGATAGTTTTCGCCACAGATTCCCACGTGAAACTTCTTCCCTTACGAATTGCCAAATCTCTGTAGTGTGCCAGCAAAGATTGATCTGCCAGCAGTGATACGAGAGATTTTGAGACGATTTCAGCAGTTTCAGCAGGCGCGGTATTGGCGGCGATTTGGATATATGCACCTAAATTCTCCAGCGTGCTGTTGTCATGCTTCCCAGAAATAATCAAGGGCACCCCACAATATAAAGCACTTGAGAGATAAAACGCATTGGCACCCGGGACAGCGGCGTAATATCCCAGGTCCGCAGCACTCAAAATAACCGGCAGTGCCTGATAATCAGTGATGTCTTCAACTTGAAAGTATTCAACATTTTCATAGTGACGACCGAGTTGGGAATGATTCATACCTCCGACAACGATAAATAGGAACTCCGGATGAGTACGGGCAAGCAGATGAATTAAATTCCGATTTTCATAACTCGCATTGGGTAAAAACAAAAGTATCAGCGGATCGGATTTCATACGTTCACTTTGAAACGCTCCAGCAAGCGTTAACTTGGACTCCTGAGCATCTTTTGACGTATAAACGTCCCCTTCAACACCTACAGGTAACACCACGACTTTCTCTGTGTCAGGGCCGAAATCGGACAAGTAATCTTTCAGCCACCAAGAATCGACACATAACAAATCACAATCGCGAAGGAGAAAGAATTTATCCAAAATCAATTGCCTATCCGGTTCGGCACTGGATACATAAAATATTGTTGGAATCCGAGATGAGTATGCTAATGAGACATCATGCCCGGTAGCGTGCGGCAAACTTAACATGCCATGACATTTCTCTGGATAGTATCTGATCAAATTCTGTCCAGCCTCACTCGGTATCTCTAACGGTGTGACACCTTCCCAGTCAAAGTTTGTCGGGAGACCTTCTGTATTGGTAATTGGTATAAACACCTCTAACCCCCGCGAGAGTGCCCTGAACATAAGATGGTAAGCGACTCGCGTAAGAAACGGCTTCTGATCAAGTCGACTCAGAAAACTCGGCGAAACAACAATCTGCTCTGAGAATGCTACACGTTCCTGATTTATCACCGATGTCTGATCAAATAATATCCCTGCCATTTGCAGCTGAAACAGGTAACCAAAAACTTGGTTAATTTCAAATTCTTGATATTTCGATCTCAATACTTCCTTCACTTGCGCCGTCGTGGAACCTTCGCACATATCAAGAATATCCGAGATCATGTCATTTACTTCAAAGACACAGCCAGCATCTATGTCAGCAACAAAGGCGCGTCCGGAATCATTGAACCTTTTATGTGCTTTTAAATTAATAGGAAACCGAATCATATATTTTCCTCAAAACTTCTATCAGAACAATGCCCTCATGAATCCCCTCAAGCGATCGAGATGTTCTTTAACTGCATCGTCATCTTCCAACAATTCAGAGAGAACCACCTCAATCTCGTGCATACTATGACTCTGTAGTAGTGATAGGGCAACCCCTTCTGCTACGGATATATCGTATAGTGTCCCTATTAGTGGCATATTATTTTCACGTATGGCATTGATAATCATTGCCTTCGGCTGAGTAGACCCATCTATATTTTCGTTGAGACCGAAACCTATCGGCATGTGAGACCTCTGCCTAGCGAGACGTTTCTTCAGATTAAGATTTTGAAAAACCTGTAAGAGACATTTGGCACTGTTATCCCATGTGAGTTCAAGTGCGCGTTGTCTCGCTTTCTCGGCAAGTTTGTGTCTACGGACATCGTCCTGTAACAGTTTCGCAATCGCTTGGGCGAAATCCTCAGCCAAAATCCCGCCCCCGAGGCTTGTCATATCGCGATCATAGAGCATTGCAGGCACAACGACACCCGCATCTTTGACGACATATTTCGGACCATCATAACTCGATACAACAGGCACAGTCCCACACGCCATCGCCTCAAGTGCCACCAACCCAAATTCCTCAGAACAAGCGATACTCGGGAAACAGAACACATCAAAGGCATTATAGAGAATAGGTAACTCCTCTCGCGGCCGCCTTCCAACGTGAAGAAAATTCTCTGGAAAATCGTAGTGACGGCTTTCTTCTATCGGACCCGCTGCCAAAAAGAGGACCTCCGGCATTAACCGAGCGACATCCATAAAAACACCCGCACCTTTTTCGATCTGAAACCTCGATATATATCCAACAATCGGCTTCCCTGCAATTTCAGGTCTATCCAATAATTCCGCAACCTTCTGTTTTGCCTGTCCCTTATCTTCGGGTTGAAAAAATTCGGTATCTACGCCACAAGGAACGATGTGAAACAATGAGGGGTTATGAATGAATGTCGAATACAAATCAATGGTAGGTTGACTGAGTGTCATGAAAGCATCAAAGTTCCGCATTGAAGCATACCAGCGCAGCATGCCATTGATGATTCGTCCATTATCCCCACGTGCTGTGTAAACAGGCAATACAACGGGAACGTGTAGATAATTGAGTAAGGACATCATCTCAAATTCATCAAGATACCACAATAAAACACCGTCATAATTTTCCTTGATAATCCTATAAACAGACGATTTCTCATGAATATTGAGAGGTGTCAGGACCATATTATCCATCTCCTCAAATTCCTGAGTTACATGAATTGTGGCATACTTGGACAATGCTTTAAGCAATTCAGTATGAGCGACAGAGGCACCCAAAGTGTTCCATCTCAATTCTCCATGGGTTGAGTGCATTCTCGGCGCGAAGATTTTTAAGGGAGGTGCCTCCAAAGTTCTTGAAAAACTTTGTACCTGAGGCCAATGAAGGTAATGGAGACAATTGCGGATCTCAGATTCGGTATACTTGTCTGCTAAGTCAGAAATGACCTCTTCAGTATCCGATTCAATGCGTTCAAATACATCTTGAACCAATCCGTCAACAGGCAAAAGCCGATGATAATCTAAATCTGCTAAATAAGCGTTTTCTTGGAATTCTATAAGTTTATATCGGTGCACCATTTTTTGGTCATTTTCCTTCATAATATCCATTGACGCGTAACTTTAAATTTCAACCCGATTGTACTTTTACAATTTATTAAAGACCATTTTTTTAAGGCGTTTTCGTGCAAAATATGACAAAAAATGAAAATCTGTGTTTTTCTAAAAATTACAGCAAAATTGTCAAAATTAATGATTTACCAACTATTTATTTTCCGCAAGCAAGATGTGAAACATACCACGCCGTTTCGGCGCAACATAAAACCTAAAAAGACGGGATGCTCCCCTCATAAGATTGAACCAAGAGTCCCTTAAAGTCGAAACTGAAACGTATGGAGGGTGCCCCAACCGCCAGAAGTGCCTCTGCAACCCTGTTCTGTCGATCTTGAGGGCAATAGAATACCAAACACCCGCCACCGCCTGCGCCACACGCCTTCCCACCGAGGCTGCCGTTGTGTTCGGCAATCTCAAACAGATGTTCAATCCGCTCGGATGTCACCGACGGATCGAGTTGTTGCTGATAACGCCAATTTTCAGCCAACAGATATCCGAAGCAGGATAAGTCGCCTTGACACAGAGCCACTTTCATCTCTTGCGCAATGCGACGTAAGGCGGAGAGTGCCTCGTGGGTCCGCCGATTCCCAGATTTATAAGCATCAACCACATTTTGAAGAATCTCCCCCGAAAAATGGGACTCACCGGTGTAGACCAAAAGCAACGACTGCTGCAACCGCTGCACCACCTCACTATCCAGATCAAGCCGCGTGACCACAACCGACTCACCCTGACATCGCAAAAAGTTCAAACCGCCCAAAACACTCGCGTAATGGTCTTGTTTCCCGCAAGGGATTCCAGTTTCTCGTTCAATTTGATTGGCGATGTCAACGATTTGGTGCGATTTCAATTGCTTACCGGCAAACGTATGCAGTAGACTCACCAAGACAACGCCTACTGCACCCGAACCCCCCAAACCACCGCCTTTTGGAGCCCGGCTATCAAGCGCAAGTCGATATCCACTTCCGGGACGCACCGTTAAAATAATCGCTTCTGGTAAACTGAGTCCGTTGATAGCGGACGGAGCCGATTGCAGACAAAATCGCTGCTGAGCGTCAGCACTCTGGAAGGTAACAACCTTTTCTTCTTGAGGTGTTAATGTCGCCGACGCATAGAGATTAATCGCCGCGTTTAGCACAAACCCATCCCTTTCCATCGCGAAAGGGATAAGGTCCGTCCAACCGCCTGCGAGATCAATGCGTGTCGGAGCCTGAGCATAGAACCGCGTATTCATACCAACCGTCCCACTTGTAAAGTCATCCCGAATCAGACTGCCAGATTGACTGCGTTTACCAGCCACAGCGATTCACCTCCCAATGCCCAAAGTTGTGTTAACTAAACATCTAAAACAGTGCAATTCCATATGGTTTCAAGATTGGCATAATTTCCCATCTTTTTCATGAGTGCTTTGCCGTCCCCACCCCAAAATTCATCCGTCCTTTTTAGATGAACCTCTTGACTTTCCCAGAGTTCTGAAACACAATAACCCGCCCGATCTTGGTAAGTCTCCAAGAATTCAACTGCTAAACAGCCCGGAATACCCCGTATTGCAGGTAGCCACTCTTTTTCCATAAATTTCTTCACATCTTTCTTTTTAACGTTCGACCTGAGTGTGACCACGTAAAATATTCTTGACTTTGCCATTGCAACTCCTTTCGTAGATTTTTATAGTAAAACCTATAGTTAATTGAGCACTCTCAAACAGTCTGAATCCCTATAACAGGCATTCAGACTGGAAACCCAAACTAAAAGTTTATGCTACAAAGATGTTCATTTATTTATGGGCTTCACTATAAATGGGACAGTTAAACCATTATTGAAATACCAAGAAGAACGGTCCCTGACAGAAAACCGTTAAAATAACGCCCAGCAAGATAATCGGTGCAAAACAGAGCGATTGCTGAATCTTAATCTTGTTTTCAAACGCCTGAAAGTATCCGTCCTGTGCTAACTGCTTTAGTTCAACAATCTTCTCTTTCGACAACGCGTGAGAAAGGGTACTTAGCACCACATTTTCGTTCAAGACATTCGGTAGGGAAAACCCTGTCTTCTGATAAACGACTTCGCCATCTCTCTCTTCCTTAACAATCTGTTCAGCCGAAACCATACCCGCCTCTAAGTCCGCGATATCTATCTCTTTATCCAGGACCATACTATCCAGGTTATCAATATAGAGCCTTAGAAAAAGGAAAACCGCGATGTAGATAAGATATAGTTTCAAAAACATTAGATAGGTCTGAGACCAAGCCCTCAAGGTAAAAGGTGTACTCAAAATCATAATTTCAAACAGGATTGGGCAAATTATATAATTCTGCCATTTCTCCAAACTACCTATGTTTTGTCCAATAGTACCAACATTTCATATTGTTGGAAAAGTGCTTTGCAGGCAGTGGAAACGTGTGTTATCATAGGATATAAAGGGTTGATGCGTATGCCAACGACCTTCTGGTTTCCCTCAAAGCAGACTTTTCCTGGGAGTGCCAAGAAGTCTCTCCTCAACCGTTTCAGGCCTCGGCTTTTCAGCATCTCCGTCGCCTTTCGGTGTGCGTTTTCGGTTTTCTCGGAAGCATCTTTAGGGGTCTCCACCGCCTCTATGAACCAGTCTTTCATCCAAATCATCAAGTTATGGGCGAGTTCAGCGAGTAAAAGCAAAACTTGCTGTGCGATCAATCCTGCCTTCCGGTATTTTCGTAAAGACAGTGCCTGATAATCTTGGCAGAAGGAGCTCTCCGGGGCTCCACTGCGTTGGTCATATTCACGCACGAGGTCTTCAAGAGAAGCAGTCGTGTGGGTTGAAACCAACACCGCATAACTCCAAGTGCCATCTTTTTTCGGTGTTCTTACAGCGACTTGAACCGTCCGTCTCGCATACCGATGCGGGTGTTTCACCCACCCCGCTTCTCTGCCTTCAATGCCTTTGCATG
>PYIY01000211.1:12568-96433 GCA_003635195.1 Candidatus Poribacteria bacterium | reverse complement strand
TACTAAGTTTTGGACAATTCGTCCCGCATTTGGGTTGAATTTTCAAGGGTGGTGGGATTTTGCTATGAGTTTTATCTATCTTCTGATGTGGGTCGAGATGTGTGTGCTGTTGGCGGGTCTGTTTCCGTTTTCTGGCGGGTGTTCAGTCTCTGGTGGTTGTCCTATAGGTGTCAATTTATAGTAAAGTTTTAGGTGTCAATTTATAGTAAAGTTTAGAATTATACTAAAGTTTGGACAATATTGTAAACTTATGCTGCCTCGTCGAAAGGCAGGGGTGTATCGTCTTGAAAACTGACCTGAATATTCTGCGAGTTTGTTTTTTCATTGAACTTGGCAAAAAATGACGACACCGCCATTTGCGAGCGGAGATAAGCCACTCGCAAGCCTTGTGTGAGTTTCTCGGGGCGATACCAATGAATGCCGAGGTGTTGACAGACTTTCTCAACACTGATCGCTTTCTGCGGTGCGTTGGGTGTTGTGAATAACAACTTCGTGAGACTCGCTGCGACGAAACTCAGCTGGACGAACCGATTGATGCTCTTGCGAGATTTGCTGCGATAAGCATCAAAGCCGAAGTGCTGTTTGACATCTCGAAAGGCAGTTTCTATCTGCCACCTTTGTTGATAATACTCGATAATCTTCGGGATCTCAAGCGTCAAATCCGTTGTAAAGACGCAGAAATACCGATACGGTTTTGAGACTTTCGGACGGGTGCGGATGACGACGAGTCGGACATCGGCATCACACATCCGCGTCCGCACGACCTTTGAGGCAATCGAATAACTTTTTGCGTTTATATCTACATCCTTATATCGGAGTCGGCGGATATCCAGACGGTCTCCGTATTTCCGAGGTCGCCCGCGTTGCGGGTGTTTGGGTTGCTTTGGTAAACGATAGAAAACAGCATTAGATTTCGCACGACATAAGATATGATGTCCGAAACCCAACGCCATTGTAAACACTTTTCGCCATGCGAAGCCACGATCAAAGATGATAAGTCCCCGAGGGATCTTTGAACAGATACGCTTCAACACAGCAAAACTTTTATCACGGATCGTCTGTGGCGCAATGAGTTTCACCCAGACAGGAAAAAGCAGCCAGCATGTGGGGGTCTGACAAAGTAAACCTAACGCACCAAACTCGTGTCCGTAGTGAAACTTCGATTGATTCACACGACGCTTTTGATAACTGAAGTTGCGGAAAAAATGCAACCCCCATTGTGCTATGCCTGTCTTCAGTGCTTTGGTTTCATCATAGACATAAACCCAACTCCTAAAGTCGCGTTGAATCCGTTTGATGAGAACTGCCGCGACAGCATCGGCGTTCCATTGCCCCCGGGAAAGGAACTTCGGAAATGACCAATACTTCGTCCCTGAACCACTACATTGATAGAGATCCGTCAGTGTCCCACGTCCTCTATTGGCGATGAATCCGAAGATAAACGCTTGGAAAAGGGCGAAGTTTTGTTGATTGAATAAATGCCGAAAATCCGATAGAATATCTCCTAAGCAGAAAAGGAGGTCCATTTTTTACGTTCCTTTCAAAACTTTGGTATGTTTTATGAAAGGATACCTCTTTTTCTGCTTTCGCGCACCTTAATTTTTAAAATTGTCCAAACTATAGTAGAATTATAGTAAATTTGAAAAGTAAATACACACTTTCGGTTTCCCCCGGTAGGTGCGGTTTCCGAATCGCACCATAGGTGTCAATTTAGTGCCTTTTCCCCCGGCCCGGTAGGTTCGGTTTGAAACCGAACCGGACTTATTCCAACCGGCTCGTGATTTTTTATTTAGCGGAGCCCATGTTTGGTAACGCTGGCACTGAAGGTTTTCGCGGAGAACCCGATGCGGTTTCAAACCGCATCTACCGGGCCTGGGGTCCAAGGCGGTTATTTTTTCTTAAATTGACACCTATGGTTCGGTTTCCGAATCGCACCATAAGTGTCAATTTAGCATAATATGTAATCCAAATTGCGACTCACAAATTTTCAACGTTCCCATAAGGTTTTTCAGACGCTCTTGCCACCCCGTAGGGGTGCTATATCTATAGTATGAATGTCTAATATCTATTGGTCGTCCCAAATGCCATACGCGCGTTCCACTGTGCTTTCAAAACGGATATTTCCGGAATTATCCACTGTTTCTGGACTAGCCTCAAGCGCATCTGCCCCACTAACAAGAAAACAATTTTGAATAGCGATGTTGTCAGACGAGGAGACTTCGCCATCAAATTTTATTGCGGCACCACCGCCGATAGGTCTCCCGTACTCGCGATCCACCGCGTCAATGCGACAGTCGCTAACCGCTACGTTACGGCATTCGGAGAGGTTGAGTCCATCTTGATCGGTTCGGATATTGACGTTATCTATCAGTACACCGTCGCATCTCTTCGTAAGAACGGCAGCATCATCACCGTTATAGACGTTCAAGTTTCGGATTTCAACGTTCTGGCAGTGTTGCAGCGTAATACCGTTGTTCCCTCTTCCATCGAGGGTGCCAGGACCGTAGATGTTCACGTTTTCAAGGTTTTCTCCGACAAGCAGCGCGGCATTCGTATCAGGCAAAGCCTTGAGTGTCGCCCCTGCGTCAATAGCAAGCGTAACATTGCTTTTCAGGTGAATGGGGTTTCCAGTTGCATAAACCCCAGATGGCACAAAAACGGTGCCACCGCCAGCAGCGTTACAGGTGGCGATGGCTTGGTTGATCGCGTCTGCATCGTTGGATTCGCCATCGGCAACAGCACCGAAATGCCGCACGTTATATGTGCCGACTTCCGCAAGTGCCTCTTGCGTGAGTCCTGCGAGTGTGTCCTCGCGGGTTCTGCCGGTATGTGCTTCAAAGTTCGTCACCCATTTCTTAAGGGTCATACTGCGTACGGACGCGGCATAATCTACAAGGGTTTTTAGGGTGTATTCATATCTGTGTGAATCTACTTTACCTTCAAGCGTTTTCCAGAGTTCTGCCGCTTGCACAGCCATTTCAACGCCTTCTTCCATGTTAGCGTAGATGTCCTGTATGAGGGTTCTGCCGATAGAGAGACGTTGGTCGTGTGCTGTGAAATGGAAGGCAGTGAGATGTGCTTCCCCGCGCAACGGATCACCATATATCTCGCGCAGCCCTGGTGCGTACTGCGCTAACACGCGCTCACGCAATGCGGGTGTTATAGTGCCTGCCCCTTCCCTATTAACGACATAGGGGGTCTTGACTTGTGCCATACCGGGGTCGCTGGAGTCAAGCCAGATGCCGCGATACCCACGGTAGTTATAGGTCTTACGCGTCACTTCCTCAAGCATCATCAGAATGGTCTTGATCGTTCTAAGGACCTCTGGATCATCACCGAACGTCTGTTGAATCCATTCTGTGTAGATTTCATCCACTGTTAAGTCTGGATTCCAATTGAGTCGTCCTAACCCATAATAATTCACAGCGTTCAATGGAGATTTTGTCCATGCGGGTGCAGGTGATATCATAGACACACCCATGATGCAATCTATGCTGAATTTGTTCAAACTTCCCGGTCCGTTGCGATAAGTATCCTGTTCAAACCACCACTTCCATTTCTTGACCCAAGAGACGGGCCAGCTTTTATCAATAACCAGTTCACTCCCGGATAGGTTTTTCTGCATTGCGCCATCAAGGGCAGGAATTGGTGCCCACAGATCCCAATCCAGAGGGCTGCCTTTCGGAGTTATAATGACGTTGTCCCGAAAATTGCCGTCTTCGTGTGCGAACAGATCGTAGGGAATCAGGTTCCGATAGGGTTCCGGTGTATATCGAAGGTTGCCATAAACGAAACCGCGTACGAGCACCATTCCACCATAAGGTTTCAGTGTGTCCGCAATGCGGTTCGCCATCGGCGGACGCGGATCGCCGTTCTGTTTCTCTGAACCGAGTTTCATCAGGTATCCGCCGAAGTCGGGGACCCTTTCATAGAGCGCGTCTGCGGTTTTTGGGTCGAGTGCAAGGAGGTAATTCGGGCTCCAATAGAGTTTGATACCGTAGTCTCGGCAGATGTCGCCAAGTTTCTCAACCTCGTCAAGGTGTTCCAGAAAGTTGTTCCGGTAATGCCAGTTAATTTCACTCGGACAGAGTGCATTCCAACCACACGATGCCAGCATACGCACCCAATCGCGGATGAGTTTGGTATCACCGGTGCGCAACTCTTCCCAACTGAAAATTGAGTTGTCTCTGCCACCCCCTCGCCATCTATCGCCGAAAAGTCCACGGAAGTAGGACCAGTGTGCCACCATACGGATGGGCACCTTCGGATTTTCGAGCACATCGAGTTCAAGTGGGTCTTGCCCGATTTGAATGCGACGGATCAGATCGAATGCCCCAAAAACAACGCCTGCGGGTATTCCGCCCGCGACAACAACCGTCCCTTCCATCGCCTTGATAACGAACCCATCATCTTCAATGCGATCCAGTTGTAGATCTTCAACACGCTCGCGGATCCAGCTGGAAGTTTCGGCTGTTCCGAGAATAACCTTTGGTCCAGCGACAGTGGCGGTCTCAGAAACAGAAGGCTTGAAACCGAACATGGATTCTGCCGCCTGTGCCAATTCAGAGCCAGCCGTCTGGACAGTTGAGTTCTCGCCTTCAGCAACAATATTTTTAAACACATCTTGGTTCGGCTGTGCAGTCGCGGGTGGATTGAACTGTAGCCACGCCTTGTAGAGTGTCCTGTCTTCCTCTTGATATTTGTAAGTGTTCCGCTCTTTATCGGTAGGATTCGTATCCCGTCTTCCCGCATAGATGGCTTTGGTCGCATCGTAAATCTGACGGATTTCAGCGTCGGTCAGGGGTTTATTGTAGATACGGAGATCGTCGAGATAGCCGGTAAAGTCTTCACTGGTCCGAATCTCGGTTAAACCCTCTCGGCGCAGCGGCTCCATGTTCACTGTAGATAAATCGATTGTTGCGATCTGCTCACCATCACGCCATCCGACGATCTGTTTCGCTTCGTCATCGTAAGCGACCGCGAACAGATGCCACTCAGAGTCCCCAACGGAGGCTTTCACATGTGGATAAAATGCCCATTCGCGCATATCGTACTTCGGCCAATCGTAGTCAAGGATCCCTTCCCAGTACTCAAAATCCTTCTCACCTCGGAAACGTACCTGAAAACAGCCACGATAGTTGTTAAGTTCGATTGCATCGTTGTTATATCCGAGGATATTGGACCGATCCGACCCCGAATTTAACCAGAAGCAGATTGTGCCGCGCGATATCGCAAGCGGGGAATTCTCAGGCACAGGGATTCGCATCGGCTCTGTTTTCCGCATCACTTCGATGCAAGCACGTCCTTCACCGAGAGAATAGATTGTTGTGCCACCAAGCACAGCGTGATTGCCGTTTCCAGAGAGATCAGTCCCGGTTCCATCGTCAAAATCCCAACGACCAATCAATCCTTTGGGTTCAGATGCTGCCGTAATACTGAATTCACTGACGAACATCAGTACGACGACTACAGAAAGTGTAATGAGGACTTGGTATTCCATAGCGGATTCTCCTTATATTTCAGGTTATCAGTTGAATGGAAACTGTCATCGTGGCGTTGGTGGCGGTGCCTGGAATAATTCCCACAATAGCACTGTGCCGTCCAAACTCCCACTGGCGAGTGTTTTTCCATTGGGACTGAAGGCGAGGCTTGTCACCCAAAATGTATGTCCTGTGAGCGTTTTCTTGTATTCACCAGTATCCGCCTCCCAGAGGTGGATATTACCGTCTCTGCTTCCGCTGGCAAGTATTTTTCCATCGGGACTGAGTGCCACGCTACTAACCGAATCTGTATGTCCGGTCGGGGTTATTTTGGATGTGCCGGTGTCTGCATTCCAGAGGCGGAGGGTCCCGTCCCCACCTCCACTGGCAAGTGTTTTCCCATCGGGACTGAACGCCACACTTTTGACACCGTCTGCGTGTCCTATGAGTATGTTCGTGAGCTTGCCAGTGCGCGCCTCCCAGAAGCGAATCGTATCGTCGTCGCTTCCGCTTGCGAGTGTCTGTCCATCTGGGCTGAATGCCAAACTTCTCACCCACGACGTGTGTCCTTCAAGTATTTTCTTGCGCCCACCGGTGTGTGTGTCCCAGAGGCCGATCTCCTCCCAACCCCCACTGGCGAGTGTTTTTCCATCTGGACTGAACGCTACGCAATAGACCGGGGCGGGGCCTTCAAATGCCTGCTTATGCGTGCCGGTGTGCACGTCCCACAAGTGGGGCGGATTTTTACCTGTCCCACTGGCGAGCGTTTGCCCATCGGGACTGAACGCTATACTGAAAACTCGTCCTATATCTCCAGTGAGCGTTTTTTTGTGAACACCCGTGTCTCCATCCCAAAAGTCAACGGTCTCGCCAGGATCACTTCCGCTTGCGAGTGTCTGTCCATCCGGACTGAACGCTACACTTGAGACTTGTTCCGTATATCCCGTGAGCGTTTTTTGATGTTCTGCGGTGTGTGCGTCCCAGAGGCGGACTTCTCTTCCACCGCTAGTGGCCAATGTCTGTCCATCTGGGCTGAATGCTACGTTATAGACCCCTCCTATATGGCCCGTGAGCGTTTTCTTGTGTTCGCCGGTATGCACATCCCAGAGGCGGACAGTGCCGTCTTCGCTTCCACTGGCAAGTGTGCGCCCATCTGGGTTGAATGCCACGCTCCAAACATTATCCGCATGTCCCGTGAGTGTTTTCTTGTGTTCGCCGGTATGCACATCCCAGAGGTGGATAGTTCTATCGTAGCTCCCGCTGGCAAGTGTGCGCCCATCTGGCGTGAACGATAAACTTAGAATCCCATCGGCATGTCCCGTGAGCGTTTTCTTGTGTTCGCCGGTGTGTGCGTCCCAGAGGCGAATGGTGTCGAGGTCGTCGTCGCTTCCACTTGCGAGTGTCTGTCCATCTGGGCTGAATGCCACGCTGTAGACATTATCCGTATGTCCCGTGAGTGTTTTCTTCTGTTCTGCAGTGTGTGCGTCCCAGAGGCGGACAGTGCCATCGTCGCTCCCACTTGCGAGTGTCTGTCCATCTGGGCTGAATGCCACGCTATTGACACTAACCTTATACGTTGTGAGCCTTGTCTTATGCGTACCTGTGCCGAGATCCCATAAACGGATAGTCCCATCATAACACCCACTCGCAATTGTTTTTCCGTCAGGACTGAACGCGATGTTGAAGATTTCCGCGCTATGCCCGGTGAGCAGGCTAATCTCTTGATAGGTTGCGGTATCGTAGAGCCAAATACCGATGCCTGCCACCGCGAGACGCGTCCCGTCGGGAGAATACCGCATCTCACCTGTTTGACCTCTACCGAGTCTGGCTCTTGCCCCCTCAGGTACTCCCCACTGTGTGTTGTCTTGGGCGAAAGTGTTGGGCAGTAGGTGAAGCATGAAAAAAAGAATAAGGAGTGTCAAAAAATTGGAAAATAACGTTTTTTTTATCATGAATTCTCGTTTTTTTCGGTAATCTCTATTTGGAGATGTCGTATTCTTGAAAAGCGTCTTAGCATCCATCCTTAAAAAACTAAAAACGGCACTTTATCGTCTCACCGATAGTATCCAGTCTCGGATAAGGTCAAGCACTTTCGGTGAGAGTGTCTCCTCAATAGCACCGTACTCGTTCATCAGACCTGTACGCGCGCGTTGAAACAGGTGGTTGTGGTCCGGCAAGCGATGCACAGTGACATTCTGATTTCCACCTTTTTCAAGTGCCGCAACGATAGCCGTGAGGTTTTGCTCAGCGTCAACCTGCACATCGAGTTCACCGTTGAGTGCGAGGACAGGAACTCGGATTTTCTCGAGGGCAGGCCGCGGATCGAAAGTCAGGAAATAACGCATCCACGGGGTAAGTGACTGTTCCGCGAGTGCCTGTATCTGGGCTTCGTCCTGTTGTGCTGGCGGAACACCATTAATTTCAAACTGCTTACTAACAATTTCTTTAACCGCTTGCCGCTGTTCGTTATCCGTTATATCATCTGAAGTCAAGATCGTAAACAACTGATCAAGGAGTGTTAGTAAATTCTGTTTACGCTCACCTGCGATTCCCGCTGCATCAAAAATACGTTCGTTCTGTTTACGCAACAATTCGGCACCAGGGACACCGGGACCTGCCATTAGCACGATGAAACCGACATCCTTGCTGCGACTGGCGACGATGGCTGCGATGAGACCGCCTTCGCTGTGACCGATCAACCCGACAGGACCGATCCGATCATCCTGCTTAAGGAATGCCACACCTGCTTCCACATCCGTTGCGAAGTCTGCTGTCGTTGGCGGTTTCGGATGCGGCGTTGACTTACCGATACCGGGATCATCCACACGGAGGACAGCGATGCCTGCACGGCTCAGATGGTCAGCGAGCACCCAAAACGGTTTGTGTCCAACCAAGGTCTCGTCTCGATCCTGCAGACCGCTACCAGAGATAAGCAGTACCGCCGGAAACGGACCGGCACCTTGTGGTAACGTCAAAGTACCAGCGAGATTAACTGTGCCGTTTTGGAAGGTTACCTCTTCACTCTTATAAGGGAACGGCGGTTTCGGTTCTTGCGGCCTTGCGGGACTCTTAACGACAATATCACGGGAGAGACGGAATCCGAATGTGGCACCACTTTGGCTGAATGTACCACTAATAGCACCATCTTTCAGTTCTCCATCAAAGGTTGGATTTCCCGGAATGCCGCGAATTGAGAACTTAACGTGCACACTGTCATCTTTTTCCACGACGTGGATATCAGTCAGCTGTAAGCCCTTCGCACCTTGGGTCGGAATGTCAATAGTCCCACTCCAGTCACTATCGTTGATTGCGAGATCTACCTTTACGCGGATAGGTTGACCTGGAATCTCAATCTGTCCCTCCCAATGTCCCGCAACACGGTTTTCTGCATAGGAAACTGAAAGACCTACTGCTATTGCAATGACGACGAAGAGTGTCTTAAGTAAACCAGATTTTATTTCCGATGAGAAACGCTGATGAAGGTTGCTTGGCACTTGGTTTGTTCCTTACCGATTGACTTTTAAATTTCCCCATGTAGTGGTTAATTTACCAGCAGGGTAAACTGATAGTGCGGATTTGAGGCCTCTTGTCATAAGGGTTTTAATATCGGCTTCCGTCAGTGCAACGCTGAAAAACGCGACCTCGTCAAAGACCCCGGAATAATATTGTCCCCATTGATGCAAAAAAGTCGCCCCGATACCGATATCCGTAAAAATATAAGTATCGACAACTGTGTCACCTTCTTTGCCATTGTAATAGCCTGTAGCGTTTCCTTCGCCATCTAATACAAACGCATAGTGTCCCCATTTATTCTCATCAAATTTTGGGATGACGGGTTTCCACGCCCTGCCCCAAATGTCAACTGCGCCACTTTGAAACCGAATTGCGAAAGCCGGATTTGTTGGCCCACTGAGATTCGATATTAACCGATCATCATCGGCGACATCACTCGGTTTCGCCCACAAGATCAATGTAACCGCCCCAGACAAGCCTAAATTTCCGACGACAACATGTCCTTTACTCTCATTCCCATTAAACTCAAGCGCGGCTCCGAATTTACCGTTCTTTATCCATTTCGGATTGTTCTCAAGTTTCCCATCATTGCCATTTTCAGAGGCATCCGCCGTGGTATTACCCTTGCCCTCATCAAAGAGCCACATCCCGGCAACAGTTTCCAAATCCAATTCAGCATTGCTGATACCAACAAACATCAGGCTCAGGACAATTACACTGACACACGCAAGCATTAAATTCGCCATTACGATTTTCATCCGTCATATCTCCTTTTATTATACGAGAGGGTTGTGAATTGAGAATTCGCGACGACATATAGAGTTGTAATCTGTAATGTGTGAATAGATGACGAACTTGTTTTTATCAACCGTTCGTTATTTTATCATAGATTCAGTTAGCGGTCATTTTTTTTTGAGTGACGTGGGTGATGTTCAAACTATCTGACCTTGTCTGTAATGCTACTTGCGCGAGTAAGATCCCATAGGAGTACTGTACTATCCCAACTACAACTTGCCAGTGTCCGTCCATCTGGACTGAACGAGATGTCGTTGATACCACCCGTATGTCCAATGAGCATCTTGTTGAGTTCCCCTGTTTCTACACTCCATAACACCACCCAACCATCGTTACTTCCGCTCGCAAGCGTATTCCCATCCAAACTAAACGCAATACCGTTAACCTTGGATGTATGCCCTTTGAGAGTTTGCTTCAGTGTTAGTGTCTCAGTATCCCACAGAAATATTGTACCATTCCAACTTGCACTCGCGAGTATATCCCCACGAGGACTAAAAGAGATGCTCGCAATCTTAGACCGATGACCATCAAGTGTTTGCTGATGTTCTCCTGTTATGACATCCCACAGACGGATAGTTTTGTCATCACTGCCACTGGCAAGCGTGCGACCATCCGGACTGAACGCAACGCTATCGATACTGTCCGTATGCCCTACGAGTGTTCCCTTGGATTCTCTCGTTATGACATTCCACAGACGAATAGTTTTATCATAATTGCCACTGGCAAGCGTCCTACCATCTGGACTGAACGCAACGCTCATATTGCTTGTATGGGTTACGAATGTTCCCTTGGGCTCTCCTGTTATGACATCCCACAAACGAATAGTTTTGTCACGACTGCCACTGGCAAGCATGCCTCCATCCGGACTAAACGAGAGGCTCCAAACCACATCCGTATGTCCTGTTAGGGCTCCTTTCTGTGCTCCCGTCCCGGCATCCCATAGGCGATTCGTGTTGTCAGCCCACCCACCACTCGTCGCAAGTGTTAACCCGTCTGGGCTAAAGGCAACGCTTTTGCTCGCATCCATGTGGCCTACGATCGTTCCCTTGTGACTTGCCATCAATGCATCCCATAAAAGGATATTCCCATCCGCACCGGCACTTGCAAACGTTCTCCCATCTGGGCTAAATGAGAGACTTCTAACCCCACCTTGTCCTATAAGGCTCCCCTTCTGTTTTCCTGTTACTACATCCCACAGGCAAATGGTGGTATCTTCCCCCGAGAAACCATCACTTCCACTAACAAGTGTTTTGCCATCTGGACTGAACGCGAGGGTGTTGACCTGACCTGTATGCCCTTTGAGTGTCCGTTTATGTCTACCTCGAACAGCATCCCACAGCCGGATGTTACTGTCTGACGGATCCCACAGCTGGATGGTCCTGTCTTTAGACCCACTCGCCAATATCCTTCCATCTGAACTCAACGCGAGACTATATACAGAATCTTTATGCCCTTTGAGTGTTCGTTTATGTCTACCTTTAATAACATCCCATAGGCGGATAACCTTGGTAGGGTAACTTTCGCTGGTGATTAGTGTTTTCCCATCCGGACTGAATGCGATACCACTGATACTGCCTTCATGCCCAGTCAGTGTCAGCTTATGCCTGCCTGTGGCAGCATCCCACAGACGGATAGTTTTGTCCTTCCAAGTCCCACCACTTGCTAAGGTCCGCCCATTTGGACTGAACGCGACATCAGTGGGACCTTCAATATGTCCAGTCAGTGTAAACTTGTGTTTCCCCGTGGCAAAGTTCCATAACTGGATTCCACGGTCAGTAATACTTGCCAACGTCTCACCATCTGGACTGAACTTGACACCTCGAACCCAACCGATTTCCATGGTTAGCGGAAACCCTTGATGAGTACTCATATTGTAGACCCAAATACCAATAGAAGTGGCAACAGCGAGTTGTGTACCATCCGGTGAATATGTGATTTCAGTTATTCCCCCTCTGCCAATGCGGACTTTGGCACCTTCGGGTAAATTCCACTGTGTATTATAATCTTGGGCAGAACTGCTCGGTAAGTACAGCGTTGAGAGGATGAGTAGTATCAAGAGAGTGAAAGATGAGATAATTTTCATTGCCCCAGACTCCTATTACAGTAAATGTCTGTGATTATACCATTTCTAAAAAATTATATTGCATTAGCGGCGTTTATATAGTAAAACTTATAATTAATTGGGCACTCTCAAACAGTCTGAATCCCTATAACAGGCATTCAGACTGGCACAAACTAAAAGTTTAGGCTACAAAGATGTCCACTTATTTATGGGCTTCACTATAAAATGTGAGAATCCATTCAATTCACAACCATCTTTTCTTCAGTGACGTGGAAAATGAAGTCATTACTGAACATCCCATCTGGATTCTGAATCTGGAGGCAGTGTATTCCTAAAATCACCAATGTGAAATAACTTAAAATTTTGGGACTTTGAGTGCTGTTTTGAATCTACCATTGTTAACATTCCACAAACGGACAGTCTGATCGTTACTCCAACTTACAACTGTCTGTCCATCAGGACTGAAAGCGGCACCACTGACCTCAGCAGTATGTCCCTTGAGTGTTTTCTTGTGCTTCCCTGTGATAGTATCCCATAAACGGACGGTATTGTCTCTACTTGCGGTGGCAAGCATCTGTCCATTGGCACTGAACGCTATGTTATTGATACCCATCCGATGTCCTTTGAGGACTTTCTTCTGCTTTCCTGTTGCAACATCCCAGAGGCGGACGGTTCTGTCCCAACTCCCACTTGCAAGCGTGCGACCATCAGGACTGAATGCGACACTTTTAACATTCCTTGTATGTCCTTTGAGGGCTTTCTTTTGTTCCCTTGTTACAATATCCAACAACCCGATGGTATCGCCGCTGTCTACACTTGCAAGTGTGCCACTATCGCCATTAATAAACATCCTATTCGCAAAATGTACATAGCTATTGGACGTTTTCTTGTGCGTACTTGTGGCAACATCCCACAGGTTGATCTCATGGTGCCCCGAACTTGCAAGTGTTTTTCCATCGCGGCTAAACAGAACGCGAAGATTTCGCCCATGATCTGCCATGAAAATTTTCTTACACATGCGGGTATTAACATCCCAAATTTGAACGAGTTCCTCTCCGTGTCCACCTGCGAGCATTTTTCCATCCGGGCTGAACGACACGTTATAGACATTGACCGTATCTGTTGTGAGCAGTACAGGTGCTTCGTCACTGTTCAGATTATAGAGCCATATACCGATTGCACTGGCAACCGCTAAATGGGTGCCATCTGGGGAATATTGGATATCATTGATTCCACTTGTATTGAGTAGCGCGTCCTCGTTTCTCGGTAGATCCCACTGCGAGTTCTCCGGCAGATTGCGTCTCGGAAGGAGACTCGCCATAACAAACACCCAAACGATACCGAGGGCGAAAAAGATAAAAAGTAGTACTTTCTTCATCAGCATTCTTCGGTGTGGAGACCCTCCTGCTTTAGCAGGGGGTCACTGACACTGTTGTGCCTCACTTGCCATGTTAAGTATGGCAGTCAAGTCCCATAGCAGCACTATACCACTATCGTCCGCGCTTGCAAGCGTCTGCCCGTCTGTACTGAACAAAACGCTAACCACCCTCCGCGTATGCCCCTTGAGGATTTTCAGGCGTTGCCCGGTTACTAAATCCCATAATTCAACGTTTTTTCTGAAGGGCCCGTAAGTGTGAACGCGCCCATCTTGAAATCTACTTGCCAGTGCCCATCCATCCGTATAGAACGATGTCCGCCAGTTGGTGTCTTTATAGGCTGCCAGGGTTTTCTTTTGCTCCCCTGTGCTTGTATCCCATAAGCGGACGGTGCTATCTGTGCTCGTACTCGCGAGGTTAAGACCATCAGCACTGAAGGACAGGCTCAAAATATCATCGGCGTGGCCGACAAAAGTTCGCTTTTGTATCCCGTCTTCTACATCCCACAGATGGATAATCCCTTCCATTCCGCCACTTGCAAGCGTTTGTCCATCATGACTAAATACGATACTTGAAATCCCAGATGTATGCCCTACAAAGGTTTGCTGAGCTTTTCCTGTTTCCGGGTCCCACAAGCGAATAATTTTGTCCATGCCGCCACTTACGAGTGTCTTCCCATCGGGGCTGAAGGAAACCGCTCTAACCTCCGCTGTATGCGTCTTGAGGGTTTCCTTGTGTATTCCTGTGGCAACATCCCACAAGCGGACGGTTTTGTCCAGACTCCCCGTTGCAAGCGTCCCTCCATCGGGACTGAACAAAACGCTGGTGAGAGTAGATGTATGTCCAGTAAAGGTCCTTTTGTGCATTCCTGTGGCAACATCCCAAAGGTGCATCGCACTATATCTGGGGAAACTCCAACTGGCAAGCGTTTGCTCATCAGGACTGAACAAAACCTTAATGAACCAAACATATTCAGACTCATAGACGTTTTCTATGAGTGGCTGCTGTTGTCTGCTAATTGCATCCCACAGATAGGTAGTACCATCCTCGGCTCCAGCTGCCAGTTTATCGCCTTTGTGGCTGAGTGCGATCCCTGTAGTATCCTGTCCAGCCTCAATGGCATAGTGATGATTAATTGGAAAGTATTGATTCGCGGCTGTCTTTTTGTGCTCACCGGTGGATATGTCCCAGAAGCGGAGGTAGCCCGGCCAATCTTCGGTCGCGAGTGTACTTCCATCAGGATTGAGGGCAACACTTGTAACATAACCTACATCCTTCTTCGTGAGAGATTTGTATTTTCCTGTATCTGCATTCCACAGACGAATTAGCTCTCCCCGTCTCCAAATCACGAGGGTCTTTTCATCCGAACTCAATGAAACATTTACGACCTTTTTATCGACTTGCTCGTTCATCTCGAACGCATTCCTAAGGGTTCGCTTGAGGCTACCTGTAGCAGTATCCCACAAATAGATTGTTTGGTTGTGACTGACAGTCACAAACGTCCCGCCATCCGCACTGAATAACCCCCTCTGGACTGTTCCGCCACGCCTTATCATACCGCCATCGGCAAGCACTTTTTTTATCTCTCCGGTGGTGATATCCCACAAATGGACTGTTCTGGCACCACCTACACTCATAAGCGTCCCGCCATCTGGACCGAAAGCGATATTACTGACAGATTTCGTATGGCCCATAAGCGTTTTTTTATGGGCTCCTGTGGTCACATCCCAGAGGCGGATAGTTGTATCGTCACTCCCACTTGCGAGTGTACGACCATCTGGACTGAACGACAGGCTTGAGATCCTAAGTGTATGTCCTGTGAGAGTGTGTTTGGGCTCGCCTGTTCGCGCATCCCATAAATGGACTGTTCTGAAATCTGTCGTTCCGAGTATTTTCCCGTCTGGACTAAACAAAACAGCGGAAGAGCGCGAACTGTCTGTTATTACTTTTTTTACTTTTCTTGTCGCAACATCCCAGAGGACAATGCTTCCGAATGTCTCCGTACTTACGAGTATCGCACCGTCCGGACTAAACAAGATATTCCCGACCTCCTCCGTATCCCGCGTGAGTAAGGCAAGGTCCTGATACGTTTCCGCGTCGTAGAGCCAAATGCCGACAGAACTGGCGACTGCTAATATAGTGCCGTCTGGAGAATATTGCATATCATTGATACTACCTTTACCGAGGCGGGCTTTGGCACCTTCGGGTAAACCCCATTGTGTGTAATCTTGGGCAGAACTGATCGGTAGGTATAGCGTTGAAACAATCAGTAGCGTCAAAAAAATGGAAGATAGAGTGGATTTCATGGAACCGGGTGCCTCTGGGAAGATTGGATGTCTTGATGAAATGCCTGCCAGCGATTTTCGCGCTTTTTTGCTTTTTTAAAGTATATCACAACACTGATAAGATATGCCGTAGAAAAATAACGGTGTAAAAACCGAGTAATAGGATATAGGACTTACGGGATTTGTTAAAATTGGGTCAATCTTGGATATTGGAGTATTTTTTTTAACTCGCCAGTATCAACATTCCATAAGCGGATCGTACGATCGTTACTCCAGCTTATGATTGTTCGTCCATCGGGACTGAACGTGGCACCCTTAACATCAGAGGTGTGTCCCTCAAATGTTCTCTTGTGCGTTCCCGTGACAACATCCCACACGCGGACGGTATCATCTCCACTTGCGGTGGCAAGCAGCCGTCCATCAGCACTGAAGGCTATGCTGTCGATGCTTTTTCGATGTCCCTTGAGGGTCTTCTTATGTTTTCCTGTCGCGACATCCCAGAGGCGAACGGTTTTGTCCGCGCTCCCACTCGCAAGTGTGCGACCATCAGGACTGAACGCTACACTCTCAATGTTCTTTGTGTGTCCCCTCAGTTTTTTGTTTTCTTCTCCTGTGCTAAAGTCCAACAGCCGGATGTAATCATTCTTATTATCTATACTCGCAAGTGCAACGTCATCACCGTTAATCAACACATTGGCATAGTCTTCGTATTCTCTGGATGTTTTTTTGTGTGTGCTTGTGGCAGCGTCCCATAGATTGACCTCATGGCTCCCCCAGCTTGCAAATGTGTCGCCATCGCGGCTGAATAGTACATGGAGATCCCTCCCATGTTTTGCTATGAGGGTTGTCCTATGTTCGCCGGTTTTAACGTCCCAGAGGCGGATCAGTTCATCTTCACATCCAGCCGCGAGTATTCGTCCATCTGGACTGAATGATACGTTATCGGCACCCGTCGCATCTGTCGTGAGCAGTTCGGGTTCTTTGTCGCTGTTCATATCATAGAGCCAAACGCCGACAGAACGGGCAATCGCTAAACGGGTACCGTCTGGGGAATACTGTATGTCATTGATTCCGCTTGCATTAACCCGCTTTGAAAGCGTACTCACGATTAAAGAAATCCAAGCAATACCGAACGCGACACAGATCGCGAGACCTATAATGAATAGGACTTTTCTCGCACGCTTTGAAAGGATGCTGATCACAATAGCCAAAGCGATACCGACCGCAAGACCAATGACGATAAACAGTCCGTTTTCCATCAGGATACTCTCCTTTTAACTCGGAAACATCTGTATCATTTTGTCTTATTTGATGTGTTAAGTACGGCAGGTAAATCCCACAGCAGCACCGTCCCGTCTTCACTACCGCTTGCGAGAGTCTGTCTATCTGCGCTGAATGAAACGCTGGTGATGCCCCGCTTATGTCCCGTGAGGGTGTTCTTCTCCTGATCTTTGATGACATCCCATAGGCGAATCCGTCTCCATAAAGTGATACTGGCGCGTGAACTTCCGCTTTGACTTGCGAGGATTCTGCCCTTGGGACGAAACAACACATTCCAAAAAGTCCCTTTATACCCCGCGAGTATTTTCTTCTGTTTACCAGTGTTTGTATTCCAGAGACGGAGGGTGCCGTCCGGACCTGTGCTGGCGAGGATTTCACCATCAGGACTGAACGAGAGACTTCTTATCTCTGCTGCATGCCCTGTGAGTGTGGTCTTGTGTTCTCCAGTGTTTACGTCCCACAGTCGGATGTTCCCATTCAGCCCACCACTTGCAAGCGTTGCACCATCGAGACTAAAGGCGAGACTCGTAATACTCGCCGTATGTCCAATGAGGATTTTCTTTTCTTTTTCAGTAGCAATATCCCATAGGCGGATTGTCTTGTCCGCACTCCCACTCGCGAGTGTCTCCGCGTCAGGACTGAATGACACACTTTCAACGGGTGCTGTGTGTCCTGTGAGTACTTTTTCTTGTTTTCCGGTATCCGTATCCCATAGATAGATAGTTTTGTCTCCACTTTTACGCGCGATGGTACGCGCCGTGTATTCTGAGAAGCCTGAGAGATCGGTTTTTTTCCCACTCACAGCGGCAAGCGTGCGTCCATCCGGACTAAACGCCACGCGCTCGAAATAACCTATGTTCTCCACGTGTCTCCCCGTTAAGTCCATTTTATGCTGTCCAGTGTTTGTATCCCATAAACGAATGGTTTCATCTCGACTCATCGTAGCGAGTGTTTTCCCATCTGGACTAAACGATGTTCCAACTATCCAGACCCCATGTCCTGTGAGCGTTTTTCGGAGCGTTCCAGTCTCCGCGTCCCATAGACGGATCGTGTGGTATGAATCGGCACTCGTGAGCGTTTTGCCATCCGGACTGAACAGCACGTGATTGACGTAATCCGCATGATCCAGTGTTTTCTTCAGTTTTCCAGTTTTCGCATCCCATAAGCGGATGGTTTTGTCTTCACTCCCTGTTGCAAGGGTTTGACCATCGGGACTGAAAGAGACACTATGGACATCATCTGTATGTCCAATAAGCGTTTCTTTGAGCTGTCCAGTCTTTCCATCCCATAAACGGACAGTCCGGTCTCTACTGCCACTTGCGAGCGTTTTTCCATCCGGGCTAAACGACAAACTATAAACGGTCTTCGCATGTTCTGCAAGCGTTTTTTGGAGTTTTCCGGTCTCTATATCCCATAGTCCGATGGGGCCGCCCGAATACGCACCTACAAGTGTCTGCCCATCAGGACTGAACAACATGTTGGACCTATAAAGAGTTGCAGCGATTGTTTTTTTTCTCGCCCCCGTTTTTGCATCCAATAGATGGATGCCTTCGTAATTTTGATTTGCGAGAGTTGTGCCATCAGGACTCACGGAGACGCTAATACTGCGCATACGTTCAAATGTTCGCTTGTGTTCTCTGGCGGCAACATCCCACAGCATAACATCGTCGGAACCGCCACTCACGAGGGTTTTTCCATCCGGACTGAACGATATGCTACGAACACCGTACTTACCTTTTCTGAGCAAGGCGAGTTCTTGAAGGGTCTCCGCGTCGTAGAGCCAAATACCGACAGAGCCAGCGACTGCGAGTATAGTGCCGTCTGGGGAGTATCGTATATCATTGATACTGCCCTTACCGATGCGGGTTTTGGCACCTTCGGGTAAGCCCCATTGCGCGTAATCTTGGGCGAAGCTGCTGGGTAGGTATAATCCTGAAACGATAAGTAGGACAAAAAGAATGGGATATGAAGTGCGTTTCATAGGATCAGTTCCTCTTGCATAATTGGATACTTTTTCTTATGCTTTTTGGGTAACCATCTTTGAGAGGATGCCGAGGATCTCGCTGCACTGTCTAATCTGGTAAACTTCCATATCAACATAGAGTTTTTGTCCTTCCAATTTGAGGAATAGCCACTCAGTGCCAGTAGTCGTGGCTCCATAAATGCACGGAATCTCATTTTCTTTTTCTGCGTTAAAGCGTTGGGCTGCGAGCATCTCCGCAACGCACTGCCCTAATCCAGTTGCGGGATCAGCGTTCTTCGCTTCAACAAGGCTAATGACAGGTGCCTTTAGATAGAATTGGTCTGGCGATAGACTCACCAAAAAATCACACACACCTGTTAATCCGTTCTCGGGATCAACGCTAAAGTCAATCCCCGAAAAAAAACTGATGCGATGCTTAAAGTGCTCTCGGAGTTCAACGAGAATGTTAGCGACAATCAATTCCGAGCGCGCTTTCTCTGTTCTTATGGCGATGGCTAACGGTACTTTTTTTGCCAATTCTCTCATGAGGTCTTCGCTTGGCTCTACCGGCTCAATAGGAGAAAAGATGTCTGTAGATTCAATCTTTTCAAGTTGAAACGTTTTCTGTACGGTTTCTAAGGTGAAGTTACTATAAGCCATTGCTGAAAACTCCATTTTAGATTTTTTATTCGCATGCAGAGTTAACGCAAATATTGACGACGAAGAGCACGTGGAAGCGCGCGACGCGTAATAAACGCGCGGCTATGAATGTTTATATTATACCGAAGGTGGCATTAAACTTCAAGGACTTTATAGAGTGCAATGCAGGCATTCAGGCATCGGTTTCCGCTTCTACTTCATTATCATGCATAATTTCCTGCAAGCCGGTAGCGATGCGGAAGGCGGCGATAGAGATGCCGATAGAGATGGCGAACAACCACCGATAACCGATATACTTTGCAAGCGCACCCCCTAACACTGGCGCGAAACTCACAGGCATAAGTAAGGTGTTCATAAAACCGATGTAAGTCGGACGGTTTCGTGGGGGTGCGATGTTTAGCATGTATGCCATAAATCCGACCATCATGCCGTTCCCCAAAACGCCACCAACTATGAAAATCAGTAAAAAGGCTGGCATTTGGAACGACACTGGTAATACACCCGAAGAAAACGCGATGACGGCGGGAATACCCATCAACCCTGCCGTGATAATCAGGAGCCATCGTACCCCATACTTCTCACCGACATATCCCCACATTGTGTTTGAAATCACACCGCTAAGTGCGGAACAGACAATAAAAAAGCCTATTGTCGCCTCAGAAAGTCCGAGTTCGTCCAGCGCGTAAGGAATGTAAAACGGAGATGCCATTCCAGAGAGATGTCCAAAGACGCGGAAGAAAATAAAGCGTCGGTAATTGACATCTGTTCGCAGGAAATGCGGTCCCTGTTTTAAATGTTGTGAGATGGGTTGCCGTGTCGGTTGAACAGGGTGAATCGGTTCACGGATACCCAAAAAACTGATGAATGAAAGGAACGCCGCAGCCACTGAACAGATAAAGAGGAAAGCATAGTTATAGGGAAAACCGAGATCCGTATCCACGTTGCAGATGGAGCCGATAAAGTACATCGTGAACGTTTTGAAGGTTTGCGTAATACTGCCCAGTATCCCCGTAAATTCGTCTTCGTTTCCGAGAACAGCACGCACGAGGAATCCAACCCAGATGGCGAAAAAACCCCCGTAGAGTTGTCGTAGACTGAAAAAACGGGCGCGTCGCTGGGGTTCTATTGACTTGGAAACGATGTCCATGTAAGGCAGCGTTGAAACGCCCATGGCAGAGGAGGATAAGAAATAGAAACCCAAAAAGCAGGCGGCGAGCAACATTGGATTTTCCTCACCGATGGCGATGGTGCAGAAAAAGACAGCGAGCCACGCTAAAACGCGAACGCTCATACCGAGGGCGTAAAACGGCATTTTGCGTGGGCGGTGTTCAAGCAGGTTGGACATCAACAGCTGGGGCCACATCCATCCTGCTGTCATCATTGAACCGGTTAAACCTACCAGCAGGTTGGAGCCGCTTAATTTATGGATAAAAGCAGGAAGCACGGTCGACGAATCCGCAAATGCGAGGTTGATACGCATGAAAGCACCTTGGAGCAGCGCAAATCGGAAGTTCCGCCGTTGGATTTTTAATTTACCTTGCGGTTCGGTTAGGTTTTTCTGATTGATGAGTTCAATTTCCGTAGTTCCGCCTTGAACGTTGTTCAAGGCTATGTTTTTTGTTTTTTTAATTTATTAATTTATTTTAATGCATGCAAAATTCTGCCCCTTATCTTTTGACACAATTTTCGGAATTAGGTTGAATAGAAATTTTGATCGTTGTTTGGTGCTCAAACATAAATTTTCTTTACAGTCCGCTAATGTTGTGCTAAATTGCGTACAAATTTTTCTAATAATCGTTAGTTATGAGTTGTTGGTTTTTAGTTACCATCTTGTGGCATTCAATGTTCTTGTGGATGCCACAGCATATCTCAACGCCACAGTACAGTAACTAATAACTGATAACTAATAACCACTAAAGGAAACAGATATGGAACCTCTTCGGATTGGATTTCTCGGTGCTGGCGGTTTCGCACGGCACACCATTTATCCGGCACTTCATCTTGCCCCAGTTGCATTACAAGCAGTTTGTGATGCTGACGAAGATCGCGCGAAAGCTGCTGCCGGCAAATTCGGCACAGGTCGATATTACACTGATCGACACGAAATGTTTGAAAAAGAAGACTTAGAAGCAGTGATTATCTCCATGGGACCTGACCCGAGACAACCGCTTGTGCTTGAAACGCTCGCGGCAGGGTATCATGTATTCACACCAAAACCGCCTGCACCTTCCCTTGAAGAGACGATTGCTTTGGCGGAAACCGCAGAAAAGCACGGTAAGACACTCATGGTGAACTTCCAACGACGGTTCAGCCTCGGTGTGCGAGAGGCACGGCGGATCATGCAGACCGAATCCTTCGGTACACTCACACAACTCTTCTGCTCGTTCTGTAGCGGGAAATATCCGACAGTCAAAAGTTATCTGCTCGATTTTGCGATCCACCATTTCGATCTGGCGAGGCACATCGCCGGTGCAGATGTGAAAGAACTCTGCGTTTTTCACAACGAAGTTGATGGGCAAGGTGCCTTCGCTGTCAGTGTAGAATATACAAATGGCGCGGTAGGAAGTTTGCAGCTCAGCAGCCAACGGTTATGGCAGCGTAACTATGACTACATCGAAATCACCGGTCAGCACGAATATATCGTTTTAGACGGGTTGTGGGGTGCGCAACACTTCACCGAAGCTGGGAATAGCTTCACCTCAAACTTTTCTGATCAACGAAATGGCGAATTGACGGGGGACGGTATCAGTCTCACTGAGTTTGTTAACGCGATTCGTGAAGGGCGGGAACCGGTATCGAGTATCCAAGACTGCGTTGGTACGATGCGATTCTATGATGCCGTGCTTCAACGCCAAAAAGGGGTTATCTCTTTAGTGGATTAGTGGACTCACGTTCTTTTCGTCACACCTACTTCTTGTAGGCGCGATTTGATGAAGATTCTTGATTTTGTAAGGGTTGGGTCACCCAACCCTTACAAGAAAAATTGTTCATCTTGTCACTTACTTGATATGTTAAGCAGAAGTTCCAGATCCGCGCGATAAAAAAGGAAAACGCCACGCTTTGGCATCTATCCTCGCTTTGATCGTCATCGGTCTCATGTCGGGTCACAAAGGTTATACCTCTATAGTGACTTGGGCACGCAGCCAACCTGAACTGACAGAAGTGCTAAGTTTCAGATTTGCGAATTCCCCGCGTGCAGCAGCGATTCATAATCTTTTGAAACATCTTGATGTCGTGAGTTTAGAAGCAGCCCTAACGAAATGCCTCTGCTTCTATTCATATCCTCTTGCTCTATTTTATAGTAAAATCCGAAAATAAATTTACACTTGTCGCATCAACTTTGTAGCATAGGAAACTGTTGGTCTCCTGTAGCAGTATAGGACGTAACTTCACAGTTCACGCTACTATACGAATGTCCAAGTAATTACAGGATCTACTATAAAAACGTGGGACGTTCCTCAATTGTAGCGAACGTGCCGGAAACAATCTACTGAGTATCCAAAAAAGGAAAATGATGAAGAACCAAAAAATAGGTAAGAATACCTACGGAGATATGGTCGTCTCGCTTGGGCTCGCCAATGTTATCGATTGGGACCTTCTGCGTGACTGCTTTCAGTGCGGTTACAATTTCTCCATGGGCTTTGAGGGAAGTGAACCGTTTCGCCAAATTCAAAATGCAACGGCGGCACCTTGGGGCTCTAAGCAGCAAAACGACAATGCCTCTGGCTTTTCTAGCGATTTTCGGTTTGCTAGCGGCACCGAAACACCGCCGAGGGCAGAAGAGGTGGAACCCCCGGAAACGCCGCTGTCAAGAGGGAAGTTGCATGGGAATTATGACACTCTTCTCGGTGAGAGTCCGGTGCATCTTGAAGTGCTGAAATATATTGATATGTTCGCAAAATCTTCTGAAGCAGTGCTTATTTCTGGCGAGACAGGGACAGGTAAAGAACTGGTCGCTTATGCCTTGCATGCGCAAAGTGCCCGCGCAGCAAACGCCTGGGTCGTCGTGAACTGTGCGGGGATGACAGAGAACCTGATGGACAGTGAACTCTTTGGGCATGAGAAAGGGGCGTTTACCGGTGCAGATCGGCGACGTATTGGACTGTTTGAAAAGGCATCGGGAGGCACACTGTTCCTTGACGAGATTGCGGAACTTCCGATGCTCCTACAACCGAAGCTGCTGCGGGCCCTTCAGGAAAACAAGATTCGCCGCGTCGGTGGAACAACAGAGATTCCAGTGGCGGTGCGTGTCCTGGCGGCTACCAACGCAGACCTTGTGGAAGCAGTTAAAACCGGTAAGTTTCGTAGAGACCTCTATGAGCGATTAAAACCGCTTCATATCCAGTTGCCAGCGTTACGAGAGCGGCGGGAAGACATCCCCGCGTTGACAGCACATTTTTTAAGAAAGAAAAACAACCGTTCCGTTCAAAAGGTAGCAGACATAAATCCAGAAATCCTCTCCTTATTTGATGCCTACAGCTGGCCCGGCAATATTCGGGAGTTGGAAGGCATCATAAGTCGCGCGGTCCTTTTAGCGGGCGGGACGGACATCTTACCGCAGCACTTACCGGAAGATTTACGGTCCCCTCAAGCACACCCATCGCCATCGGCTGATGTGACAGCTGCTTATTCTACAGATTCAAACGCTCCAGAATGTCCCGTGCTGCCTTTCCCAATGGGTGCAACCCTGAAGGAGATAGAGAAGTCAGTTATCTTGGCAACTTTGGCGCGCGAAGACGGGAATAAATCAAAAACGGCGGCGGTTTTGGGGATTAGCCGGGGCACCTTGCGCACCAAGTTACGTGCCTATAATAAATAGGGTTTTTGTCAAAGCGCACTTCCAGCTGAACGATTTGCTTTGGACAAATTTTTACCAGTTCTTTGGGCAAAATTTGTCCAATTGGACAAAATTTGCCCAGCTGAAAAAATGGCGAGATCTCGGCAGGGTGCGGTTTCTCATATTGGCATGATATTTGCTACTACCATAATGGACCTTTCCTTGAAAACGCAACGCCCACAAGACAAGAACTGTCCAAACTTTAGTATTGTCATAAATCGGAGGTGTTATGATAATTTCACAGAAATCTAAACGACTCAAGGAATGGCTACCGGTTGTATTTCTGCTCGTTGTTGGGGTTGTGGTGTGTCTGTTCACAGGAACACACGCTGTCCCCGTGGAAGCACCGCTCGAGAAAACATCCCCGTATCAGATTGAGGCACGGACCTGTCCGTATCAATAGGACAGATAGCAGATGTTATAATCCATAAGAGATTATGACGCGAACACGTTTTGTCAGGTGTCTTTTGTTATCGTTTTGTTGCATCGGGAGTTCTTTCGATGCATTTGCGCCTTGTCTCCTTGCAATGGGCGTTGTGACAAGGTAAAGTGTTTTTATATATTTAGTTGAAACTTTGTATAACTTTTTGTATTTTACAACCCCTATATGGGAAAGGAAAAAAAATGCCTAAAATGTTGAAAACCCACCAGAGTACCATTGGAAACTTAATGATCGCCTTGCTGTTTGTAGGAGGCTGTATTTTTCTGCTAACAGGCAGTTGGGATGCCTCGGAGATCGAAGCTACGACAGGATGCTGTGGTGGCGGGGCAGCATTGACTTCCTTTGCAGCGAACAGCGGCGGGGATTTCGGCAGTGACATCCCAATGGATGCCGAAGTCACCAGTGGATGCTGTGGCGGCGAAGGTAAGGTTATTTCCCCAAGCAGCAACAGTGCATGTACTTGTCTCAGCGAGTATATGACATCTTGTGGTTCCAGCTGTAATGAGGACAACATGTGCACAGGTGCTAAGGATACAGTTTGTGGGGGGAGTAATTGTTCTCCTAAGAAAGGGAAGTGTAAATGTGATGGGAAACGGTGTCCAAATGCTTCCGTCTGTACCGAGACATGCACATGATACCGTATGCGACGCAAGGATTTATGTGCCCCTCTTCAACTGCTGAAAAACAGCATGGATCTCCGGAGCCTTATTCTCCCTTGCAGACGTGCATGTTTTAGGTTATAGTAAAATATGAGGGTTTTCGGCTACGTGATGATATACACCATCTTAGGATTCAGAACGTAGCGGGAAACCCTAATCGTATTAGAACGGATAGTTTTTAGGAGGAACATAAGAAATGTCAGAAAAAACAGGGGGCACGCCCATTGTCGCTGACAAAGGTCATCCTATGAGCTGGGCTTTACCGGATGGTGCGATTTCTCGTTTCGGGCATGGACCTGTGATGGCGATGGCAGTATCTCCGGATGGAGCATACTTCGCAGCCGCAACCAAAATTGGGTTATGGTGGTATGAACTCGCCACAATGCAACCTGTAGCGTTATGGGGAACAGAACGGGGGATGCTTTGTGCCGTTGCGATTTCTCCTGATGGGCGATTGGCTGCGACCGGCGACTGGGATGGTGTTATCAAAGTGTGGGATATCCAGCGGGGTGTCTGCATTACAAAAATTGTGCGGCCAGTGGAAGAAAAAAACAAAAACACCTCTAGTATAATTCGGTCTCTTGCCTTTTCACCTGATAACCAGCACCTCGCCGCAACGGGTGAGCGTGACGAGAGGGTCTACACCTGGGCCCCCAGAACCGGCACACTGCTGGCTACGTTCTATGACCCGCAAAGAGAAACACGCAATCCTAACCCCTCCCCATACCTAATTCGCCCTGTTGCTTTTTCGCCAGACAGTCACTTGCTGGCGTGTACGGCTTCCGCCGGGACAACGGATGGCCCCGATGTTGTTTTGGTGTGGGATATTGTATCAGGTGAGTGCATCGCTAGTCTTACCGAACAGCCAAGTTTTGTGTACAGCCTCAGTTTTTCACCTTGTGGACACGCTCTGGCGATTGGCGGATATAAAGGCACAGTGCACGTATGGAATGTAAAGACTTGGGAACAGCAGCGAGTCTACCAGAACTATGATGGCACCTCTTGCATGAGCGTCTGCTATTCACAGGAAGGCGTTCTTCATGCCCTGGAAAATGCTCTGGAAAGCGGCACTGCCGTCGTGTGGGACGTGGAACGTCATGAAAAACGGTACACGTACGTTGAAAAGGAATGGGAGATTGAAGAAGCACTTTTTTCAAGCAGTTCGCATTTTGTTGTTGTTGGTGCCAAGGAATGGGCAGTGTGGTCGCCCGGGGATACCAACCCCCGCAAGTTGCCTCATTTACATGTCGGTTTTCCGAATTCCGTAGCGTTCTCACAAGATGGCAAAAAGTTGGCAGCCGGAGGGTATGGAAGCACACTCTTCTGGGATATTGCCAATCCCATGCAACCGCCCACTTTTTTCAAAATATCCGATGCCCCACAAGCCGTTTCTGTGTCCACTTCAGAAAAAATTCACTCAACAGCATTTGCGTATGATGAAAATACTGTTAAAATAACCGTTAAAATAGGGGAAGCCGACGAAAACACGACACCTATGACATTTACACTTCCGGATCCGGAGGCGGTGGTGACTGCCGCAGCACACGCCCCGCTACGAAATCTCATCGCGTGCGCGGATAGCAAAGGGCGTCTGTATTTGTGGAATATGAGAAGTGGTGACATCACACACACCCTTCTTTTAGAAGGGGATTGGGATGATGCTCATATCAACCGCCTTATATTCAGCCACGACGGTAAACACCTTGTAAGTGTTCCGAATTCTTCTGGCACGATGGCAAATCTATGGGACATTGATACGGGGAAAGAAATTCCGGAGTTCCGTGTCAACCGTGTCGATACTGTCGCGTTTTCGCCTTGCGGTCATAAGATCGCTTGTGGCATGGCAACGGAAATCCGATTGTGGGATGTCAATAATTGTCGAACTCTTTTGACGCTTCCTCATGCACCTACCAATGGAAATCCGCGTGCCTTGGCGTTTTCACCTTGTGGGCAATATCTTGCTTCTGGCGCGTGGTGGAATAGGGGCGTGGAAACAGAAAAGGTGCCTATTCGCTTGTGGGAAGTTGCCACCGGCGAAAACATCGCCACCTTCTGGGGGCACCCTACTGATGTCCAAGATCTCGCGTTTTCACCCGACGGCACCCTCGACGGCACCCTCTTAGCGAGTGGGAGTTTTGACGGCACCATCCTCCTCTGGGACCTGAAATCCGTGATGGGTTCTTAATCCAATATAGATTGGGTGGGGCGTGCATGAAATTCCATGAGGCGATTGCCGCAGGTATTGGGCATATCCAAGAAAATAAACGCCGTGCGGGATTATCCATCCTCGGCATCTTCATTGGCATTGCAAGTGTCCTTTGTATGATGGCTATCGGGGATGGTGCTAAACAGATTATCGCCGATGATATTGAAAAAATCGGGGGGGCAAATCAAATCCAATTCTGGACACGCCAATCTGTCTGGAGACGCGGCCGACGATATCCAACAACGGAGCGATATACTTTGGGCGACGCTTGTGCAATTGAGGCAGAATGCCCGGAGGTCACAGGAGTCCTACCTCGGAATCGGAAATATAGTATATTTGTCACCAGCCCCCTGGGCGGGCAATTCAGAGGTGCTGATCTGGAAGGCGTAACAGCAGACTATGCCGAACTCTTGCGGTATGAGTTGCAAGCGGGTAGATTTCTCTCCGAGAACGATATAGACAACGCCACACAGGTCTGCGTCTTGGGTGCAAACGTAGTTGAAGAATTGTTCGGAAATGTCTCCCCCATCGGTCAAGAGATAAAACTTCGGCAGGGTTGGCGGCAAACACCCGTTCGGATGCGCGTTGTCGGTACCATGGCACCGAAAGGGAGGAACCTCAGTATTTTTTGGTCGAGTTTAGATGATATGATATGCGTTCCGATAACAACGTATCAACAACGTATTACGGGCATCCGCTATGTTGAAAGGCTTATTATCTTTTTTCAAAAAGACGTAGACGCTTCCGATGTGGTAAAATCCGCCCGGAAGGTGATTCGTAAAAGACACCGGGGTACCGATAACTTTGTATATGATTGGATTCCCAAACAAACTGTCAAACAATTTGAACGCATTAAAAAAATGATAAAGATTGCCTTGGGTGGCATTGCCGGCTTCTCGCTGTTTGTCAGTGGCATCGGGATTATGAATATCTGCCTTGTCTCCGTCGGTGAGAAGACGCGCGAGATCGGTTTGCGAAAAGCCATCGGCGCAAGACGCATCGATATCTTCTATCAATTTCTAACCGAATCTATGAGCCTCTGTTTTTGTGGTTCACTGCTCGGTATCGCTGGTGGCTGGCTTTTCGCCCACGGTATGGCACGCGTTGCTGTCCGTATCCTACCCATTGTAGAGGTGTGGCCGGTGGTGCTGTCTGTGCGATGGATGGTGATTTCTGTCCTCTTTTCAATCTTCATGGGTATCATTTTTGGTGTCTATCCTGCTATCCGAGCATCTCGAATGTCCCCGATTGATGCCCTCAAAACGGATACATAACACAAATAGTCCTCAGTTCTCGGTGAAGCATTTTTTCTGAAGACCTAAAAATGATAACCGATAATCATTCATAAGGAGAAGTGATTGAAACCACATATAATTTTCTTAACCGTTTTGCTACTTTCACTAATTCTCAATGCTGCTTATGCAGATGCCCCAAGTTCGCGTCCCGATAGTCACGCACCTATCGGTGTGATGGGAGATCATGCACACAAAACTCGCGAATGGATGTTATCCTACAGATTCATGGCAATGGATATGCGGGTACTACAATCCGGCACCACAGCACTTGAGACTGCTGACGTGCGAAAAGGTTTTATGACGGTGCCGACACAAATGGACATGAAAATGCATAGTTTCGGTGCCATGTTCGCCCCATACAACAGAATCACACTCATGGTAATGGCAAACTATCAGCAACGTAACATGGAGATGGAAGGTTCACACAACCACGCAACAGGGCATCACGCGCATCCCGTGGGCACGCACGAAATGACAAGTTCGGGAATTGGTGATGTCAAATTAGAGTCTCTACTCATATTGTGGAAAACAGACCATCTCAATTTCATTGGAAACATCGGTATGTCATTGCCGACGGGCTCTATTGAACAGACTGGGCTGGATGGAAACATCTTACCCTATCCGATGCAACTTGGCAGTGGATCTTTTGAAGGGAGACCTGGTATAACCCTGTTTGGGTATCATGGAAACTGGTCTTATGGCAGTCAATTACGCGGAACGTTTCCCCTACATACCAATAGCAGTGAATACCAACACGGGCATTCTGTCAACGCTACTGCATGGGGCGCGCGAAAGCTCAGCGATTGGGTCAGTTTCGGAGGGCGACTTCTGTTATCACATAGTGGACATATTACCGGTAGTCATCCTAACTTGAACACAAACATGAGTCCGAGCCACCGACCTGATTTTTGTGGCGGCACTCGGCTTGACATTGCCGTTTCCAGCAATTTGATGATGCCAGCAGGAAACCCGTTGGTAGGACAGCGGATTGCAGTTGAGTACACTCTGCCTATTTATCAGAATCTTACAGGGACACAACTCAAAAATAGATGGAGGCTCACCTTCGGTTGGCAATATGCTTTCCGTTTGTAATACAACATTATGAAGTTCTACCAAAAAATTCTTCTCTGTGCGATTCTGCTACTTGCCTGCTGGATCCGCGTCCAAGGTGTCGGCAGATTACCTGACAATCAATTTACCTCTAATGATGCCTATCTCTACGCCCTACAGGCACAAGAGATCGCTGAGCAAAATGTTCTCCCAGCACGCGATATGCACCGATGGCTACCAGAGGGTAGAGACAATGGACAACTTTTGTCTCTCTACGCTTATGCCATCGTTTATGCCCACAAATCAATCGGGTGGATCTTTCCAGAACTGACACTGTACCATATTCAAATTTATCTTCCCACCCTCTGTTTCATTATTGGGCTCGGTGTGCTTTGTCTTTTTCTTGCCCGTGTCTTTGGATTCTACTTCGCTGCTACTGTTATCCTACTCCTTGCAACTTTACCGGGGAGTATTGAGCGCAGTTCCGTTGGTTTCGGTGACAGAGACGCGTGGTGCTGGATGTTCGGTATTTTTGCGGTGATAAGTTACCTCTGGAAAGAGCGCATGGAGTTGGGATGGCGGAGATGGATAACAACCGCGCTCTGCGGTGCCATTGTCTTTCTTGGTGGAATGAGTTGGGAAGGGTTTGGGTTCTTCCTCATCATTATAATTGCCTTAGAACTTTGGAAATTTTGTACCACAGACACAGAAGATCGCCTCATAGAGTATGTCCTCTGGACGCTTATGTTTGTTCCCTGGCTCTATTTTATAAGCCCCGCCTACCGAAGCGGATACAGTTCTAATACACACCTTGCTGCGATTATGCTCTTTCCACCGTTGGTAGTCCTTATATTGCGCAGCATAAGATATCTGCTACTGACCTACGTAGAGCAATTACGCCGCTATGCACGAAAACTGGCATGGGGGCTAACATTGCTTAGCATTATAGCAGGGGTCGCTTATATCATTACGCAAGCTAGCACTTTTGAAGAAACAGCATATCCGTTTCATGAGAACCAATTCATGCAGACCATCGGGGAATTAGCCGACCCAAATTTCAGATATTGGTGGGATCGATACGGTACAATTTTTGTTTTAGGCAGTGTCGGGTTAATAGCAGCGAGTCTCCATTTATGGAAATTGAAAGGAATTCCGATGGTAGTTTCACTGTCCCTGTTTGCCTCAACAACGTTCTTTCGGGATCATCTCAACGGATGGGTTGGAGAAGACACTTGTAATATCCTTTTCTTTGTTTCGTTGGTTCTAACCGTCTTGTCTTTTGGCATTGCAAGCTTCCGAAAAGAAAAATCAAAAAATGAACTTGTTATACTCGCGATGCTTGGATGGTTTTTCTTATGGGTAGGACTATCACGAGGTGCTGTCCGACATGATTTCCTTGTTGGTATGCCGCTCGCTTACGGGACCGCCTGGCTCCTATGGTTTTTTCCCACGCACCTCATACAAAAACTCAAAGACATGGAGATAGTCTACTCACAGATCCGAGAGAAACAGATAACAACAACTATTGCTACTACCGTTTTAATACTTGTACTCTTCTGGACACCCCTCGGTGGACATGCACACAGGGCCATTCACGCCGCCGCCCGCATGCGCGCTCCGGTTCCAGGGCAAAACAGTCGCGCAGCAGCTTATCAGTGGATGAAGGGGACGTTGCCACAAGAATCTGTAATAGCTGCACATTGGAATTTTGGCATACAACTGAATGTCCTCGGCGATGTCGGTACAATCATTGATTCCGACCAGTTCATCAAACGGATATATCTTTTTTACCGACATGTCTGCTGTGCGCAAGACGAGCAAGAGGTGCTCTCCTTTTTAAAAACATATCAAGTCACGCATCTGATGTTGACAGAGCAGGATGTGATAACAAGATCCAGAACGTATTCGTCTATTGGCAGCGATGAAAACGGTGACAGGCAGTTCAGCCTCTATAGACTGAGGCGAACAGAAACACCTATCGGAACACCGTACCGAATGCAACCGCGAGAGCAAGATACGCCTTTATCTTTCATTGATATTGCCCGGGCTTCACCTGAAACATTAACCATCACGGCACAATTTAAAAACGAGAACAACACAGAAACTGAGGATAAAACTGACCTTGACGTAAAGGTTCAAAGGACCGTTAGCAATCCCATTTCTCAAATTTCAGTGGATATTGAAAACGGAGGAGTCGTTTTATATTTTGACTCCGAAACTAAACTGCAAAGGGCTTATTACATTCCATCCATCGGTTGGAATAGTCTCGCCATCAAGTTATTCTTGCGAGGTGAACATAGCGAAGCTTTCGTTCCTGTATATCCAACAGATAAAGATGATAACATAGACATAAAAGTTTGGGAACTTCGCTATCCTCCTGGTATAGAGGCAAATGAGAAATACCTGACAACAAAGTGGGAACAGACCAAAACGAAGAAGACAGATAAAAAATAGAAAAGGAATATGTCATGGAAATAGAAGTTTCCGTTGTCATGCCTTGTCTCAATGAAGAAGAGACACTCGGCACCTGCATTCAGAAAGCATTGAACACTCTGAAAGAACTTGGTATTCAGGGTGAAGTCGTTGTTGCGGACAATGGATCCACCGATGCCTCTGTCGCGATTGCTGAGTGTCTCGGCGCGCGCGTCGTTCATCAATCCTTACGGGGTTACGGTGCTGCTTATCTGGCGGGGATTGCCGCTGCAGAAGGAGAATATATTATCATAGGTGATTCCGATGATACCTACGATTTCACAGACTTAGCGCGGTTCATTGCGCCCTTACGCAACGGTTATGATTTCGTCATAGGCAGCAGGTTAAAAGGCAAGATACTTCCTGGAGCGATGCCCAAGTTACACCGATATATCGGTAACCCTGTTTTGACAGGTATCCTGAACCTATTGTTTCGCGCTGGTGTCTCCGATGCACACTGCGGGATGCGTGCCTTTACTCGCGAAGCTTATCAACAGATGGAACTCCAGACAATAGGGATGGAGTTTGCTTCGGAAATGGTTATCAACGCAACAAAGGCACACCTCAAAATCGCAGAGGTCCCGATAACCTATTATCCTCGCAAGGGCGAATCGAAACTGAATTCCTTTCGGGATGGTTGGCGACATCTGCGGTTTATGCTGATGCTGTCACCCACCTATCTATTTCTTATTCCCGGTCTTCTACTTTTCCTGCTGGGCTTAGTTGGAACCGTCGCACTGCTCCCCGGTCCTTTGCAAATAGGCGGGCGTGCCTACGATATTCACGTAATGGTTTTGGCATGCCTATTGTGTCTGCTCGGATATCAGATTTTGTTGCTGGGGCTCTCTGCACAAACTTTAAGCCGCCATCGTGGGTTTTCCAAGAGTGGTTCGCTGATTCAGTTTGTGCATCGTCATTTTACCCTTGAGCGAGGCTTAATTCTTGGTTTGGTGCCATTTGTCGCGGGATTCCTGATTGATGGTTGGATTGCGTATAGCTGGGTGAAAAGTGGCTTTGGTGCATTGCAGGAGATCAGACCGGCACTCTTCTCACTGCTTTTGATAGTATTAGGCACACAGACGGTCTTTTCTGCCTTCTTTCTCAGTATGCTTGGCATCCCAACAGAAAAAAGACCAATTAGGATGGACTCCAAAAGTCCATAGCGTAATTGACATGACAACAGTCAGTATCATCCTTCCCACCAAAAATGTGGAAAGTAATATTGGCGACTTACTTCGCAGCGTTTATCGTCAGGATTTTTCGGGTGAGATCGAAACTATCATTTTAGATTCCTCTGACGACAAAACGCCCGAAATCGCAAAAGGTTTTCCTGTCAAGTTTATTCATGTTGAAGAAGATGATTATAATTATGGGGGTACGCGAAACTACGGCGCGTCTCTGGCAAAAGGAAATTACCTAATCTTCTTGTCGGCGGACGTTGTCATAAAAGATAGACAGTGGCTCGCGAAATTGCTAAACCCTTTTAAGGATTCAAGAGTAGCTGGTGTGTTTGGGAGACAGCATCCGAAAAAAAATGCAAGCCCCATGGAGGATTTTTTTATTCAATATGCTTATCCACCGAAGAGTTATGTATTGGCACCGGATGTCCACGGTAAGATTCATATCAAAAATCGAATGTTTTTCTCCAATACGAACGCCGCCGTCCGAAAGGACGTTTGGAAAGCGATAAAAATACCAGAGATGCTGATGAGTGAAGATCAAGAATGGGCGAAAAGAGTGTTGTTAGCCGGTTATAAAATTGCCTATGCGGGTGAGTCTGTGGTGTATCATTCTCATGATTACTCTTTAAGACAGGTATTCCATCGGTTCTTCGATACGGGTGCGACGTTACCTTATGTGTATCGGCATGAAAAGATAGAATATCCGAAAGGGAAGTTCGTTTTTGAAGGCTTGAAATATCTCAAAGCCGAATGTCAATACATAGTGAGTCACGGCAACGTGAAACATCTGCCTTACGCAATGTTTTATGAGTTTATGAGGTTCCTGGGCTATTTTTTAGGTAGCAATCACAAGTACATGCCACTTTGGCTAAAAGTCAGGCTCTGCAATAAGAAAAATCATTGGAAAAAGTACGATGATATTGTTGTAGATTGAGTTGTAGATTGAGGGTGATTCTTGACAAACACCTCCCACTTCAGATTTCACATTCACGCTTCCAATTGTAAAGGGAAATGACAGTGTACCAGCAGCCTCAAAACGATCACGTCCTGCGCGACAAGGTCTGGGACAGATGCGTTCTCACTGCTACAAACGAGGCGCAAGCGAGGGTCTACCGGCTTCAACTCCAACGTCTCAAAAGAGCTGGTATCCTCCATCCAGAGACAGAATATTCGGTTATTCCGGATCCGAATGGAATGCGAATTGGCAGCGGGGGTGCAACGCTCCACGTCCTCAGACATTTGGGAAGCGGCTGTCAAGAGACAACTGAATGGACATCCCGGCTTCTTATACTCCACTCCGGTGGCGACAGCCGGCGGATTCCGCATCAAAGCCTTCTCGGAAAAATTTTCGCCCCGCTTCCGCCACCAATGCCCTCCATCTTTGAGGTGATGTATCACTTTCTCACGGTTATGGGGGCTCATATTGATGCGGGGGTGGTGGTTGCCTGTGGAGACACGTGGATGCACTTGAACACCCCACTCTCCGAGGCAATTATTACACTGCCAGAAGATGTGGACGTGACAGGAGTTGCTTATTGGGGGGATGCTGAATTAGGGAGTCGACACGGTGTTTATGATGTTGCTCCAAACACGCGTGAAGTCCGACGCTGTCTACAAAAGTACCCCGCTGAAAGGTTACGTGCGGCAGACATTTGCGATCCCGAGGGTAGGGTGGCGATTGACACTGGCGTTTTACTCTTTCGTCCAGCTGCTGTGGCGCAGTTGCAATCGGTAGCCCACCGGTTTGCAGAGGACGTTTCCATTGATTTGTACGGTGACATGCTCCCTGCAATGGCAACCGAAACGGATTTTCGGCAATGGACGAGCAAACACCCAATCCTTCGCATCCCATTGTGGGAAACGTTGTCTCCGCTTCGGTTCGGTGTCTGGAGTCCACCATCACTTGCCTTTCTCCACGCCGGCACAACGCAAGAGTACCTTGAAATGATTCAACACCCACTTAAGGCACACACGTCAATTTTGTGTCAGATTCCCTTGGACAAGGGCTGGGTGAACCTGACTTACGGTGTGACAGATGTGCCAACCGCTTGTGGGGACGATGCCACGCTCTTCGGCGTGCCGATTTTCCAATGGCTCCGTCAACATAAATTAACGCCCGATGTCCTTTGGGAAACCAGTGACGTTTCCCAACGTTGCCTCTGGCATGCGCGCCTCTACCCCGTCTATCACACCGACGATCTGAATGTTACGTTCAGCGTTTCAATAGGAGATTCAATTACGCGGCCCGATTGGTTTCAGAAGCCCGGGGCAGCATGGCAGGACAGTGAGCGGCTCTCTATGGGCGAACTCATGTTACGTGCTGATACGGTGGAAGCTTTCGTTCAACAGCAACAAGCAGAAGCCGCGAAAGTATCAGCATCCATCGTGGAGACGGTCCGGACAGAAGCGGATGCGGATGTCCGTCCCTTGTTTCGGACGTTCTTGACACCCTACGGATATGAGCGGGCGATGTCGATCTTTGATGCGGCCATCGGACACATTGATAACCCGTTGCACCGGGCACGATTACACAAAATTGCCGCCGACCTCTGCCTTTCATTTATAGAAACACCCCCGCTGACTAAGCAAATACCCGTCCTACCTTCCATCGGCAAACCAGACTATAAACAGATGCATGATGCCCACTATACGCAGGCATTTGCTGCTGTCCGTGAAGCTGTGTCGAAGAGCATTGTCACGCCCAGCAGTCCAACACAGCCCAATCTACAATCTGTAACTGGTTCGTTCCCTGCTGTGAACGTCCGTTTGCCGGTTCGAGTTGATCTCGCCGGGGGGTGGACTGATACGCCGCCAATTAGCTTGGAGAAAGGGGGAGCGGTGTTGAATGTTGCCTTGTTATTGAAGGGGTGCTATCCAATCTCTGTTACCGCTCGCCGGATTCCTGAACCGATTATCCGGCTAAAGTCTATAGATCAAAAAAAGGAAGCGGAGATTCACGATGTTGAATCGCTCAATACCCCCATTCATCTGAAGGATCCATTGGCGTTACACCGCACAGTCTTGACAGCATCAGGTCAGGTTGAAGTGACAGATAACGCCTTCCGCATAGTAGGTTCCACTCCTGAATTCCCTGGTATAGAACTGATAAGTTATTGCAATGTCCCGATGGGTTCAGGACTGGGAACCAGCAGCATTCTCTCTGGCGGTTTGGTGATGGCACTTTGGCAGTTGATGGGGCGGCAATGGACAGACGAGGCGTTGTTCAATCAGGTCCTTGCCGTTGAGCAGCTGCTCACTTCCTGTGGTGGCTGGCAAGACCAGGTCGGTGGCATTGTGCCGGGGTGGAAACTGACGACAACGCAGCCGGGGATGCCTCAGCGGTTCACCATAGATCGGATTTTTCTAATGCCTGAGACTTCACAGGCATTATCGGAGCGGTTCCTATTGGTTTATACAGGACAGCAACGAGTGGCGAAGAATATTCTGGAACAGGTAGTCGCTGATTGGCTATCCCGCCGGAGAGACTTGGTTTCCACGTTGACGCAACTGCGCGCTGAGGCCTATTTGATGCGCGATGCGTTGGTCGTCGGAGATATTGAGCAGTTTGGTTTCCTTCTAACGCGCTATTGGGAAGGAAAAAAAATTATCAATCCTCACACAACGAATCCAATGATTGATGCCTTGTTGGAATCGGTTACTGATTTATGCACCGGTTACGGAATTACCGGGGCTGGTGGAGGTGGGTTTTTGGTGTTGCTGGCAAAGGATGCGGGCGCGAGGGCGGCAATTGAGAAACGATTGGTACAGACACCGGCGATCCCCTATCCGTCACAGGTGGCAACTTGAGCGGGATTTATATTCAACGCTACTATTGCTGCACATCTACCTTCTATTTTGTGGAGATACCCTCCAATACCTCAAGACACGTCTCGCCGTTAACCAATCGATGATAATACTGCCCAACCCGTTCCATAAAATCCCGATTCCCTTCCAAACCGGTCGGTGACGCAGCTCCAGCGGATGACCACAGTGCCGCATTCGAGAAAATAGTCTCAATCCGATCTTTCACGTCTGTTCGGCTCGCGCCAAATGCGCCCCTTAGAATGTCTTGTATCGTCCGGTCAGGGTCTCGGATTTCATACGCTATACCGGTATCGGTGATACCCCTGTAGTCATCAAGAGATGAGATTGCGTTTGGCGTTAGAAATCGGAGGACCGTCGCGAAGGAATAGGCAAAATCGGATTTGAAAAGTTCTGTGCTGGCATCGTAGTTCGGTGAGCGGACGATATCTGCAGCGCGTTCGCGGAGTTTCACGGTCTCAATGATGTTAATCCGAGCGTTGTCGTCTTTGACTTTACGGATGCGGTCAACGAATTCCAATGTATAGGCTCGCGCACTTTTACCCGCTATGGGGATGTCTGCCTCCACGATCTCAGCATATCCATGCATCAGACGCTCCAGATGTGGGGCAAATGTCGGGTGTGACGCTGCTTCGTTAACATATTCGATGTCGGAAAGTGTGCCTTTGTGTGTAATCCCGGGTACATGGACAGAATTCACCAAGAGCAGTTTCCAATCGTGATACGGCTCGATGCTCTCCTGACTGACAATAACACCGTAATCATCAAGTTCACCGAAGGGGACACGGAGCTGATTCTCCAAATCTTCTAAGATGAGGGGTGTACCGGGAAATTGCTCGGCATAAGTTATTAATTCATCTTGACCTTCGATCTGTGCCTTTGCAGCTGCCTGAATCTCGTCAGGCACAGCGTAGACCTGTGGCACGAGTCGATCGCCCATTTCGTTCAGAAAACCGACATTTGTCTCCAGCCACGCAGCGTAACTATCACTTCGCTTGGGGTATTCGTTGCAGAGAATATCGCGGATAATATCGCCATTATTCCGAAGGTTATCGGTGTTGATAACGCAAAGTGTTGCACCTGCACCGTGGTGGCAAAAGTAGCGGTAGAGGGTTTCATCCAAGACATCCATCGCCAGTTCCCCTTTAGCGATCCCTGCTTCGGTTACGCCGATAAGGATAAGGTCAAGCGGGTTTTCTGTCTGGGCATAGAACTGCTCACGACCGGTTTCCGTAGCGAGGGTCGTTGCCCCGACAACGCTTGAAACCTGTTGAATGTCGTGGATACCACTTGAGTCAAACGTGACGACATGGTATGTCCCGTTCTGTCGGTTGAAAGCATCGGCTTTCTCGGTGCCGCGCGGTTGTCCGACGAAGATACCGCCGTTGTAAAGATTTCGTTCGTTAAGGATATGGACGAATTCATGGGTTAAGGCGCGTTGTAAACCGCCTGCCCCGATAGCAAGAATCTTAGTTCTGGGCATGTGTGTCTTCTCCTTTCGCTAAAGAATAGCAGTGAGAAAAATAGCCATTCTTACTTATTAGTGATTTCCGACCACTGAAGGCTGAAAGCCGATGGCTGATGGCTAATTCGCTAAAATATCAGCATAGAGGCCTAAATAAGCGTCGGCGATGTTTTTCCAATCGTATGGTTTGACGCGTTCAACACTCGCTTTGCCCATCTCAATGCGCACTTCTCCGGCGTTAATTACTTTGGCAAGAGCGTCTGCAAGTCCATCAACATCGCTCGGATCAAACAGTGCGCCGTTAACGCCATCTATCACAAGTTCATCAATGCCTTGAACGCGACTAACAACAATTGGGAGTCCTGTTCCCATGGCTTCCAAAACGACGAGCGGCATTCCTTCTGCGAGTGAAGGTAAGATAAAAATATCGGCATCTCGGTATTTTTCTGGTAATTTCGGATATGGCACTGAGCCCGCGAAACAGATGTGTGAGGTTACACCGAGATTTTCCGCCAACTTCAGAAGCTCTCCGTGATACGGTCCATCACCGACAATCTCTATTTCAAAGTTATGTGAGACCTTTTCAAGGACTTGGGGCAGGGCGCGGATTAAAAATTGGAACCCTTTACGCGGGATGAGTCTCCCGATTGTGAGAACTCGGATTTTTTCTGGATAGGCATCGCGTTGGACGGGTGTAAAAGTTTCCAAATCCACGGCATCGGGAATCACATCCATTTTTATCTCCGAATCCGTCTCTCGCGCAAGTTCGCGCAAGCCTTCGCTACAAGCAACGACTGCTGATGCGTTACCCCAAATCGCTCGGATGACCGGTTTTAGCAGCAGGTATAACCAGCGATAATAGGGTGGGTCTGGACTGCGGCTCGGTACATCGCGTCCACCCAAAAATACGACATACGGCACGTTGCGCCGTTTTTTCAGAAGATATGCACCGCCACCCGCGGGAATCCCAAAAAAGACTTGGACGATATCGGGTTGAAACTGCTTAGCAAACTGTAATCCGTAGAGACTTGAACTGACCGCGTAGGTTAGCATCTCGTGTACGGCACATACATCCCGATTTTTCCGAAGCGCGCGTACGCGATGCACGTGAAAGCCTTCCACCTTTTCGTCTTTCGGGCAATCTCGAAATTGCGAGGTAATCAGATGCACGTCGTGTCCTGCTGCCGCGAAGTGTTTACCTAAGAAATGACTGACCCAGCCGCCACCGCCACCAATCGGCGGAAATTCATGATTGAACATCAATATCTTTAACTTTCCTTGCGGTTCGATCAGGTGAGTTGGAGGTTTGATATCCATTTCCGTAAATCCGCCTTCCACTTCGTTTCAGGCTACACACTTTCTAATGCTCTTGTGCAAATTTCGCTGCGAATTCGATGATCGCAGCTGCGATATTGATACCTGTGACCGCCTCCAGTTCCTCAAACCCCGGCGATGGATTAACTTCTAAGACGACAGGTCCCTCGTTTGTTTGGAGTAGATCGACCCCGGCTATTTCCAGTTCCAGTGCCATTGCTGCTTTGATAGCGGTATTGATATATGCTTCTGGTAGGGCGACCATCTCTCCAACGCCACCTTTGTGAATATTTGCTCGGAATTCGCCAGGCGGTGCACTTCTTTTCATCGCAGCGATCGCCTCACCGCCTACGACGAGAACACGGATGTCAACCCCCTTTGCTTCCGTTATAAAAGCCTGAATCACATAATCGTGATGGAGATCACAGAGGGCATCCACTGTTGAAGTGAGCGATGTCAGTGTATCTAACAACATAACACCTCTGCCGTGTGTACCGTAAAACGGTTTTAAAATAAACGGATAATCTCCCATTTCGGCTACGGCGTTCTCTAAAAATTCGGAAGAACCGACGGTGAGACTCGGTGGGATGGGCAAGCCGTGCTGCGCAAGGATACGTAAGGAGTGGAATTTGTGGCGTGCTGCAGCGATTGGTTTTGCGCGATTGATAACAGGGGTACCGATCCATTCAAAGTGTGCTACGACTTCTTCGCCGTACTGTGCTGTTGTGCGGCTGAGCCGCGGTATGACGACATCTAGGCCCTCTATTGGTTTCCCATGATATGTGATGCGGTTCTTGGGGCCACCGATATGGAGATAGAAACCGAAGGGGTCTAAAATCTCTACGGTGTGTCCAGCATTGAGAGCGGCTTCGGTAAGGCTGCGCGTGGAGTGGTTTTGAGGTCCCCGAGAGAGGATGCCGATTTTCATAGGAACGTATTAAAATTCTTATTCCTCATCCGTTTTATATGTTTCGTGCAGAAAATCTGCTAATTCTTCAAAAGTGTCAAATATCCGGTCACATAAGTTCTCGAAGAAAATGCTCCGCGTCCCTGTGTAAACTGCATAGACCGGCTTGTTATGACGGGTTGCGTAGTTCATTTCACTGAGAACGCCGGGCGACAATTTGTCTGTCGGATAAATGACGACCACAAAATCGCTCTGATGGACAAACTGGTAATCCCGCGAAATTGTTCGCGTTTTTATCTGTTCAATCACGCCGTCGTCCATCTCGCCCATAGTCGCAGGGACACTTCCATCTCCACCAGCGGTCACCAGTGCCATATCTTTAATTGTGAGCGGATCAAAGACAATAAATGAATGGCTCAGTTTTTCGCCGATCTCGCGGATTTTCTCAATTTCCTTCGGGGTATCTCTGATAAGTGTAATCGGATAGCTGAGGTAAAATTTCGGTTTCGGCGAGAAGAGCAGTTCATAAAAATTCTCGAGGTCGTGCTGTCGTGCGACGGTATAGTGTGGCTTTTCTGTGAAATGTGCGATTTGTCGGGTCAGGAATTCCTCTTCATCTAACCAGACATTGAGTGTTGCATTATCCATACCTGACCATTGTGCACTCTCTTTCATCCGTCCCGATATATCGGTGATATTATCGACAACGTTAATCAAAAGATCCGGAAGAAGGATTTCAATGTCTTTGAAAGAGAAGCCTTCAATCAGACTGCCACGCCACCGAAAACAGGCGTGTAGTCCGATGATGGCGTGTTCATAGGATTCCGCACGGCGAGCGATTTCATAGAAAGCGGTGCGCCGCGCTAACGATAAAACCGCTGGATCCGAATCGAGTACCTTCTCAGTAAAATGGACACGGGATTCCGCTGCAGCGCGATGCATCACATCGCCGATGTTAAAGAAACCGATGTTCAGTTTCTGTTTCATGCAGAGTATTTTAAAATTTGCCATTAACTCTTTGCGACCCGAACAGCTGATGCCCGTACAAATGATTTTCATTTTTTTAATTTTCCTTGCGGTTCGTTTAGGGGGTTCTGAAGTTTCAGATGGACTTTTCCGTCGATCCGTCCTCCATTTCATTACGGACTACAGGTCCTCGCCAGAGGCCCAATTTGGTTCTCACTGCGAATCAGGACGAATCGGAGCAGACCCCTAATATTTAGAAATCCTTGCGGTTCGGTGCGGCTAACGATTCCAGTTTTGCGAGTGCTTCTTGTTCTTCCTTCTGCCATGGGCGGTGTGCTGGTTTATCGAGTTTTTTCGGTGGACCACTGAAGACGAGGATATATGCTCTACGTGCTTCTGCAGTGCTATTCGGCGCGGAATAGTGTAAAGTCCGACAGTGGTGGAACGTTGCACCGCCTGCGGGGATCGGACAAGCGACTGCCTGTGATACGTCAACATCATCTGTTACCAACCCGTGTACGAGCGGATCATTGTCAATATGCCGATGCCAACGCACCTCGCCTTTGTGCGATTTTGGAATGAATTGGAGACATCCGCTCTCAAGCGTCGCTTTATCAAGGGGTAGCCAGACGCTTAGACTATGCGGTAAGACTTCAGGATTCCAGTACGCTTCGTCTTGGTGCCACGGGGTCTCATTGCCGTAGTGTGCGGGTTTTAAAATCATGTGTCCACCACCGCTAACCTTTTCGGTTGTGACACTGAGCAACTTTGCAGCGAGCCGTTGCGCATTTCGGAAATAGATCGTCTCTCGGAGTTCAGGGAATTGTGCCTCTGGCCCCAATACTTGCGGCAAGGTTTCCCGTCCGTCGTGTGCACGCGGACCGGCGAGATCAAAGTAGCGTCCTTGCGCTTCTCCGGTTCGTTCCGTGAAGAGTTCATCGTAAATGCCCTTAAGCCATTCGATCTCTTCGTCCGTTGTAATGCGCGGGATGCTCAGGTATCCGTTCTCTTGAAAAAAGGCGACCTGTTCGTCAGTTACGTCAATGTGAAAATCATTTTTGGCGTCCATAAATCACCGAATTGAAATGTCGTAAGGTAAGATTGTTACGATTTGTGTGCCATCTTCAAAGCCAAACAGACTCAGCCATGTGATGATATGCTGCGACGGTGTGCCTAACATAGATAACACAGGATGATTGGAGGTGAATTGTAGTAGGGGCTGGGTAACCCAGCCCCTACGGATTGAGCCCTCCGTATCTTCGATCATCTGCTCTAAGATTTGTTCAAAAAACGGACGCTGCTTCGGTAGGACGATAAGGTGAACTTTGTCCTCTTCGGCAAACCCTGCCTGTTTCTTCGCTATGGACAGTGCAGTATCAAGCCCTCCGAGTTCATCAACAAGCCCAACCTCTTTCGCCTGTTTACCCGTCCAGACCCGTCCTTGTGCGATTTTGTCGATTTCGTCAAAAGATTTATTTCTTCCGGTTGCCGCTTTGCTAACAAAATCTTCATAGACGGTTTTCATCATCTTTTCGACACGTTCCCGCTCCGTGGGTGTGAAACCGCCGTAATCCGAATACAAGGTAGCGTTCTGACCGTGTGCGATAATCTCCTTCGTCAAGCCGGCTTTGTTGTAAAGTCCTTTCAAATTCAGTTTACCGCCGAATACGCCGATTGAACCCGTCAGTGTACTCGGATGTGCGACGATTGTCCCCGCTGCCATCCCAATATAGTAACCACCGGACGCAGCGACGTTTCCCATAGAAACAACGACAGGTTTCTCGCGTTGCGTGAGCATCACCTCTCGCCAAATTAAGTCAGAAGCCAGCGCGGAACCGCCGGGACTGTCAATACGTAGCACAACTGCTCGGACGGCATCATCTGTGCGTACTTTTTCAAGTGCCTTCTTTAATGCCTTCGGTGTAATCGCCGACATTGAGATGAAAGGTGAATCAATATCGGGTAAAATGGGGCCGCTGGCATAGATCAGTGCAATCTGATTCTCTCCAGCAGCACGCGCACGCTGCGGTGGGTTCAAGATACTGAACAACTGCATAAGTCCGGCGAAACTGTTCATATCTGGCACTTTTCGTTTGCGCTCAGATCCGGGTTCGACAACTTGAACATCTTCATCCGGCGATGCTGCTTTCAGTGCCGCTACCAATTCGTCGTAGTATTGCAAAGCGTCAACTAATTTTTTCTGCTTTGCCTCTTCTGCTGTGAATGGACCGCTGTTGATCAGATCTGAAACACTTGCCTCGGTGATACCGTCTCGACTCTCAGCGATATGGTTCAGGAATTGGGCGTACAGATCATCAAGCAGTGCCGTCATAGACTCACGGAACTCATCCGACATACCGTCGCGCATATAGGGTTCAACACCAGATTTATATTTCCCCATCGCCAACAGGTCTGCTTCTATATCCAGTTTGTCCAACAGTCCTTTGTAGAAAAGGACTTCGGCGCGTAAGCCTGTTAGGTTGAGGCTTCCGGTAGGCATTAGGACGATGCGATCCATCGTAGCAGCGAGAAGATATTCGGCATTACCACCACTTTCCAGATAGCCGATCGTCTCTTTTCCTGTCTCGTGGAATTCGTTTAGTTTGTTTCGGATTTCTTGGAGTGTTGCCCACCCTAAGCCGACACCTTCTATTTTGAAGATAATACCAGCGAGCTCCTCGTCTGTTTTAAGGGCATCTAATTTCTTAAAAAGTCCGCGGATCGTTTTTGTTGAGGAGGTGCCAAAAGTGCTGATGACTTTGGTGTCGGCATAGGTACCGCTGAGTGTAAACTCAGCATATTTTTTGATGGGAGCAGGTGTTTCTTCGGCTGCGTGTCCTTCGGCAAACACAGGCGAAACAAGGACAAGCAACGCCAGCAGGAACGTGCATGTTTGTAGTAATTTCATGGGTTTATCCTTCTTTCTGGTATCTGATTTAACACTGCTATTTTATCACAAGGAGGAGATTGTGTCAAGTAGCAAATTTTTTAGGGCAGGTTCGTTTAGTTTTCTCTTTTGTAGCGTATCCTGTTAGGTTGCGCTAATTTGATGCACAGGCTAACAGCCTATGCTACAAGAATTCCCTGCGTATCGGTAGCAAGGATTTACATTAAAATAGGTTTCCGAACTGGAGAACTAAATGGAAGTTATAAAATTTCACAGTATTTCACAGTAAGGATCTGAAAAAGTATTTCGGGGACCGCTACGAAGTAAGGTGTGGCAAGGGTTTTCACGGTATTGTGAATCTTGTCAATTTTTTCGTAACTGTGAAATTTTGATTTTAAGGTTCTGGTTGTTTCGCTTACAAGCTTAGTAGTGGTATAGGGTTACGAGCGTTCTATTTTTGGCACTTAAAATGCGTAACTGTGAAATTTCTGTTCATTGGTCTAAGGTTATCGGCTGGTTGTTTTCCAGACTGTTGTCACCTTGGCGGGATGTGGTCCACCGCACATCGAATGCGGGGTGTATGCTATTGGATACATAACTAAAATGCGGGATGCCACAGAAAACGTAACTATCAAAGGCACACACCGACAGTTGTTATGCACTGCAGGGATTGTGGGTGGGTCTCTTTCTTATGGAAACCTGACCGGTCAGAGAAAAAAACGGGGAACGGACACAACGCCGAACCCCGAATAAACTGTTAGTTTTCACCACGCAGTGGCATCACTTGACGATCGCTGCTTTTTACGTCTCGTTTTGACGATTCAGACCGCATTTCGTTTGTATCAAAAACCACCCGGAGAACCGAAAAGAGACGGACAAGATGCTGGGCGGGTTCTCGGAAACGAGCAAACGCCGGCGCACCTGAATATCGACGCGCACTGCAGGGAGTGTGGGTGGGTCTTTTATGGGTGGTTAGTTGTTGGTAGTTGGTGATTGGTGATGAGTTACTATCCACCAACCACCATTAACTAAAAACTATTAACCATTCACCACCTTAAAGTTCCTGGAGCTGCGTCGCTATCACGGTCTGGGGAAACTTTAGCAAAAGACGAACCGGTAACTTCATTGGGGCTCTGGAACCAGGCTGTCGCCGCTCCAGAAACACCCTTGCCTAAGCTTCCCTCATAAGATCCATTATCTGACGGCTCGAAGGGTATTGTCATAAAATAAGCCCCTTCATTCTGTACACCAGTGGAATCAGTGCCAGAGGCGGAAACGCCTGCGGTTGAACTGACACGTGTGCCACCAAAGACAGTCGATTTAGAAACGGCGGTTGTTGCGGAGGCAGTACCTTCCTCGTTGTAAAGCCACCGTACGACCCATCCAGTTCCATCGGGATTAATGTCTTCTGCATATCCGCCGCCTTGGTTAGCGTTCACATAAGAAATGGTAAAGGCAGTAGCGGCTACCGCTATAATAAAAAATAACGATATTAAAATACGTTTCGGTGTGTCAATTACGTTTAACATCTAAAAAAACTCCTTTTTTGAGTTTATGGTAAGTCTAAGTACTCATACGGGTCATAACCATCCCCTTCTATCACACGAACGCCAGAAGGGACCTCTCCTTTTTGCATCTGTTCGTGTGTGAGATGGACGTTGCCACCCGTATAACTTGAAATAGGCGTTGTGAAGGTGCCATCCTCATTTTCGTAGGGCTCACCATATTCAACATAGATGGCATTCGGAAAATGAAGATAGTATTTTCCGGTTGTTAAACTTCCACTTCCGCCGGTAAAATCACGGAGACCTTCTGTCCATGCCTTTACCATGACACGACTCAGAAGTTCTTTGCTTTTTAACATCTCCGTGTCATATTTTGCATCATATCTTTCGGGGTCTTCCTTGTATCTGAACCAGAAAGGCGTAAATGGATAGTCCGCTGGCACTTCAGGATAGGGACCGAATCCATAGGGCGAAACGGGGACATCTTCAGCGGGTGCTTCTTCCTCTGAAACAAAATCGTCCGGTAAGAACGCATCCGCGAGGTCAAGGTTCTCGGTCTCGTTGGGTAATGCATCTGTTGTATCGGGCATCTGTGTGTCCGTGTTTTCATCAGACGTGTTCGTAACGCCTTCGGTTTGAAAATCAACAGGTGCGGTGTTTGTCGACGGCTTGTTTTCGCGCGATACCACCGCAAGCGGTTTCTTTCCCAACTCGGTTTCAGTCGTGCGTTGGATGTGCCAACTATAGAGTAGGCTGCCCCCAACAACCAACATAAAGAAAACGAGACCACCTTGTATCAACCGCCTAGAAAGTAAATCACGTAACATACTATCTCCTCTCTCTCATAAAGTTGATGGAAAAATGCCGGAAAAGATAAAGGATTGGAGAGATGGCAATCTTCCTTTGTTGAGGTGCTAACCTAAAAGTTTTGCAGAATGCATCCACTCTGTGCTACAATTAGGTTAGCGCTGTCATAGTACGGTTATGGCGGTGCCGCGCCGATGGATGGTTCCAGCACCCTCGGCGCACCTCACAAACTTTAGAGGCTGCCATGTGAAAAATATGTATGACAATAACAAGAGATGTGCCTGAGTGTAAGCACGTGTGGGTGTTATTGCCAACAAAAAAGTCGCAACGCGGGGAATACATCATATCTATGATGCACAACACAAAAAGCCGCTATGCAGTGCCTTGCCCAAGGCAAAGGTAACACGCGGGAAACGAAAGGTCTCCGGAGCCGGACAGACCTTGTGAAGCAAAACGCTTAACGTTTGAAAAGTTGGGGGGGGGACAGCGAGATATCAGCAGACGTACCACATCGCGCGATCGCGCGGACACACGCACATCTACCATCGCATCCAAGCGATTTCTTTCTAAAGGATCCAAAAATCTGTTTCTCATGACCACCGTTCTATTCATTAACCTTTCACAAAAGTTAGCAATATTCGCAATCGAAATGTGTCCATAGTCGCGTCTGACGACTTATGAGATTACTCGATAACTTACAGGGGCATTTAGTTTTACAAATTCGCTTTATATGCGTGCATATTTTCCTTTGTATGGGCAAATTGTGCTCACGATATTGTGTTGAAAAGTTAAAATATGTCAACCAGAACCAATACCGGAACACCGAAAACTAAATCGTCCTAAGATAACTCACGAAATTAATTATACCCCTGAAAAAGGTTTTGTCAAATTAAAATTTCAAAAAATGTATTTTTTTCGGATATTAGGCTGCTGATTTTTTTACAGAAGGGGCTTGCGTTTTTACCGCTCAACCCAACCTATAGGCTGCAGAAGATTGAAGTTGAACAGGAAACTAACAGCCTATTCTACAGAAGATTCAACAGGAAACCAAAGGGGGAGTTCCTTGGTTATCTCGGTTTCTATTCCCCAAGATGCTGCGCGACGAGTGTCAAATCCAAAATGTTGACAATACCATCACCGTTAAGATCCGGTGTTTTTTGCCCAAACTGTGAGGCAACAAGCGTCAAATCTAAGATATTCACGACCCCATCACTGTTGACATCCCACGGGGTTTCGGTAAGGAACGGAGCGAGGTCCCACAAGAGAATGCTTGCATAATCCGCACTGATGAGGCTATGGCTATCGGGCCAGAATGTGAGGGCAACGGTTTCAAACACGGGGCCTTCAAAGGTTGTGTGTAGTTCCTCAGCGCGAACGTCCCATACATAAATGCCGTCCCCTATGCGTGGTACAGCAATCGTTGTGCCATCTGCCGCAAACGCCAACATAGCATAGTTTCCCGTCCGTCCCCAAAGCGTTGTGCGGTGCTGCCCGGTATCTGCATCCCACAAATAGACCCCGTGACCGTTTATACTTGCGATTGTTTTTCCATCAGGCGAAAACGTCACATCTTGGATTGAGCCGTCGTCTTCATAAATGGTCGTCCGGAGTTCACCCGTATCCACATCCCACAACCGAATATTGCCATCGCTCCCTCCTGCGACAAGCGTTTGACTATCTGGGGAAAACGCCAGGGATGTCCCCGTTGTGTGGGCATCAAGGGTTAATCGTCTGGTGCCATTTTCCGTATCCCAGAAATAAATCCGCGTATTTTGATTACCACTGCTTGCCAAGGTCTTACCATCGGGCGCGAAAGCGATAGTCGAAACGCGGTCTGAGTGTTCCCCAAGGATAACACGCTGCTTTCCAGTAGCCACATCCCACAACCGTACTGTTGTGTCTATGCTCCCACTTGCGAGGGTGCTACCATTCGGTGAAAATGCCAAAGCAGTAATACCTCTCGTATGCCCAGTAAGCGTAGCACGTTTTTGATCTGTAAGGATATCCCATAGCCAAATTTCATTGGGTTCATGCTCAATAGCGACAGTCCTATTATCCGGCGAGAATGCCGCGTGTCCCAAACGCCAATGTCCTGTAATAGTAATCTGTTGTTCGCCTGTATCTACCTTCCATAAGCGAATTGTCTCATCATCGTAACTTGTACTTGCGAGGGTTTTGCCATCGGGTGAGAAAACGATCGTATCAACTGAATCTGTATGTTTCCAAAGGGTGGCGTTCAGTTTTCCTGTATCTGCCTCCCATAAGCGAATTTTCTGATCGTGTCCGGCACTTGCGACTGTTTTTCCATCCGGTGAAAACGCAACGGACATGACAATTGATGTATGTCCAGTGAGGACCTCACGCACGGAACGCGTCTCTATATCCCATAACAGCACGGTTTTATCCCAACCACCACTCACAAGTGTTTTTCCATCCGGTGAAAACGCAACAGAATGGACGCGATCCATGTGTCCTTCCAGAGTTGTCTGGTGCTGCCCTGTGGCTATGTCCCAGAGTTGAATTGTGTAGTCCCAACCGCCACCGACAAGCGTTTTTCCATCCGGCGAGAACGCTATTGACGGGACAAACGGACCGTCTTCAAGAATCGATTTATACTCTCCGGTCTCTATATCCCAGAGTCGTACTGCCCCATCACTACTTGTACTGGCAAGCGTTTTCCCGTCCGGTGAGAACGCCAATTCCCAGACTTCAAATTGCCCTAATTCTCGTAACGCTGACGCGATTTCAGGTGGCCTTGCCAGAGTCGTAAGGTGTTCTCCAGTGTTCGCATCCCACAACCGAATTTCGCTGTCTTCTCGCCACCAATTCCATTTTCTACCTGCACCGCTTGCGAGGATTTTTCCGTCTGGCGAGAACGCGACTGATAAAACGGGTTCCGAGTGTCCGGTGAACAACGCGAGTTCTTCACCGGTGTATGCATCGTAGATCCAAACACCGATTGAACTTGCGACAGCAATCCGAGTGCCGTCCGGCGAATACACAATACCACGGTGTAGTCTCCCTTTGCCTATGCGCTGTTTCGCGCCTTCGGGTAAACCCATTTGGGTGTAGTCTTGTGCATAAGCGTTTGACATCAATAGGAAGGCGATTGAAAATACCACAAAATTCAAAAATCTCATTTCGATAGTGAGGCGAAGACGAATGCTCGTGGAAAGGGTGTTCATAAGTAGAGATAGTTGCTTAGTCTTCATAACATAATCTCCTATTCTCCGATATGCTGTGCGACGATTGTCAAATCTAAAATGTTGACGATGCCGTCACCATTAAGGTCTGGTGTTTTCTGTCCGAGGCGTGAGGCAATAAAAGTTAAATCTAAAACGTTTACAACACCGTCCGCGTTGACATCCGCTAATTTTGGTACAGGTGCTGGCGGCCACAACTGGATTGTGCCATCAAGCCCCGCGCTTATGAGTGCCTTGCTGTAGGTGTTGTGTCCCTCTAATAAAAAGGCTAAAGTAAGGACTGGTGCTGTATCGCCTTCAAAAGTTTCCTGTAATTGCCCTGTTTGTGGGTGCCATAGACGGATTGTGTTATCCCACCCCGCGCTTGCGAGTGTCTCACTATCCGATGAGAATGCTAAGGCGAAAACCGGCTCGGTATGTCCTTCAATGGTTGACAAGAGTTCGCCCGTGTCTGTGTTCCATAAGTGAATTGTGCTTTCTGCGTCTCGACTCCAGTATCCGCCGCTTGCCAATGTTTGATTATCAGGTGAGAAGGCGAGTGCTGTGATTGCGTCTGTATGTGCGGGGAGATTGTGTCGGCGTTGTCCGGTTCGGACATCCCATAACAAGATTGTGCCGTAAAAACTTGTACTGGCAAGCGTTTTGCTATCTGGTGAGAATGCCAATGTGGTGACCATATCCCGATGTCCGTGAAAGACTGAGGTAAGGGTGGGTGAGTCTGTCATTAAGTTCCAAATACAAATTTCTTTGAAACCTCCACTGGCGAGGCTGTTACCATCTGGTGAGAATGCCAACGCTACAACGGGGAGGGTATGTCCTATGAAATCTGTTCTGTGTTCACCGGTGCGTGTGTTCCAGAGGTGGATAGTAGTATTTCCGATAGCACTTGCAATTGTCCGGTTATCTGGTGAGAACGCTAACGCGGTCACAGCATCCAGCAGCGCGGAAAACCGTGCCAACTCTTTTCCAGTATAGGTGTCATACAACGTAATACCGTTCGTGGTCGCGATAGCGAGTTGTGTGCCGTCAGTGGAGAATGCTATAGCATTTATCGCTGTTGTATTGGAGGGGACTTCGCTACCCTCTGACACGCGCCATTGTGTTCCATCTTGGGCAGGACTGCTCAACAGGAACGCGACAGAAAAAAATAGAATGGTAAAAATTAGGAACTGTCGCACAGTGAATTTCCCTCCTGTTTGCCGATTATACAAACGGTCACTGATAAAGTGTAGCATTTTCTTTACCAATTTGCCCTACGTGCATAGGAGGGAGATATCGCAGGGACAATCTGCTTAAAGGATATATCTGCTTAAATCTTGGTCTTTGACGATCTCATCCAACTCTGATTTGACATAGTTGGCATCAATAGTGATCTCTTTTTTATTGAGGTCAGGTGCGTCAAAAAAGAGATTTTCAAAGAGTCTCTCCATGATGGTGTGCAAGCGGCGTGCGCCGATGTCCTCAACAGATTCATTAACTTGGAAAGCGAGCGCGGCGATTTCGTCAATCGCGTCATCGGTGATAGTCGCCTCTACCCCTTCAGTTTTGAGGAGTGCTGTGTACTGTTTCACTAACGCGTTTTTCGGTTCCGTGAGAATGGATTTAAAGTCTTCCTTATTTAGGCTTTTCAGTTCCACTCGAATTGGGAATCTACCTTGTAGTTCTGGGATGAGGTCAGACGGACTTGAAACATGAAATGCACCGGCGGCGATAAACAAGATGTGGTGTGTGCGCACCGCGCCGTATTTCGATGTTACCGTGCTGCCTTCAATGATGGGCAGAATATCACGTTGCACACCTTCTCGGGAGATATCGGGTCCGTGGCGAGATTCTCTACCTGCGATCTTGTCGATTTCGTCCAAAAAGACGATACCGGAGTTTTCAACGCGTTGGATGGCTTCGCTGATGACAGCATCCATATCAATGAGTTTTTCAGATTCTTCTTGCATCAAGATAGTGCGTGCTTCGGAGACTGGAACGCGTCGTTTCTTCGTCTGGTTCGGGAGGATGTTACTAAACATATCCTTGAAATTGATATCCATCTCTTCAATGCCGCCGGGCGAGAAGATTTCAACAAAGGGCATGCTTTGATGTTTAACATTAATTTCAACAGGTTTATCCTCAAGTCTACCTTCGCGTAGCCATTCTCTAAATTTTTCACGGGTTTTGAGATGGCGTTCTCGTTCTTTCTCTCGGTCTTCTTCAGCTTCGGTTTCCGGGTCGGGTCCGAGGTCGAAAGGTAGTTGGAGGACCACGTCCTCATCCGCTTCTTCGGGTTCATCGATCATATCCTTTTCTAAGTTGGGACGCTCCTGCAAAGAGCGTGGGATAGGAAAGATACAATCAAGGAGGCGTTCTTCAGTGAATTCCCGTGCTTTTTCCTCAACAGCCTCGGTCTGTTCGGCTTTAACGCGGCTAATGGCTGTCTCTACGAGATCACGAATCATAGATTCAACATCTCGACCGACGTAGCCAATTTCGGTATATTTTGACGCTTCTACCTTGATGAAGGGCGCATCAACGAGACGTGCAAGCCTGCGTGCGATTTCAGTTTTACCGACACCGGTTGACCCTATCATGATGATGTTCTTCGGTGAGACTTCGTCTTGTATATCTTCACCTAACATCTGTCGCCGCGCGCGATTGCGGAGGGCAATAGCGACACAACGTTTTGCCTCAAACTGCCCGATGATATATTTATCCAATTCCTCAACAATCTGCCGCGGCGTGAGTGCCTCTGCTAAAGTGTTCTTTTCACGCGTTGTGTTTGATTTCTCCAAAGTTTCATTAGTTATCAGTCGTCAGTTGTTAGTTTTCAGTTAAGAGGCGTTGGGGTTACCGAAAAGTGTTTGGTGAACCCGATCCCGCTTGTAACTGTTAACTGTTAACTGATAACTCCTCCTCTATTGTGTCAGTTTCAATTCGTGCGTTGGTATAGATACAAATTTCACTTGTGAGTTGAAGTGCCTCTGAAACAATCTCTTTTGCAGTCAAGTCTGAGTACTTGAGCATGGCTTTTGCGGCTGCGAGGGCAATAGATGAACCGGAACCGATGGCAAGAACATCGTCATCCGGGGCAATCACATCGCCGTTTCCAGAGATGAGGTAACTGTCGTTAGCATCTGCAGCGATCATTAGCGCGTCTACTTGTCTAAGGACTCTATCACTGCGCCATTCTCGGGCGAGTTCCACTGCTGATTTCTGAAGGTTTCCACGGTACTGCTCAAGTTTCTTCTCCAAATTTTCATAGAGCGTGATTGCATCCGATGCGGAGCCTGCGAACCCGATCAGCACTTTGTCGTTATGGATTTTGCGAATTTTGCGTGCGCCGTGTTTAATCGCTGTATCACCCAGCGTGACTTGACCATCGCCGCCGATAGCGACTTGGGCATCGCGCCGAACGGCTAAAATCGTTGTTGAACGAATTCGCATGCTTTTGATTTTCCTCTCGGGCAATTGAGATTATATATGAATAGGCATTCCTATTTCTATACGTAAAACAGAAGAAAACTGAGAAACTGCAGTGCCCCCATAAGGATGCCACACCGTATTCCTGCCACACCCGAGTGTTGCTCCCTTAGAAAACTATTGGCGATGCCAAAGAAGGACGGAGACAATAAAAAGGTGATCAGAAACGCGATGGGTACAAAAATTGGCACAGAGGCAATCTGAGGTATCCGGTCGACCTGTAATGCATTCCACTCCCACAAATGTAATCCACCAAGCGCGTAGATCACGATACTTCCAACGGCGGCACCGATACCCGTGACACCTGCTGCTAACATCGCGGTTCCTATCGAACCGCTGCTCGGATTTTCAGGATTCGATGCTAAACGGGTTTGGCAAATCGCTGCGAACCTTTGATAACAGTAGGCTGTGAGCGTCGCAAACACTACCCAGTTTAAGATTATCGGAATGGGTGTCGTTATATTCACCAAAAAATCTGACCGATAGACGATGAGGCCTACTTTCCGTGAGAAAAGCCAGTCCATCGGAATGTACGTCAGCACTGTTGCTAACCCAAAAATGGAGCTACTTGAGAGCAGTGACGTATCTTCATCAGTTTGTCGGACACAGTAAAAAAATAAAGAGACCGCAATCAACACATTTGGATAGAGAATCCAAATAGTCCCAATGCGGCTTGCTATTAAGAACGTTAAAAGCGTTGTACTTGTTACAGCAAAAACCGATTTGTCCGTTTTGGTTCCCATATCTTTCTCAGTTAATCTTGTTTATCCTTAATTTTTCCCTCAAATCTCAAATTTAATCACCAGTTGGTCGCCTGTTAATTTCGCGCCTGTTGTTTTTTTATTGGAGAGGGTTCGGGGTAAGGCAATGTGTTGCTTGAAACTTCCGACTGTGACAATCAATTCATCGCCGTGTTTTGTCAATCCAATTTCCTCTTTACTTAGAAAAGGCAGCCGCATAGACAATTGATAGGCATTTGCGGTTTTTTGGAATTGATACGGTTTTTCCTCAGAAAACTGGTCTGCTGGATTAATCTCGGAATAAAGTGCGTCTGCTAATCGGTGCAGCCCCTCTTCCCCCACAATTTCTTCTGCGAAGAGGTTCACCTTCCAGATTGGCACGTCCGAGAAGTAGTCCATTGCCTCTTTAATATAGTGCTGCTGTGCCTGTTTCCAAGCTTCAAAGTATGCCACATCAACGCCATCGGGAAAAATGCGATTAATAATTACTGCGTCAATGCAGAGTCCATAAAGGCAAAAGTACATAAACGCGCGTTGTGTTTCTTTGATAACAATTTTTTCTGGGTTCGTCACCAACCGCACTGTCGTGATCTTGGGGTCTGTCAGGACATCGTCAATCCCTTCGAGTTTATCGAAAAGGTCTTGGATATTCTGAAAATAGTTATCCCGAGGAATTGGCACCGAGCTGACTCTTTCAATCACAGGACCGGCGATTTTTGCGAGATTACGCTCTAATTTGAAAATGTGGTTCATATACCATTCCAATGTCGTCGGGATACTAACGAACCGGAGCGATTCTCCGGTGGGTGCACAGTCGAGGATAATTACATCGTAACTCTTCTCGCGAACATATTGGTTGATATAGAGCAGCGCGCAAATCTCCTCCATTCCTGGAAACACGGCTATCTCTTCGGCCACGAGGCTGTTGAGACCAGAACGGTTCAATAATGAACGTATATAATTGTAAACGTCATCCCAGTATTCGATAATTGCTTCTTGAACGTTAATTTCTTGTATCCAGAGGTTTTCCGTGATTTGAATTTGTTTTTCTTTACGCTGGTGGACGAGTTTTTCATGGTTATCAAAAGCGTCACGGAGTGAATGTGCGACATCCAGCGAGATTACGATTGTCTTATAGCCGAGCTGAGAGAGTTTGATGCCCGTAGCGGCGGCGATGGTTGTTTTGCCGACCCCACCTTTACCTGTGTAAAGGATAATTCGCATTATTGAATTCCTATATGTCGGAGTTTATAGTAGACTTTTTATAGTATAGCACAAAAGAAACTAATATGCAAAGAAGTGTCGAATATACGGGAAAATAAACACTTGCATTAAAAGTTGAGAATAAGGTATAATAACATTTAGACAACATTGTGGGGTGCTCTTATCTGCTTAAGAGCTGAGAAAACACCCATTGAACCTGATCTGGGTCATGCCAGCGTAGGGAAATAGCGAGAGTAGTTGTCAGTCGCCAGCAGTCAGTTTTAAGAGTTATCAGTTGTCAGTTGTCGGAAAGAGGCTTTGGGATTATCTCAACCGCTCTTTAACTGACCACTGAAAGGTTTTTCGTAGAAAAACCGAACCGATAACTGATAACCATTCCTCTGATAACTAATAAAGCCGCTTCCTTTTGGCATATACCCAAAACGGAAGGCGGCTTTTTTGCGTTAAGGAGTGGATACGTATGTTCAGCAAATTCGCGGTGCCAGTGGCGATCCTATTCGCGGTATTAGGAATATGGGAAGGTGTCGTGTATCTTTTTGATATACCGCGCTACATTCTACCAGCACCGTCAAAAATTGTGGTGACGCTATTTGTGGAACATGCGCAATTACTGAAACATACGCTTGTAACCTTGGAAGAGATGCTCCTTGGGTTTGTCCTCGCTATTAGTGTTGGTATTCCGTTAGCGGTGCTGATGTTTGAGTTTCCAATGCTGGAGAAAGCCTTCTATCCGTATGTCATCGGTTCACAAACAGTGCCGGTGTTTGCTATCGCGCCGCTGTTGGTACTCTGGTTCGGCTTCGGGATTGCTTCAAAAGTCGTCATGGCGGCATTGATTGTGTTTTTTGCGATCGTGCTGAACACATTAGACGGTTTGAAGTCTACTGATCCGGACACGGTAAATCTATTTCGGATTTTGCGGGCGACTCGGTGGCAGATACTCTGGAAAGTACGGATGCCATCAGCACTCCCGTTTATCTTCTCCGGTGCAAAGATCGGTATATCAATTTCTACGATTGGCGCGGTCATCGGTGAATGGGTGGGTGCGAAGGCTGGACTCGGCTATCTTATGTTGTACGCCAACGGGCAACTCCAGATTTCACTTGTGTTTGCCGCTATTTTCTGTTTAACACTTTTAGGTTTAGGTCTCTTTGGATTGATGACGCTGTTGGAGCGTTACGCAATGCCGTGGCGACATCAGCACAACACATTAAATATTCGGTAGGCGTGCTTCACGCATATATTTTTAACCCCCTAAATCCCCTTATCAGGGGGACTTTAAGAAGGAAAATTCTCATGAAAACAGCAATTTGCTTAATGTTTCTCATCGGTTGTGGTATACTTTTAACTGGACATGTTGACAGCAACGCGGACAGCCATCAGAAGGTCTCCGAAATGGAGAAGGTTACGTTGCTTCTCGATTGGGCACCTAACATAGACCACGCGCCGCTTTATGTTGCGCAAGAGAACAAGATTTTTGCCAAACACGGGTTGGAAGTCGAATTACTTTGGGGCGGTGACCCGGATGCCCCACTCAAATTGGTGGCGGCAGGGAAATATCCATTTGCCGTTAGTTACCAACAGAGCGTGACAATTGCGCGAGCGGGTGAAGAAGTTTTGCCGGTCAAATCCATCGGTTTACTCGTCGAGCATCCGCTTAACACGATTAGTTTCCTGAAGAAGACCGGCATTAAAACGCCCGCGGATTTCAAAGGGAAAAAAATCGGATACACGGTTGCGCCGTTAGATGTGCTTCTGTTTAACGCCATCGCGGCGAATGCCGGATTATCCGAAGATGACTACGAACTAATAAACGTAGGCGCGAATATTGTGGCACCGATGCTCAGCGGTCAAATTGATGCAGTGATCGGCCCCTTCCGAAATTACGAGATTAACTTGTTGAAACTTGAAGGCGCAGAAGCCGGTTATTTCGCACTTGAGAAATACGGTATTCCGGATTATTATGAATTGGTAATTATTACGAACGACGTTTACTTGGAAAACCATCGAGAAACGGCTAAAAAACTGATGCTGGCGATTCAGGAAGCGATTAAATTTACGAAGGAAAAACCTGATGATGCGCTTCAACTCTTTTTTCAGGCAAACCCTGATGCCAGTAAAGAATTAGAAGAATTGGCATTTCGGGATACGCTTGATGTCTTCGCGACGACACAGGTGCAATCCGTGGAAAAATGGGATGCTTTTGCAAAATTCGCATACGAAAAAGGGTTAATCCGCAAAACAGTTGAAGCCAAAGATTGTTTCGTCAATATCTTAGAAGAATAACTGAAGAAGTAACCAGTTACCAGAGAAGAGGCCTCTTTAACTGGAAACTGGCCACTGGTAACTGGTAACTTGAAATGGCAGACCAGAAGATTATCATCATCGGCGGCGGCGTGATTGGACTCGGGATCGGGTGGCAGCTTGCGAAAGCGGGTGCCACCGTTACGCTCTATGAGCGTGCGGAAGCCGGACGTGCCGCCTCATGGGCAGCAGCGGGGATGCTCGCGCCGCTCGCTGAAGCACATAGCGAAGAACCGGAACTCCTGAAACTTGGCTGCCAAAGTTTAGACCGTTATCCGCAATGGGCTGCCGAATTAGAGGCAGACGCAGAGATGTCCATCGGCTATCGCGTCGAAGGCACGCTCATTGTCGGATTAGAGCCTGACGATACGCACCAACTTCGGCATCTATATGAGGCACAACGCCAATTACGGCTTGATGTGAATTGGTTGAATGGACGAGAGGCGCGGGACATTGAATCTGCGCTCTCACCGCGCGTAACAGCGGCGATTCATTGTGCAAGCGACTATCAAGTTGACAACCGACGCATGGTAACCGCACTGCAATGTGCCTACCAAGCATTTGGTGGGGTGTTGCACGAAAAGAGTGATATTGAAAGCATCATCATCAAAAACGGAATTGCAACCGGTGTTCAGGTTCACGGTGATTTCCAAGAAGCTGACATTGTTGTTCTTTCGGCGGGGTGTTGGTCGGCACAGATTGCGGGGATTCCAGATGCAATTCTTCCACCGGTGCGTCCTGTGAAGGGGCAGATGTTGGCACTGCAGATGGAAGAAGGGATTGCTATCAATTCGGTTATTCGTACCGTCAGGGCACGGTATCCGATGTCAGTATATCTGGTCCCAAGAGCGGATGGCAGACTCATCGTCGGCGCGACGAGCGAGGAAATGGGATTTGACACGCGTTTAACCGTTGGCGGTGTGTTTGAACTCCTTCGGGGGGCGTGGGAGGCGGTACCCGGTGTCTATGAACTACCAATCCTGGAGACTTGGACGGGTTTACGTCCCGGCAGTAGAGACAATGCACCTATACTCGGTAAAACACCTATTGAGAATCTGATATATGCAACAGGGCACTATCGCAACGGTATCTTACTCACACCTATTACGGCTTATGAGATCGCCAAACTGATTTTGACCGGTGAGACTTCAGAGACAATCGCCCCCTTCCAGTTAGATCGGTTTTTAAGGTAGTAGGCACACACCGTGTGCCGTAACCACACGGAAAAAAATGAAAATACGCCTGAATGGTGAAGAAACAGAGGTTCGCCTCAATTTAAATGTCTATGAACTGTTGATTGCTTTGGAACTGGATCCCGCGCAGTCAGGCATCGCTGTCGCTGTGGATAGGGAAGTGATCCCTAAAACGGAATGGCAGGAAACGGAGCTTCGTGAAAATAGTGATGTAGAGATAATACGTGCTGTCCAAGGCGGATAGTATGTTTATATACAAAGCCATTCAGTTCTCGGCTTTTTTCCAATTTTGGACTCCCCAGGACCGGTAGGTTCGGAATGTAATACAAGGAATGGATTTAGTCTATTCCCAGACTAAATCCCCCAACCGAATCGGATACTCCGCGGGAACCTTGATAACTTCAAATCACTATAAATGCCCCTGACTATAAAATAATTGACAATACCTGCTGGATATGTTAGGCTATAGGTTAACAGTGATAGATATGGAGAGTGCATGCCGACAGACACAAGACATAACTAAAGAGATACGCGGACTCTTTGATACGCAGATCGGGCATTTCGCCGATAAAAGCGCAAGATGGTTGTTCCGACAGAAAGAGAATGTCCAAGGATTGATTAGGATACTCGCTGAAGACCTTGAAGCACATCTCGACTTTCAACGGCTCACGGTGCTGAACAGAAGTTTTGTAGACGATACACTGCGAGACTTACAGTCCGATATGGTGTTCAGTGTGCCATTTCGGGATCCCACCCAAGGCGAAGACGTGACAATCTACATCCTGATAGAGCATCAATCCACGGTTGACCGTATGATGGGTTTCCGGTTGTTGTTCTATATGTGCCAAATATGGAACGAGCAACGAAGCGCATTAGAGCGGTCTCGTGTTCCGAAGAGCCGTTGGCGTTTGCGTCCTATTCTTCCGATCGTCTATTACACAGGCTCTCAACGCTGGGAGACACCCTTGTCTTTGTCGGCAGTGATGGATGTCCCTGAGGTATTGTCTCGTTTTGTGCCCCGATTTGACACGTTATTTCTCGGCGTAAAGGAGACGAACCCCGAGGCGTTGACGAAAACGGATCATCTGTTGGGTTGGTTATTACGGGTGCTGCGAGAGGACGAATCAGACGCACGTTCGCTGTCCGATGCGCTGCAGGCGACGTTGCGTTATCTCGATACGTTACCCGCTGCGGAGTCGGCGCAGCATAAAAATGCGATTCTTTATCTCTATCACCTTATTCTTTTCAGGAGACCCGAAACGGAACGTGAAGGTTTGATACAACTGATTCAGTCGCATACAACAGATACGGAGGTTAGAAACATCATCATGACAGGTGCAGAAGCCCTTATCGAACAAGGCATAGAACGCGGTTCACGTGAGATGTTGGTTCGTAATATCTTTACAGTGCTGAGCGAGCGTTTTTCACAAGCGGAGGTGGAACCGGTTCGCGCTTCCCTTGAAACGGTTTCAGACCTCACAATGCTAAACGAGTTGTTCCGGATGGCCCTCCATATCTCCAGTGTCGAGGCGTTCTTACACACAATAGACACCACGGATGTATAAAAAATCGCGGATTATCACGCATTTCACAGATTTCGCGTTTTTTTTGGGTAAATCGGGTTGAAACCCCTCCAGAAAAGAATGGAATGTTTAGGGACCAGAGAAAAAAAGAGGTGTGATAGCATTCGGCAGCAAGCCTACTCACCATCACACCTCGGGTTGTCCCTATTGTTTTATTTCTGGTCCACCGGTGTAAGCGTGAGTTCCCATAGAAGTAGCGTACCATCGGTGCTTGCGCTGGCGAGCATTGAACCATCTGGACTAAACGCTATGCCCGAGAGCCGCCTTCCATCCCCTGTAAGCGTTGATAGATACTTTCCTGTCGCAGCATCCCATAAACGGATGGTGTCGTCAGTACTTGCGCTGGCAAGCATGTTTCCATTGGGACTAAATGCTATACTGGGGACATCACCCGTATGTCCTGTAAGTGTCCGTAGACGCTTTCCTGTCGCAACATCCCATAGATGAACGGCTCGCTCCGAATCCCAAATCCCACTGGCGAGCGTGTTTCCATCGGGACTAAACGCTACACTGGTGGCTGGAGCCGCGTACCCCGTAAGCGTCGATAGATGCTTGCCCGTCGCAACATCCCATAAACGGATGGTTTGGTCGTCATCACTTAGGCTGGCAATCCTTGAACTATCAGGACTGAACGCTATGCTGGTGACATCGTCCGTATGTCCTGTAAGTGTCCGTAGATGCTTTCCCGTCGCAACACTCCATAAACGGATGGTTTCGTCCCTACTTGCGCTGGCGAGTATGTTTCCATTGGGACTAAATGCTACGCTGGTGACATCATTCGTATGTCCTGTAAGTGTCCGTAGATGCTTTCCTGTCACAGCATCCCACAAATGGATGGTATTGTCCCGACTCCCACTGGCAAGTGTTGAACCATCGGGACTAAATGCTACGCTCAAGACCCGATCGGTATGCCCTGTGAGCAAATCAAGTTCTTTGCCAGTCTGTGCATCGTAGAGCCAAATCCCAATACCGCTTGCCACCGCCAGACGTGTGCCATCTGGTGAATACACGACCTCCGATATCCACCCTTTGCCGAGGCGCGCTTTTGCCCCTTTGGGTAAACTCCATTGCATGGACGCTTGATATTGAGCAAAGGTGTCGGATGAAGAAAATATTGACATTAGGAGTAGTGTTGAGAGTATAGAAACCAACGTATTTTTCATTGTGAAAATTTCCTTATCTAACAGGTTATGCTCAAAATTGCACCATCAGTGTCAATTTAGGGATATTTCTCGTTATTTCGTAGGAGCATCTCTACAAATGCCGCCCCTCTGGGGCTTGGGTCTTTGGGCGATGCCTATTTCTACACAAATGCCGTCCCTACGGGACTGAAGAGGTTTTTGAAGTCTTCAAGGTTTCCGCGTAGTATCCGGTTCGGTGTTTTTGCTGGGGTGTTTCTTCTAGGAAACCGAACCTACCGGCCTGAGGGTTGCGACGGTTATTTTTTTTTAAATTGACACTTATGGTTCGGTTGGGAAACCGTGAAGAAATACGCAGAAATACGCAGAAATACCCTATCAAAGACCCCAAGCAAAGACACCTATCAAAGACCCCAAGCAAAGACACCTATCAAAAATCCTACTGGACCTGGGGAACCGCTAAATTGACACCTATGGTGCCCCGCCAAGGCAACATATACTATTTATGCCCAAAACGAACTTCGACTCCGTTTGCCTCTATTGTGGGGATATGTATATTGATAGCGTCAGCGTTTAGAGGGTTATTCCGGAGTTCCAACTCTTCTAAGCGCGTTAGCGTGGTGAGCGATGAAATATCTGAAACGGAATTGCCGCCAAGCCCTAAGTAAACCAATTGCGTCAATGCAGCGAGGGGCGATACATCTACAATCTTATTGTTGTGAAGGACTAACGATCGCAGTTCGGTTAAACTAACGAGAGGTGATAGATCTTCAATACGCCCTCCCGCTACACCCATTAAACGATTGCCAATCTCCAAACGTCTCAGTTGGGTTAACTTAGCAAGAGGCGTATAATCCGAGATGTTGGTGGCGAGAAGCGACAGGTCTTCAAGGTTCGGCAAGACGGTGAGCGGCGAAATATCTGAAATGCGGTTGTAGCCAATACTCAGCGTTTTCAATTGTGTCAGGTTTGAAAGCGGGGACGCGTCCGTAATCCAGTTGCCGCTAACATCTAACGCTGTTAGGTTTGTCAAGTCTGATAATAACGACAGATCCGCAAGGTTGTTGCTGTTAATAATCAGTGTTTTCAATTGCGTCAAGTCTAAGAGCGGAGACACGTCCGTAACTCTATTAAATCCGATATTCAGTGTTTTCAATTGTGTTAAGCCTGAGAGCGGGGAAGCATCTGTAATCTGATTGTGTTCAATATTCAGCTCTATTAGATTTGTCAGGCTCGACAGCAGCGATGCATCTACGCGCTTATTTTTGGAAAGATTCAACTGTGTCAGATTTGTTAAGTTGGTCAAAGGAGATACATCCGATATTTCATTATAAGCGAGCCCGATTCCTGTCAATCCTGTCAAGTTGGTGAGGGGCGACACATCTACAATCTTGTTGTCGCTGAGATTCAGCTGTGTCAGATTTGTCAGGTTGGCAAGCGGTCCTACATCTACAATCTTGTTGCTTAGAAGATGCAGTTGCGTTAGGTTCGCCAAGCCCGCGAGAGACGATATATCTAAAATCTCGTTGCCATTCAGATCCAACTCTACAAGGTTTGTTAAGTTGGCGAGGGGAGATACATCTACAATGCGGTTGCCACCCATGAACAACTTTGTGAGATTTGTCAATTTTGCGAGCGGTGAAACATCTACAATGCGGTTTTCACGAATGTACAACTCCGTGAGATTTGTCAATTTTGCGAGCGGTGAAACATCTGAAAAGATGTTAGCAAAAAGATTGAGTTCTGTTAAGTTTGTAGCGTGTTCCAGTCCTGTGAGATCGGAAATTTCTGTCTCCACTGCACTCAGTTCTGTCAAATGCAGGAGTTCCGCTGCGTTGATGGTGGCTGTAATCGGTTTATTAAGCGTTTTGTTAATCGCCGCGCGGAGATTCGCATCCGGGATGTGGACGACCTCCGTGGCAGCGGGTCTTATTCATAGGATGGACGCAATGCCCTTAACTATGGACCGCGCCCCATCAGAAAAGTTGGCCAGGAATAACATGCACCGGACGAAACCGAATGCAATAAAAAAAGTCCGCGACGAGACGTTCCGTGCAAGACAGAACGCGCGCGGGCATGACGAGGTAGAATGACCCTGAAGCCTATACTATCCTGTGAAATACAATACTTATTTAATGTTAAGCGGGGGAGGGGGCGTTAACCGTGCAGATAGCACAGTTAACTCTGAGTTAATAATACGCAAAAGCAACGAACATAGAGACACGCAACGCGCAGCAACATGGACACCTATAGGCTCGGTGGACCCGTAAAATCCGTTTGGCGATGTTAATTTGATATATCCGCTTCGCATGGTCGTCACCTTCATATACGAACTCACGTGAGTTTGATAAAAGCGAGACGTTGGGTTTCGCTTAGACTTATAACCCGCAACTTGGGTTATAACAAGTCAGTTTTTGTTGTAATTTACAACATCAAAATTACAAAGTCTATATACAACTGATATTATATAATATTTTTTGGGAAAAAGCAAATAAATATAATTTAATTGGGTCTTGCGTAAGTCTTGGAAAAGAAAAACGCGTCATATTCGGTGGGTTTTCGGGTGAAAGCAGTCTCAATCGGGGTTAGAAACCCTCCTACAGGGGCCGCTGAACGGTTATGGCGCAATTGGAACCAGACACCTGTGAGATCTGGATCAAAAAATGACTTGATAAGGAGACTTTGACGCTGCTATACTAATTGAACAGGACTTACGCAAATTGAGCACATATCGGAAATTTAGACGCAAAAAGCGGCAATTTTTGTCCTTTAAACCCCCTAAATCGCCTTTATCAGGGGGACTTTAAGATGACATGCGCAAGTCCTATTGAAAAAGCATTGAAAGCGGAACGGAGTTCTTGAAATGCAATACGGTTTGTCTGCCTAAACGCTTCAGAAAATTCGTGATGTTTTTGCGAACTACCCACAGGTAGAAGAAGCCGGGTTATACGGGTCTCGTGCCAGAGGCGATTATAAAAACGGGTCCGACATCGATCTGACGCTTCACGGTGGGGATGCGTTGACGCATATAATCCTTTCTCGTATTGCAAATGATTTAGATGATCAATTGCTACCTTATACTATTGATCTGTCCATTCTCGAGAATATCCGTAACCCTGAGATGGTTGCCGAGATTAAACGTGTCGGCATAGCATTTTACAAGAAATAAGAATAGCTGTCAGCAGCCAGCAAGAGAACCTCTTCGCTGAAAGCCGATAGCCGACAGCCGTTAAAAAAAACAAAAAATGCAAGAATTCAAAATCGCAGATCAAATATATACATCACGGTTACTCATCGGAACGGCGGGGTACCCGAATTTTCATGTAATGACGGAGTCTATTGCTGCAAGCGGTGCCGAGATTGCTACAGTGTCAATGCGTCGTGTGAAATGGACGGATACCTCTGGCGAAAATCTGTTTGCACTTCTACGTGAACGCGATATGACAATCCTCCCAAATACTGCGGGTTGTTTCACAGCGAAGGACGCGATCCTGACGGCGAACCTTGCGCGAGAAGCACTGGAGACATCGCTTATCAAACTCGAGGTTATTGGGGATGAGCAGACGCTATTCCCGGATGTGGAGCAGCTGCTCAGCGCGGCGGAGACACTTGTCAAAGATGGCTTCACTGTCCTACCATATTGCAACGATGATCCGATTACCTGTAAGAAATTAGAAGACATCGGCTGTGCAGCGGTGATGCCGCTGGGGGCTCCGATCGGTTCAGGGATGGGTATCCGTAATCCGTATAACATCCAGATTATCCGAGATATTGTGCAGGTACCGCTCATTGTGGATGCCGGTGTGGGGACAGCATCAGACGCAGCAATAGCGATGGAGTTAGGGTGCGACGGTGTTCTGCTTAATACGGCAGTCGCGAAGGCACATCGTCCGGTGCTAATGGCGGAGGCGATGAAAAAAGCGGTTGAAGCGGGGAGAGCGGCGTTTTTAGCAGGACGGATTCCTCGGAAACTCTACGCAACTGCATCAAGCCCACAAACTGGGATAATTGAGTAGAGACAAGCGTCTCTACAGAGTAACCGAGTGAGAAAGCAGATTCATAACTTGAAAATTTATCTTGATACGTGTTGTTTGAGTCGTCCGTTTAATGATCAGATATCAATTAGGATTTGTCGGGAAACGGAAGCTGTTGAAATGATCCTCAAAAATTTCAGCACGGGCGATTGGTCCTGGATTGTTAGCGGAGCTCTAACGCTTGAAGTTGACAACAACCGAGATATGAGTCAACGCAATGAAATGAAATATCAGATGACTGATGCAGATATAAATGTCTCGATCAGTGAATCTCGATCAGTGAAATAGAAAAAGCAAGGGGTAGAGATCTTGAAAAGTTAGGGTTCAAGCAATTAGATGCTTTACACCTTGCGTGTGCAGAAAGAGGCAATGCGGATGTCTTCCTCACAACAGATGACCGGTTCCTCAGAAGGGCAAAAAGGCTCAGTTCCAAACTGCACGTCCGCGTCGAAAACCCTTATGAATGGCTACAGTCAGGAGATAATTAGATATGAACGTTCTAAAAATGACAGATAATGAGGTTTACAAACTGGGAATCGAGGCACTTGCAGCTAAACTTGGCATTGCTGGCGTATCACGGTTCCTTAAGCAGATTGAACCACTCACTGGTGATTATTCGATTGAACGGCATGAATGGCTGGATAATTTGCCAGACATGGACACTCTTATTGAACAAATTCGCCAAGCAAGCAAGGAAGCAGAAGCCGAACGGAACCGTATGTCCAAACTGAAAACTTATATTTCTAAAAATGGGAAACCACTGGCAGCACGCATCCGGAAAATCTCAGATGAAGACCTTCATAAACTCGGACTTGAAACCCTCGTGGATAAACTGAGTATTGCTGGTATGCCGCGGTTCATCCGACTCTGTGCACCGGGGACGGGCCCCTACGCAATCGACAAGCACAAACCGCCCAAACTGAATTCAGTACCGACTTCCCAAAAGGTTAAAAATGAACACTCAATAGATAAAAAATGAAAAAAGCAGCTTTCTCTTTAGGATTATGTCTCCTCACCTTTATACATCTCGGAGTAAGTTCCCTCTGCGCGCAACTTCAGACCGAACTTGGACGGAGTCTCCTTGAAAAGGAACCCGAAAAGTCCGAAACCGAGTCGGCAGAATTGATAGTTAACGCCCACCTCTCCAACACGTTTAACAATCATATTGAACTCGGATTGAGCGTTGATCCATACACAAGTAGTCTCGCTGGAGAAGAAGACCCGCAACTTTCAGGTTTGATTAACCGCTTCGGTGTTAACTTAGGCGGAGCTTTACCGATAGCCGATAAACTTCGGGTCCAATTACAATATACGCCCCAAGTTGAAAACTACAGTGGTGCGGAAGGCAAACTCAACGAATTTGATGCGTTCAGTAACACGCTTTCAACTGAACTTAGTTTTAAGCCTGTTACAAGTTTACCACCGCTTGTTGCTTCGTATCAGTTACAACGTTTCGTCCGTACCTTGGATGTCTATAACAACATAGAACAACAACTCGGTCTGCGCTTCGGACGTGTGCTGGAATATAATTTTCGCTTACATCGGTTTGACGATGAAGACTCGCGTAGAGAAGACTTCCTACTTGTCGGTTCTGACAGCCATAAGATGACCGGTCGATTGCAATTCGGGATTCTTAAACAGATACTCGGTAAATTGGAATACGGAATAGAGCACGGCAGCTACCAAACCAATTTGAACAACCTTATCTTAGGTATAACAGGGCTTGAAGACAATGAACGCCGCAAAGATTGGCGACATATCAGTTCTGCGAAGCTAATACAGGTAGCAACTGAACGGCTCATGTTTCAGGAGGAGGTTAACCTATTCCTGAACCGCTCCAATGTCGATTTCTTTAATTTCGTCAGCACGGAAGTCGCAGCAAGTGCCTTCTACCGACTTGATTCGGGTCGGTGGCTTCGGTTTCGACTCTCAAGGCTGTGGATAGAATTTGAAGGCAGACAGATACTGGACGAGTCGGGAATTATCTCGGAAGATGCCCCAAATCGTAGCGATAGACAGATAGGGGCGAATATCCGACTGAATTGGCAATTCAACCCGCATCTAACACTCAACGCCGATTATCAGATAACGCAAAATCGAACGAACGAAAAAGATCCGTTTCTCGGTTTCCTCAATTACACGCATACCATCGCAACTGTCACGCTCCGCGGCGCGTATTGAAGTAGCGTTTGAATTCCGTTCTTAGCGTGCGGTTCGTTGTCCTTTATAGAGTTTCAACTTCCCTTCTGATGCAATCAACGTGTAACACGCTGCAATCGCTTCGGCGACGATAGGCTCGTCTGGTGTGTCCCACAGCAATAGGTAATCTACATTGTCAGCATAATCGCAGAGATCAATCCGTTCAGGTTGCCAGTGGACGACTTGCACCCACTCTTTCTCTGCTAACGGCGTTTCAAAGTCGGCGTTAAAACGGACGGGAAAGTAGTCAAACTGTATTTCGTAGTTGCCGAGGTTGATGCAACCGTTGTCAAGACAATAGTAGTTGGCAGCATTGACAAAGATGCCTACACGTTCGGAGCTGCCTCTCGGATCAAAGTGAAGCGGAAGGATAACACTGTTTTTCTCAACCCGTTGGACGAAAGCGTTAAACGCTCGGATTTCAGCATTGAGGTTTTTGAATAAAACGCCGACATAAACGAGGTTAACAAGCGCGAGGAGTGTGACGACCGATGTAAATGCGCGTTTCCATTGGCGGTTGTCGAATTCACGAAACCATGCGAATATAGCAAGGGAGGCTAAAATAGCGAGTCTGTCATTGACCCAACCGCCGGGACCGATAGAATTAGGTAGAATAAAATAGAGTCCGAGCAACACGCCAGTAAGGCAGAGGAACGCTTTTTGTCCGGGATGTTCTGCTGTGGTGCCCTTTCTATTTTGCCAGAACGTTGTGCCAACAAGAAAAATCAAAAAAGCAGAAACAGCAACGGACATCCAGCTTGGAGGTTCCGTATAGGAGATGAGGATGTGCATACCGATTAGATTAGCAAACAATTCTTTGACCCGTCCAAACCCAAATTCAGGAGGCTCTCCCGCCAGTAAGTCAGAGGTGGGGAGGTAAACGAGAAGCAACATGGCTGCGGGTAAGAGGTAGCATCCGGTAACGAGAATTCGCTTGAAATCGCGTCTGAAATGGAATAGCGCCAACAAGGCGATAGAGAATAAGATGAAGGCGTAAGAGATAAGATGTGCAAAATAGGTGATAACGATGAGTAGGTTGAGTAGAATGATACGATGCCTTCTCATCTCATCCTTGTGTTTCCACCAATAGCCGAGTGCGAGGAAAAAAAGCGGGACGCTGATAGCGAAATTGTAAAAACCCATGAGAAAGAGATAATTGTAAACAAACGTGAAACTCAGTATGACGAGGGCATATCGCCCGCGTTGTACAGCATTGAGAAAATAATAGATTGCGAGTGGGAAAAGGATGACGTAGAGGCTCAGAAAAATTTTTTCGGCGATGAGAGCAGGAAACACGAACATCAGCACCGCCAAGAAAAAGTGTGAGAGCCAATTCGGAAAGGGATACCAATTAATTTCGTAATAGTCGCGAAACTGATATTCAGGGTTGTTGTATTCTGTCAATATTTGTGAATTATAGACATGGCTCACACCATCTTGTGTCGGAAAATAGGTAAACAACCATATCGGCAATAGATAGGCAACGATTAACACACCCATTAAAAGCGACGCTTTCGTATAAAAACAAGAAAAAAATGCCATCGTCTTTCCTTTCGTTCTGGTGCAGCTTGTATTGTAAAATGGTGCAGCTTGCCGGTCTTCTAAACTTGACAGCAAAAATCAACCTTGAAATTTTCAGGGCTTCAGATATAATGTTATCACAGTTTGGCATTTTGTGGATAGGCTTTTTACATTATAAAAGTACATGGGTCGCTTCGTGTTCTGTGAAAAGCGACTTTTGGGGAGTATTTCGTCTCACTTTCGAGGCATGACCTCCTACACAAACTATGGGAGAACAATTTCATGACCATCGAACAGGTCAAACGTTTCGTTGAAGAGAATGGTATCGAGTTTTTCCTCTGCTCTTTTGTTGAGATGAGCGGTGCCCCAAAGGCAAAAGTGATTCCATCTACACACATCGATGATATGGCAGAAGAGGGAGCAGGCTTCGGCGGCTTTGCCGCCGGTGAGATAGGACAATATCCGCACGATCCAGAAATGGCGAGCATCCCTGACTTTAATTCGTTAACAATTGTGCCGTGGCGGAAGAATCTTGCTTGGGTCGCGGGAGATATGTATGTCGAAGGTAAAGCGTGGCACTACTGTCCGAGAACAATTCTGCGACGACAATTGGATACAGCGAAAGAGAAAGGTTATGTCTTCAATGTTGGCATTGAAGCAGAATTCATGTTGTTAAAACAGGATGAGTCAGGTGCCTACACACCGTGGGATAAACTTGACACTTTAGACAAACCGTGCTATGATCTAAGGGCGTTGCACCGCAATCTTGATATGATGACCACCCTGATTAAATATATGCAGGAATTGGCGTGGGAACCCTATGCGAACGATCACGAGGATGGGACGTGTCAGTTTGAGGCAAATTGGACCTATTCGGACGCGCTTACGACAACTGATCGGCACACCTTCTTTAAGTGGATGGTTAAAACGATGGCTGAGGAACGCGGATTGTTGGCAACATTTATGCCAAAGCCGTTCACGAACCTGACAGGCAACGGTGCACACTTTCACATGAGCCTTTGGGACGCGGAGAATCAGACAAATCTATTTCTTGATGAGAATGATAAAAATGGCTTGTCCCAACTCGCTTATTGGTTCACAGGAGGTGTTCTGAAACACGCACAAGCGGTCACAGCGGTTACAAATCCGCTTGTGAATAGTTACAAACGTTTAGTGCGTCGGGCACCGCGTTCAGGTTCATCATGGGCACCTGTTTATGTTACATACGGTGCGAACAACCGAACACAGATGATTCGGATTCCGGCACCCGGACGCATCGAAAACCGCTTGGCGGACGGCGCGGCGAACCCTTATCTTGCGGCGACAGTTCTCCTCGCAGCCGGTCTGGATGGCATCGAAAATCAGATGGACCCCGGCGTGCAAAACGAGGATAACCTTTATGAAGTATCGGAAGATGAACTGCAACGGCGCGGGATAAACTCTCTACCGGCGACACTTGACGCAGCTGCGGACGCGCTTGAACAAGACGAAGTGATCAAAAATGCACTTGGAGCAGTGTACGCCGATTATTATATTCAGGTCAAACGCAAGGAGTGGCGCGACTATCACTTGAGTGTCAGCCAGTGGGAGACTGATAACTACTTAGAGGTTTATTGATATTGCGCATCGCGAGCATGAAGAAACACCCAAGCAAAAACACTCGTTCCTACACCAAAGATCGCGAGCATGGAGGAACACCCAAGCAAAAACACTCGCTCCTACACTGAGAGAATGATTTTGATGAAGACTTTATTTAGACTGTTCGGTTTAGCATTTATATGTTTTTTGACTGTTTACATAGTCAGTTGTGGGCAACGGGACGAGGACGAAGAGGTTGGGCCCGTAGAATTGGTAGGTGCGGATCCAAGCCCTGATAGTCGTACGCCAGCCCTTGAACCTGAACCTGTGCCAGAACCTGCTCCTGAACCCATTATTCCAGATGGAATGGTTCTGATCCCAGAAGGCGAATTTCAGATGGGCAGCAATGGTGGTGATGCTGATAACGACGAACAGCCGGTGCATGTCGTCCACCTTGACGCGTTTTACATAGACGCGAACGAGGTAACCAACGGAGAATTTAAAGATTTCGTTCTTGCGAATCCAGCATGGCAGAAAGAGCAGATTGATGAAAAATTCCACGATGGCAATTACTTACAAGACTGGAATGGAAATAATTTTCCGCTCGGAGAACGGGAACATCCGGTCCGTTATGTGAGTTGGTACGCAGCGATGGCTTACGCTGTTTGGGTGGACAAGCGTTTACCGACAGAAGCGGAATGGGAGAAAGCGGCGCGTGGCGGATTGGAAAAAAAACAGTATCCGTGGGGCAACGGTATTAATTTCAATAGGGCAAACTACGGTAAAAAACTTGGTGAGACAACCCCAGTCGGCGAGTATCCTGCGAACGACTACGGTGTGCATGACATCGCAGGTAATGTGTGGGAGTGGTGTCTTGATAGATACGAGGCTGATTTCTATGCCAACTCTCCGCGCCGAAACCCGGCTGCAGGTGCGAATAATGTTGAGGAGATTGTCGACGATTTTGAGAACATTGTAGATTTTCGCGTGATACGCGGCGGAGGGTGGAACAGCAATCCTGAATGGTTGCGTGCTTCAAACCGCCACGGGACAAGTCCAGCGTATGCGGGTATTGGTGCTCTTGGGTTCCGCTGTGCCAAAAGTGTATCCCCTTAACGCGCAACCGGTCTTTTTCGGAAAATCAACATTTTGTGTCTTGAAGCAAAAACAAAAATTTGCTACGATATGGTTCAAGTAGAGAAGAATATCCGTTCTTTTCTGTTTTTTGTGTAATGTTAGACTGTTTCACTTTTCAACAAAGGAGACTACATGAAAATCTTTTCAATAATCACACTCTGTTTACTCATTTGTGTCGCATTTTCCCACGCCGCCCTCATGGACGGACTTGTTTTATACATGCCGCTCGACGAAGGTTCTGGTAGCGCAACGAAAGACTTCTCCGCAAACGGTTTTGAAGGTGAAGTCATGGGTAATGCCAAATGGATTGATGGGAAGTTCGGGAAAGCGCTCCAATTCGCGGCTTCCGCAGATCACGTCGTTGTTGAAGACGATGCTGCCTTTCATATTGAAGGTGCAATCACACAAGCGGCGTGGGTGCAGCTGGATAGGCTTCCAAGCGCACACGCCATCATCTTCGGAACTCGGCAGGGGGGTGCGACTCGGCATATCGGTTTTGGGTTCGGGATGAATCCAGCAAACGGCATCAAAGTCTGGACGAACGGTGCAAACGGTGGATTTAAAGACATCAACGATAACGATACAGATCTGGAACTCGGCAAATGGTATTATCTTGCTTATACCCATACCGACGATAACAGTGGTTTAGTAGAGATCTACGTAGATGGCGAGGTAACGTACTCGGAAGAATCTGGTAACCCGGTTGCCCCTGCCCAAAACACGAGTGCGGTGACTATCGGCACTTGGGGCGGTGAAGCGTGGACAGGGAGCGTTGACGAGGTCCGGCTTTGGGACCGTGCGCTTTCAGCAGATGAGATTAAAGCGAGCATGAACCAAGATGCCGCATCATTCCTGACACCGGTAGAACCGGAAGGTAAACTCGCTACATCTTGGGCGAACATTAAATTGATCCGATAACTTGTCGGGGGCAGGTTTCAGAATCTGTCCCTTAAACACGCCTGCTTAGATAAGACGATGAAAGGTTTCCAATCGTCGCCAAGTTTGTGTAACACCTTGATACAAACTGAAGCCCAATTAGAATCACGTTTATCCGAACCGACAGACGAAGTAATAGCGGCAGTTGCTACGTTGGAAGGGGATATCCTTATCCTCGGTGTTGGCGGGAAGATGGGGCCGACACTCGCCAAACAGGCGAAACGCGCGATTGATGCCGCGGGCGTATCGAAAAGGGTGATCGGTGTCTCTCGGTTCTCAACACCCGGTGTACGAGAAACCTTGCACGAAGAGGGCATTGAGACAATCGTCGCAGATCTCCTCTCGGAAGACTGCTTGCAAAGTCTACCTGATATCCAAAATGTCGTTCTGATGGCAGGTAGGAAGTTCGGTTCAACGGGTAATGAGGGGCTGACTTGGGCAATGAACGGTTATATGCCAGGACGCGTGGCGGACAAGTTTCGAGTGTCGCGGTTGGTTGTCTTTTCAACGGGAAATGTCTACCCGCTGACACCGGTTTCCCACGGTGGTGCGACTGAAACTTCACCTGTTGATCCAATTGGCGAGTATGCGCAATCGTGCTTAAGCCGTGAACGGATATGTACCTATTTTTCTTTGCAATTCGGCACACCGATGGTTATCTTGCGATTGAACTATGCGATAGATCTTCGCTACGGGATACTGTTGGATATCGCTGAAAAAGTTTATGCCGAAGAACCGGTTTCGCTCCGGATGGGCAACGTGAATGTGATATGGCAAGGTGATGCAAACACGATTGCATTACGCGCTTTCTCACACTGCCAAAGTCCGCCACTGGTCCTGAATGTGACGGGACCGGAGACTGTCTCTATACGATACCTTGCGTCGTGTTTCGGTGCGATTTTTAACAAATCACCGCATTTTGAAGGTGAGGAGGCACCAACAGCACTCTTGAGCAACGCATCTCGGTGTCATCAACTCTTTGGGTATCCACGCGTCTCTTTAGGACAGATGATCGAATGGATAGCAGAATGGGTGCGGATTGGGGGGGCAACACTTCACAAACCGACCCATTTTGAAGTGCGTGACGGAAAATTTTGATAGTTTAAGGGTTATCAGTGTATCAGTAACCAGTCGCCAGTAACCAGTGGCCAGTTAAGAGGGGAGACCTTTGTGCATCACAACCCTCTTTTATCAGTCACCAGTGGCCAGTGAAAAGGGGTTGGGGAACTTCTGAAACCTTTTTTCTGGTAACTGGTAACTGGTAACTTTAAAAATATAGACAAAAAATGCGAGTTCTGTTAGTATATCAGAGTAGTATTTTCGTGATGTTCTTCCTTAGTGTCGATAGTGCTATGTGTCAACCACACGCGCCTGCAACGATTGCCTTTGCCTCGGATGTGAGCGGTGATTGGGAAATCTATCTGACAGATACGGCAGGAAAGCGACCTATAAACCTCACGCACAATCCTGCAGCGGACTACTATCCGACGTGGGCACCGGACGGGACTCAGATTGCCTTTTTCTCTCGGCGGGATGGAAATCACGAGATTTATGTGATGCATGCTGACGGCACTAACCAACAGCGTCTAACGCATCACCCCGCGACAGATAAGGCACCTGCTTGGTCTCCTGACGGTACGCGCCTCGCTTTCACATCAAATCGCGAGGGGCATTTCGACATCTATCTGCTTCATCTCAATAATGGCGAGGTAGAACACCTCACCGAAAATCCGTTTGAAGATGAAGCACCTGCTTGGTCGCCCGATGGGGACACCCTTGTTTTCCACTCAAAGCGGGAACTCAACTGGGACATATACATTGTTAATGTCCATAGCAGAGTTGAACAGCGGTTAACGCATCAACCGCTGATGGACACCTATCCGGCTTGGTCTCCTGATGGGAGTCGGATTGTGTATGCTTCAATGCATGCCGAGGCGGTACTTGCTGACTTTGACCTATATATCATGGATGCAGTTGATGGTGGGAATAAAGAAGCACTCACCGATACGCCTACAGATGAAGCAGTTCCGGCATGGGCATCTGACGGTAAGAGCATCGCTTTTCAATTTGAGAAAGATGGCAGATGGGTTATTCATCTTATGCGTGCGGATGGGAGCGAACGCCGCGAATTGATTAACAATGGTGCCTGGGCGGCGCAACCGAAATGGTCAACTGCTCTGGATGTCTTACCAATAGAATTATTCGGATTACAGATTCTACAGTGGGGCAAAATGCGAGCTCCATGGGTTGGTAATTAATAATGTGCCCTTTGAAAACGGGCAAAGCATTCCAAAAGGTTAAAAAATTTACTATAAAGGAGATACCTATATGCGTTTCAAAACATTAGTATTTGGTACACTTTTCACTTTCGGTTTATTACTCACAATCAGTGTAAGTTACAGTTATGAGCGGGCAATTGAAGCAGAAGCAGCAGATACAATCGAAGCACCGATGGTAGTTGCCGACGATGATGCAGCTTCCGGGGGGCAATTTATATGGATGGAGGGCCCCGCGGCGACCGGTGGCGGTGGTGAAGGTTGGGCAGAATATAAACTTCATATTTCAGCACCCGGCACTTATGCCCTGTGGGGAAAAGTCCTTGCATGGGATGGCAATAGCGACTCATTCTGGGTAACTTGGCAACCTGCTGATCCCGATGAAAACGCGCAAGAAACCCAAAATACGGAGTTCCGCTGGGGTGTCGCACAAGGCAATGAATGGCACTGGGACCGTATCAACCACTGGTTAGACGGTGGAACGTTTGAACGGGAATGGGAGATAGAAGCAGCCGGGGAAACCACCCTCCGTATCGCAGTCCGAGAAGATGCCACTATGTTGGATGTCATCTATATCACCGATAATCTTTCCGAGGACGAGGCGGAAGTGAACCCTCGCGATCCTATTCCGGAAGATTCCCTAACGCCTGTTGAACCGCAAGATAAGCTCGCCACAACATGGGGTAAGCTGAAAGCAGAACGATAGTAATTGACTTAATCTGGCTGCGGGCGGTTTCCGAACTGCCCGCGGGTTTCAGAAGACAGAAAGGAGGTATTTGGTGAAACACGGAAGATTATTGACCCTGATTATACTAACACTCGCTTTATATGGTATTGTAGGACTTTATGCTGAAGTTGAAATTGCGCTTGAAGCCGAATTAGCAAACGAGATTGTAGAACCGATGATCATTGCAGATGATAAAAATGCCTCTGATGGAAAATTCATCTGGATGGAAGGTGCTGCCGCCACAGGTGGTGGTGGTAAAGGTTACGCTGAATTTATCATCAATATTCCCCAACCGGACACTTACGCGCTGTGGGGTCAGGTCATTGCTTGGGATGGGAATAGCGATTCATTTTGGGTAACTTGGCAACCTGCCGACCCAAACGAGGATCCTCAAGCAACCCAGAATACCGAGTTCCGCTGGGGTGTTGCACAAGGTGCTGCTTGGCATTGGGACCGCATCAACCACTGGTTAGACGGTGGAACCTTTGACCGGGAATGGAAGTTCAAGGAAGCGGGTGAGACAGTGCTTCGTATTGGCGTGCGTGAAGATGCCACCATGATAGATACAATCTTCGTGACGACCAACTTGAAAGCGAACGAAGGAGACCTTCGTCTCCCAACGGATAAAGATCGGAAGATACAAGTGGAGGGGCTTGCTGTGGATGCAAAGGGCAAAGCTGCAACCACTTGGGGCGCACTAAAACGGGTGTATCAATAAGAAAAGGTGACACAGACTTACGCATGTCGGTTCTAAGGCGAGCGTGTGTCTGATTTTCATAGCCTTGATATTGAGATCGTAGGCGCAGGCATGGCGTAGTTTCGACAAATCGGTTATTGCGAAACATATAGCACTGCTCTCCATAATAGTTAATACGCCACAAGTCAAATCCACGTTCAAACTGAATAACCCGATCAGGCGGGCCGAGGCGAAGTTTTAACTTCTCCACGACTCGCCTATCGCGTTTAACAAGCATGTGTGTCGCATACGCAAGCCCTGAAAGAATCCCCACCAAAGCTATTTTCCCTCTTAATTTGACCGAAACACTTTCCGCCGTCGGTGTTAAGCCTAAAAGAAGACATACAATAAGAACAACGGCGCAGGTTTTTCCTGTTTTCACGCAGAAAATTTGGCATAAATTTCGCATTTGTGTATCATTTCTATATATTAGGTCTTGACAAAAGAAATATTTTAAGTGTATGCTAATTGGAACAAATAAATCAGTTACCAGTTACCAGTTACCAGTTAAGAGGGTTGTGATTGAATCCTATCTTTCTTTTAACTGGCCACTGGTTACTGGCCACTGGTTACTATTCCATGGAGCGTGATTAGCATGCATTCTAAGGGAGAAACTCCTGCTGCAACAGATGCCCCAAATTGTACAGACCTCACTATTGAAGAAGTTAAGCAGGAGTTGTACAACCGCCATCATCCAAGCTTAACGTTTCTTGACATAGAGGCTCACGCGAAGACTGTCCACAGAATACGGACCCTGAAGCAGAAACACAACGTTGTGATGCTTGGTCACAACTATATGGAGCCCCTCGTTTTTGGGTTGTCTGAAAAAGAGGAGCAGGGTGATTCGCTCGGCTTGAGCATGTACGCCGCAAAAACAGAAGCTCCGTATCTAATTTTTAACGGTGTCCCGTTTATGGCGGAGACAGCAAAAATTTTGAATCCGAGCAAAACGGTGTTAGTTGCTGACAAAACAGCAGGATGCTCGCTCGCTGATAATTTCGGTGCTGAAGATGTTAGAGAGTTGAAATCCCTCTATCCGGGTGCGCCGGTGATGATCTATATCAATAGTTATGCAGACGCAAAAGCAGAATCAGATATCTGCTGTACATCAGCGAATGCAGCACACATCGCTAAATCTATGCCTGGGGATACACTGATTTTTGTGCCCGATATCTTCTTCGCACAGAATTTGGAGGAAGAGTTGAAGGACGAGAAAAATGTCGTCTATCCTGGCAAAGACAACACGGCACGCGGTGCAGTTTGTGAGGTTCACGAAAAATTCACACTTGATGATCTTCTTGGCATCCGTGAATCCTTTGAAATCCCGAAAGGACACGCCCACCGTAAGTTGTATGCCCACTGGGAGTGCCGCCCGGAGGTCTTAAAAGAAGCGGATTTTTACGGCAGTACCAGTCAAATTATGAAGGACATCGCGGCACGTGTCGCGGCAAGCAACTTGGAACGTGCCTTTGTTGCTTCGGAATGTGAATTAACTTCTAACTTGGCACAGGAATTTCCAGAAGTTCAATTCTGGACGGCATGCTCGGTCCGGTGTTCACACATGGCACAAGTCAATTTGGGCAAAATAGCGAATATCTTGGAAGCGATTGATCGGAATGAGTGTCTTGATGAATACGAAATTACGCTAAGTCCTGAGACTATTGACAAAGCCCGCGCGCCAATTGAACGCATGCTTGAAGCGAGCGTGTAACAGTCGCCAGTCACCAGTCACCAGTGGCCAGTTAAGAAGTCTCTTGTCTGGTAACTGGTAACTGGTAACTGGTAACTTCAAAAACGCGTGATGAAGGAGACGCGATGTGCGTTGCCGACATTAGCATCTGGTACGAAAGCGTAATCAAACTGGAAGTCGATATTTGCTAATGCGTCTTCACCACTGCGTCGGATGCCGATGCCGAGTGCTAAGCCGTCGCTTGGATTTTCGTTCAAACCGATCCGATATCCGACGCGTGCGGCGATACTTTCGTAAAACCACCGCTCTGCCCCGATATGGAAGCTCGGATTTGCATCAAGAAGCGGGAGATGTGCGTCTGCAACCAATGCCCATACCTCCTGTGCTGGGATTGGCTTATCTGCTTCTGCTTCTGCAGCAGGTTGCTTCCACGTTCTGTAAGCAAGTCCTGCCCGAAGTGCCATAGGCAAGTTTTCACCACCGTCTAAGACCCCAGCATTTTGGACAGCGATCCCGATACCGAGATGATTGTCAAGCAAGCGCAGGACTAATCCGACATCCGCTGCGGCCCCGAAGGCGTTTTGAATATCCAGTTGCTCTGAAATTATTTTGGCTGTACCACCAACTGATATTGCTTCGCTGAGTGGGTAGGCGAGGGATAAACCTGTAGCAAACGCGCCGATTGTTACAGTGCTATCAGGGTCTTCGGTTGGTCCCTGTCGGCGTTCAATTTCTGTGAAGCTCCCAAGAAAACTGGCCCCCCAGACAAGCCGCTCTATACGCTGTGCGTACCCGATGGTTTGGTTATTAATTTCTGCGAACGAGAAGTGTTGCATCGCAGTCAATTCCCTGTCGTGGACGGCGGTTAACCCTGCTGGATTCCAGAAGATGGTATTAATATCGTTAGCAAGTCCAGCGAAGGCACCGCCTAATGCAGCAGGGCGACTGCCACCTTCAATTTTTAGGAAAGCGGCACCAACTGTTCCTGCACCATCGTTAATATCAGCGTGCACACTTGGGGCAGCTGCAGTTATTATGAGAAGTGCCATTACGATTTGAACGGCTCCTCTTTTCAGCATCATGAGTTCTCCTTTTTCAGTTACCAGTTACCAAGTGTCCAGTTACCAGAAAGAGACTCTCTAACTGTCCAAAACCTCAGTGTCCAGTTTCGAGTTTCCAGTAAAAAGACTTATAATTAACCGAAAACCTCTTTTAACTGGCCACTGGTAACTGGTAACTGTTCCTCTGGTAACTGCTTTTTAGTCAACGACAAGGACCTTACCGACGGTGTTCGCGCGATTCCCTGCTGCATTGACGGCTTCTAAACGGAAGATATAGAGTCCTCTCGCGACACGATTGCCTGACTGGTTCTCCAAATTCCACTTAACCAATTGGTCGTTCCGCTGTCCGGAGACAACATCCGGATAGGTTTGTGATAGCACCATGTCGCCACTCCAATCATAGATGCTCAAAGTGAGTTCAATTGTCTCCCCGCGTGGTACATTGACATCAAAAGAGAAGAAAGCGACATCTCGTTGTGAGAGGCGAAGCGGATTTGGCCACCCAAATGTTGAACCGCGGAAGGTGAGGGATACCGACATTGTATACTTTCCAACGTCATAAACGGCGTAATTGCCTGCATTATCTGTGACCCGGACATCTAAGTCGTATTCACCCGAACGCGTCGGCAAGAAGTCAATTGACCACCGGCTCCACGGTTCTTCTTGCGCGTTGCTGTCATCAACCGCTGGGACCGGGTCAATTGGCTGATCATCCGGACCGATCCCTACAATTTCGACGAGCCAGACACCAGATGCCGGAACAGGGATTTCGCCTTCACCGATTCGCTGTGTGCCCGCCGGGTCAGAGGCTGTCCCTTCTAACGGCAGTGGCTCATCGGTTAACTCGGTTTCACCACCATCACTGGTTACAGCAGCGGTAGGTTCGCCTGTTTCATAGAGAAATCCCGTTGTGATAGAATCGGTTGGAGCGAATCCGAGGAGTTCGGAGTCATTTCCGATACTGGTAACTTCGACTTGATAGTTCCCTTGAAGTGTCAATCCATCGGATTTGAAAACAAGCGTGTCTACGCCATTTTGCTGTGTGTTTCCAGAAAGTTCCGATCCATCCGGGCGCCTCACAGTAATCTTTGATTGTGCGAGGTTGACTCCCAAGCCAGTGTCAAAGATGTTTGCTTGTATGACCACACCACCTGTTGTAGAGACTGGCGTTGGATAGTTGTCCGCATTGATGTCAACAAGCAGCGGTGCATCGTTGATAATCAGTGTGCCAGCATCAATCATTGGCGGACTGGTATCGTAGATGAAGACCCTTTCATAAGGTTCATCATCATTTCCTGCGCGGTCCTTGGGGTTAACGGTAATTTGGTACTCGCCATCTGCCGAACCGTTGTCTGCGAGTGGTACAGTGAGACGGAAAATGAGGTTGCCTTGTCCATCGTCGTCAACTCGCCCTGAAATTTTCGCTGCGTTTGGCGATAGTCGCTCAAAAGTTAGCCACTTCTCATCGAGAATTTCCCAATCAATACCAGCTGTGTCATCGGTGAGATTAACACGAATTTCTGTTAGTGAATTATTAACTCCAGGTTGTGCAACGACAAGATCAATCACATCATCGCTCTCAATTTCTGGTGCCTGCGTGTCATAAATGAACGTCAATCGTTGCGTTTCACCGTTGCGCCCGGAAGCACTGATTGGCGTAAACTCAATCGTATAGCGACCGTCCTCAGAACCATCAGTCGCGAGGGGTCGAACCAGATTATAAATTAACTTGCCAGATGCACGCTGTTGTTGGCCAGCAACGACTTGATCCCCCGGATTTAAGAGGCGAAGCGTTGATAGATGATTTACATCATCTGTTTCGAGTTCCACTTCTATCCGCTCAATTTCTTCATTCGTGAACGCCTCATCTACTGGTGCTGTAACCGGCTCCGTTGAAACAATTGTGGGTAAACGCCTTGATAGTAAGAAGTTCCGTTCAAAGCGGGTTGCTTGACCGTTCCCGGCACGGTCAACAGCTTGAACACGGATAGTGTATCGTCCATCCTCAACGAGCTGATTTGTGCTAAGCGTTAGTGTTGTTGTACCATTGCTAACCAGCTCACCAGATATTTCACTTCCACTTGGGTTAACTAGCGTTATAGTTGTCATTGTCCAGTCAATACCACTCTCCCCCTCATCATTAAGTGTTACTTGTATCTGTGTGACATCCTCAGTGAGGAGTGCCCCATTAGCGGGTACTGTGCTAACAAGGGTTGGTGCTTGGGTATCATAGACGATCTGGTGTTCAACAGTGAAACCGTTTCCGGCTTTGTCTACTAACTCAATCGCAAGGGTGTATTCACCATCCATACTTCCATCAAGGGGTAAAGGTTGATTGAGTGTGAGAAAGAGCTGGTTTTCGGTATTGTTCGTGAGTTGTGTTGGTACTAAACTACCATTCGCGTCGCGGAGCGTCACTTTCTGATCTGACAGCATGAGGTCTGCAGGGCCAACATCCGAAACAGTGAAATGGAATTGTGTTAAACTCCGACTGATATAGGAGACGGGTTGACTTAAGTCTATCGGGTCAGCAGCGATTATCTCTGGCTCTTGCGTATCATAAATGAATTCACGATAAACGGTGTTGCCCTCGCGTCCGGCTTTATCAATAGGTGTAACGTATACACTATATCGTCCATCGGTAGTGCCATCAGTCGTGAGTTTTATCGGTTCCCAAACGAGCAGATCTATCCCATTTGAACCGAGTTCACCGGCGACGATTATGTTATCAAGGTCTGCTACCGTAATATCCGACCCGTCACTACCGAAAGCTAATCCGGTCTCTGTTGGATCAAGGAGAACTGCTCCTATAACCATGTTGCTTGCATTAACGTAAGCGACATCACCACTGCCCGCTGTCTCGGAGTCGCCTATAATAACAGAACTAACACTTGGTAACGGTATATCCAGAATGAAAGTGTAATTGATAGGCGCAGTGGCAACATTACCAGAGACATCTCGTGGTGTGACAGAGAGTACATACGTATCCAATTGATTTAATTCCAGAAAACTGGCGGTTATCTGGGAGGTGCCATCATCTTGCAATGTGAGCGGGATATTTACGACTTCAGCTGCACCAGTGGTTGCAGAGACACTGGAACTCACGAGTGTAACAACGGTATTAGTGAAATCAACTCTCGTTGCCTCGTCAAACTGAATCGTAATACTGCTGATGGGTTCCAGAACCTCAGCAGTTCCTTGTGGGATAAGTTCTGTTGGTGGTTCGGTATTTACTGTGACTGAAGAGAGTTGTGGCACTTGAGAATCGTAAATCAAGAGATGCTCTAAATCCAAGGCGTTACCGGCTCTGTCAATGAGGGATAACCTGACTGTATACAGGCCATCAACACTCCCATCTCGAGCGAACGGAGACGACAGTGTCAAGTAGAGTTGATTTGTTAACTCGTCGGATGTCAATGTTGCCGGAACGACATTTCCAGAACTGTCTATTAACGCAATTGTTTGCGCTTCCAGAAGTAGATCCGCCGGTCCCACGTCTTCAACAGTAAACGAAAACTGGTTCAGGCTATCGCTGATGTAAGATGCAGGTTGACTCAACACTACCGGAGACGATGCAGTGATACGGGGGTTTTCTGTATCGTAAATGAACTGTCGATAGACGATATCGCCTTGCCGTCCAGCTTTATCAAGAGGTGTAACTGCCACGGTGTATCGACCATCAGCACTGCCATCGGTGGGGAGCGATATAGGTTGCCATATTAACTGATCAACTTCGTCTGTGCGAGTTTGACCCGGGACGACCGCGCCTGAGGGGTTGGTTACAACGATGCTTGAACCGCCTTCGCCTAAATCCAGTCCGGTGCCGGTAGCATCCACCAAAGTCGCAATTATTGTAGAATCGCTCCCGTTGAGGAAGACGACATCT
>PYIY01000211.1:0-12548 GCA_003635195.1 Candidatus Poribacteria bacterium | reverse complement strand
ACTGGATCAGCGGCGGTGATGCGCGGTTCTTGTGTATCGTAAACGAACTGTCGATAGACGGTGTCGCCTTGTCTGCCGGCTTTGTCTTTGGGTGTGACAGTGACAGTATATCGACCATCAGCACTGCCATCGGTGGGGAGCGATATAGGTTGCCATATTAACTGGTTCGTGCCCTCTGTGTGAGTCTGACTTGAAACGACCGCGCCTGAGGGGTTGGTTACAACGATGCTTGAACCGCCTTCGCCTAAATCCAGTCCGGTGCCGGTAGCATCCACCAAAGTCGCAATTATTGTAGAATCGCTCCCGTTGAGGAAGACGACATCTCCGGTCTGTCCACCTAATTCGACGCTGCTCACACTCGGTAAAACGAACACAAGCCGAAATGAGTATTGCACAGCCCCTTGGGCGACATTGCCTGCTATATCTTGTGGTGTGATCGATAGGGTGTACAATCCGGCTTGTGTGAGTTCAACAAAACGGGCAGTCAGTTGCCTGAGTCCATCAGCCGAGATGTTGAGTGAAATCGCTTGCCCATCGGGACCCACCAGATCAATCCCAGTATTCGCAAAATCAACACGGGTCGCTTCCTCAAATTGGAGCGTAACACTACTGATAGATTCCGAAATCTCGGTAATTTCTTGAGGGGCAAGCTCCATCACCGGCTCAGTGTTTACCGAGACCGAGGCTAATTGAGGGACTTGAGAATCATAAACGAAAGTTTGCTCCGACTCCAGGGTATTTCCTGCTTTGTCAACAAGAGACACTTTTACCGTGTATTCGCCATCGGCACTGCCATCTTGTGCAAGTGGATTGTCAAGTGTGAGATACAGATAACTGTTTATCTCATCGAACGCAAGTGTCGTAGCGATAGGCGTGCCTTGGAGACCAAGGAGTTCTGCTGTTTGTTCCTCTAACTCTAAACCGGCGGGTCCGACATCCTCAACGGTAAACTGAAGTTGTGTGAGCGTGCCACCGATATAGATAGCAGGCTGATTCAATGACACTGGATCAGCGGCGGTGATGCGCGGTTCTTGTGTATCGTAAACGAACTGTCGATAGACGGTGTCGCCTTGTCTGCCGGCTTTGTCTTTGGGTGTGACAGTGACAGTATATCGACCATCAGCACTGCCATCAATAGGGAGAACTATGGGGGTCCACGTCAACTGATCTATCCCATTGGAGGTAGTAATACCGGGGGCGGGCAGTCCTGATTCAGTAGTGACGGTGATCGTTGAACCGCCATCATCCAAGTCTAAGCCAGCACCACTCAAATCTGCGAAAGTAGCGACTATGTTCGTGGCATCGCCGTTAGCGTAAACGATAGTGCCGAGTTTACCACTAATGTGTACCGAGCTAACTGTAGGCAAAAGCACATCAATCCGTAGCCTGTAGACAAATGGAGCCGCACTTTGGTTACCAGCGAGGTCTTGCGGTGTGATAGAAAGCGCATACTCGCCGGGCTGTGTCTGGGCTTGGAAATCAAGTGTTAATGCACTTTGCGCATTATCGGTCCGGTTAACAACAATGTTTTCACCAGTCGGATTGGTAAGTGCAATACCTGTATTGGTGAAGTCAATACCGCTAACAGCACCTTCTTGTGTATTCTCAAAAGTTATGATGATCTGCGAAAAGTCTTCGGCAACGGTTGTTGTACTGTCCGTGGAAAGTTCTGGTTGGGATTCGGTTGCAACCTGTACGCTCTCAATTAGCGGGAATTGTGTGTCTAAAAGAAGTTGGAATTGTTGTGTTAAGCGTCGTCCAGTAAAATCAACGAACGTTGCAGTTACAGTATATTCGCCATCGGCACTACCGTCACGAGGCAGCGGTGCTTCTATGTTCCAAGTTAACAGGTTATTTACTTCATCGTGTTCAAGTTCAGTCGATGTGATAAGACTGCCTTGAGCGTTTCTGACAGTCAGCGTTGATGCATCAAGATCAATACCGGCACCGATGTATCCCCTGAGTTCGGCAACAACCGTCGTCAAATTATTGACAGTTGTGGTTTCGGGCATTGTCAATCGAATCTCAGGCAGGCTTTGACTGACGAGATAGAATTCTCGTCGGACGGTAACACCGAGATTGCCGGCTAAGTCAGTCGGTGTGATTTCAATTGTGTAGGTGCCATCATCCGAACCGTCTAAGGCAATCGGTTGTGTGAGTGTCAGCGTAGCCGTATTTGTGCCATTGCGCGTAACATTGACAGGCACATCAACTTGATTTCCATCTATACTGCGAGTCAGGCGGAAGGTACTCTGAATGAAATCAATGCCGCTGGTTTTTTCATCAAGTACGACCTCGACTTGTGATAGATTCGAGACGGTTTCATTGGTAGTTGGCGTGGTAGAAACGAGCGTTGGCAGCTGCGTATCATAGATAAGATAATAATTGTAGGTCTTTGTATTACCAAGCGTATCCGTGGCCTGAACGTTGAGTGCATAACGGCCATCTTGGCTGCCATCTCGAATTGTCAGTGGTGTTTCTAAAATGTAGGTTAGCTGGTTGCGTTCCTTTGCCAGAAACTCACGCCCAGAATAGGGATTGAGCTGCCCGTCAGCCCCGATTGTACCAAATGAAATACGGGTAGACTCTTGTAAATTAACCCCAACCCCCTGGGCATCATCAAAGGTTGCGACAATCTGTAAAAGTGGCTGTGTGTGGTAAATCGTATCTTGATGTAGTGTAAAGGCGGATTCCTCGTCAAAACCTAAGGTAACAAGCGGCGCGCGATTATCATAAATAAATGGTATCGGCAAAGTTTCTGTCTGGTTTCCAGCTTTATCGGCTGCGATAACCTCAATCGTATATACACCATCCATGAGTCCATCGTTCGGCAAGAGGGGCGATAGGAGGACCCAACGGATCTTATCCGTATCTGGCTGTGTTTGCCTTCCCAATACAGTACCATCGGGGCCAATGAGACGAATTCTGGAGTCAGAGGGGCTGAGACCATCTTGAAGATTATCACTGAGCGTCACCTGAACAAAATCTACCTCGCTGCTAACCCCAGCTCCAGGTATCAGCTTGCCGTTTGAGGTATCAACTTCTATCAAATCAGGTGCGACGTTATCAAAGGTGAAATCTAATGTTCTTTCAGCGACGTTTCCAGCTCTATCAGCGACGGCAATTGAGGCGGTATATTTTCCATTTTCGGATGCCGTGTCCAAGCGATTGCCAAAGACAAATGTTAATGATGTTTGGTCGTAACTGAGATCCCCTTTTATAGCGGTGCCCTGTTGTGTCTTCACGGTAATATGGGTTTCCGCTGCAGTCAGATTGATGCGTGCACCGCCCGCGGCATCTACTGTCGCCTGAACTAATTGGATCGGGGCATTAATAAAAATGCCATCAACGAGCGTTAGATTCTCATTAGCAACAACGCGGGATATTATAGGTACTTGTGTATCAATGGTAATAGGATTTGTTTCAGCTGAGTGAACACTCCCGTTTGCCTCAACTTGAAGCTTGAGTATATACTGCCCATCTGGAAAGACCGTGAGGTTCCGGTCTCCTCCATCCCATTGGAAGGCATGTCCGCCTTCGCTTGTCTCAAGTGGAACAGGTTGTCCAAATGGTGTTTGGGTATCACCCGTTTTCAGGAAAAATTGCAATTCACTTTTGTCAACAGCTTCGCTTATATTATAATAGACAGTGACAGTATCAAGGACACGATCCTGGTTGGGCGAAAATTCAGTAAGCTCGGCAGTCAACGTCACAGTAGGAACTGCCCAAACATTAGCAGATACCATCAAGACTGAGAGACAAACGAAAATCTGACTTATAATAGTGAGTTTCAGCTTGCAAGCGTCGCTGAAAGCGAGAAAATTCACCAAAATAGAACGGCTTGGCGATTTAGTGGATGGATCGTTTCCGTGCTTGTGTTGATTTCGACTTTTGTGTCTCGGCTTGTCAGCAACACCGTACATATTTTTAATTTTTAGCACTCGTTTCTCCCTGCTTTTCGCGAGTCCGAAAGATTGCAAAGGTTCGGTGCTTCGCGTTAATTCACAAATTTCCGGACAGGTTCGGCATCCTACTCCGGTATCGGCACCTCCACTATTCAACGCGACACGTGGCATTTCGACAGTGTGTATTCATACGTAAATACTACACTGAGCACACTTTTGACATTGAACGGAGTGTGTCGAGAACTTCTTCGTATTTATTATTAAATGCTTCTGACGCTTTAGGTTTATGCTCTTGGGAAATAGGCGTGTGGCAATCCCCTTTAATTTCTGTTAGACGCAAAAAAATCAATTAGGTTGATAAAAATTACAGAAAAACACAAGGCGTATAATACTGCTACAGTGCGCGGTGGTAAACCGCGCCTGCAGCTTATAACGTTAAGATTTAACCGATGTCACCGTTGGCAACCATTGTTAACAAAGCGGAATCATCCACTGTGAGCGGTAAATTAATTTTCGCGCGCCGCCGACTCGACTCATACGTTGCGAATATAAGTTCCGCACCTTGTAGTGCCTTGCGACCGCTAAGTTCTGGCTCACGTCCCGTTTTAACACTGTCAACGAGATCAAGAACAGAGAGAACTGTGTCATCACCTTTTGAAATGTCGCTCAAATCAGGGGTTTCCCATTCGTCAGAACCGGTACGTAACATACGGACCGGCGCGCCACCACCGACATCAATAATCCCTTCAGTGCCGATGAGACGGTTTGCGAACCCATTTAAAGAGACACCGCCTGTCGTCAATAAACCTTCCACACCGTTTTTCCAGCGGAACCACGATACACCGCTTGTCTCAACCTGTGTCCCGAAGACGAGTCTCTCTTCTGCTACATCTATTTGACCGATTACCCAGTCAACAGGTTCGTCATTATTGTAAAAAAGGAACATATCAAACCAGTGTGTTCCCCAGTCGAGCAGATTTGGACACGAACCTTCAAGGCGACGCAGTTCACCGATTGCACCTTCGTTTGCCAGTTGTCTCGCCTTGATAAACTGTGCACCAAAACGGCGCTGATGACAGAACGTTATCACGACATCGTTATCCACACACGCCTGATAGAGGGCTTTGGCATCGCCCCATGTCGGTGCCATCGGTTTCTCAGAATGGATGGCTTTAATGCCGCTGTTCGCAGCAGCGATGACCATGTCCTTGTGAAGCGCGATCCATGTGCAGACGCTGACAAAATCGAGCGATTCTTTGTCCAGCATCTCCTCATAATTTTCGTAGGTATTGGGGACTTCAAACTGCTCTGCAAGATCGTTTCTTGCGTTCTCAACCGGATCTGAGCACGCGACGATTTCAACATCTGGAGATGCTTGATAGCCGCGGGCATGAGAGCGTCCACGTCCTCCACAACCGATGATGCCTGCTTTAAAAGTGGTTGTCATTGTAAATTTTCCTTTCGGTACGACTTGGAGGTCGCACCCACAATTTTTTTAGGTTAGTTGATCTACAAGCGTATCGTCTAAATGGATACCATCAACAAGATACGCTTCCCGCTGACGGTATGCTCGCTCGCCGGGGATAAGGATCTCTGTAACCCCCGTTTCACGCCGATTTTCCTTGATGCTTGCAACGAGTTTATCAACCTCGGTTTTAAATTGCGTCAACGGCACAAAACTGGTTGGATCTATCGCAATAATGAGTAAACCGTAATTTGTGCCGGGGTCCGGGATTGTCGCGGCGTTGACTAATGCACCGGCAAGGATTTGTGTTATGAGGGCAAGTCCAAACCCTTTATGTCCACCGAAAGGACGAACGCTTCCCTTCAGTGCCGCGTCCGCATCTGTCGTTGGTTCACCCGCGGAATCAAACGCGATGCCTTCAGCAATTGTACCGCCCTCGCGTATAGCAACGAGGAGATCCCCATTGGTAATCGCAGCAGTGGACATATCAAATAAGATTGGGACTGTGTTGGACGGAATTCCGACAGCGATCGGATTTGTTCCTAAAACGGCTTCCGTGCCGCCTTCAGGCGTAATTCGAGGCAAACAATCAGCGAAGAGCAATCCGATAATATCTGCTTTCCGCGCCATATCGACATAGTATCCTGCCATACCACAATGCGATGTGTTATAAACGCCAATAATACCCGCCCCGTTCTGCTTCGAGCGTTCAATGGCGATCTCCATCGCACGATACGCAACGAGATAGCCGGATTGGTTCCCTCCATCAACCCGGACGCACTGTCCTGCTTCTTTGTCAACTCGAATATCAGTTCGCTCGCCTTGTTCATAGCGACTTTTAATTCCGGGCAACCGGATAAAGCCGTGAGTTTTCCGTCCACGGAGTTCCGCTTCCAATAGTATATCGGCAATAATTGAGGCATCGGTTTCGGACATTCCACTTTCTGTCAAATAAGTCTCCGCGAGTTTTCGCGCATCATCAACGGAAATATGCACGTTGTTGCTCCATTTCTTTCGTATAGCAATTTAAGGTTACCAGGGGAATCCCATAGCAAATAGTGTAAAGTCTAAGACCATTCTGCATTTTTATTTTTGAACTCGCGTATATAAAAAACGCCCCAATATCAACGGTTAAGTAGCAAATTGGGGCGTTTTATTTTTTTAATAGTTATCAGTTGTCGGTAAGAATAGTTTTCAGTTAAGAGGGTTCTTGTAACTGACCACTGATAACTGACAACTGACGACGCTTCTTACTTCAAGATAACCATCCGTCGGGTCGCAGCAAAGTCTGCGGTCTGGAGCGTATAGAAATAGATACCACTCGCAACGCTCTCCCCAACTGAGTTCTTACCATCCCAATATGCCGCTGTCGCAGGCGTCATGTAGGAACCCGTCGGTTTCAGACCTAAGTCCAACGTGCGAATTAGATGACCCGCTACATTATGAATGTGGATCGACACTTCAGCCGATTGGCTCAACTGATACGGTATCCACGTTTCAGGATTGAACGGGTTCGGGTAGTTCTGCGCAAGAATCGTGTCTTTCGGCTGCACATCGCCAACGTTGAGTTGCAGACTCAGGAAGGCGTTGCGAATATCAGCCGTTGAAACGGTGCGCTGGAAGGGACCCGAAACGATATTCCCGCGTTCGTCGTAAAGTGCGATTTCGAGTTTATCGCCGGCTTCAACGACGCTCTTGCGGTTGAGGTCTGCCCAGACAGCGGAGGAACGTTTCACAGCACTGGTGACGTTTTCCGTTGCGATAGTGCCCGTGCGGAGGTTTTCAGCGACGAGTGTGTACCCTGTGCCTGTCTCCATACCGCGGATATCGCTGGTAACGATGAATGCCCATGCGCTCTTGAAGGTAGAAAGTGGGGGGGCAGCGGCTGCGCCATTTCCACCAGCGTCGGCGTTAGCCTCTCCACCAGCGTCAGCTTCTGCTTCTGCTTCAGGTTCTGCCTCTCCACCAGCGTCGGCTTCTGCTTCCGCTTCGGCTTCAGGTTCTGCCTCGGCTTCAGGTTCCGCTTCCGCCTCGGTTTCAGGTTCTGCCTCGGTTTCAGGTTCTGCCTCGGCTTCAACTTCAGGTTCTGCTTCTGGTTCTGCTGGCATCGGTTCCGGTTCAGGTTGGTTATCCCACGCCTTACCGGTGAATTTCACCATAGCACCAGTTGGTGTATTGACGATGTAACCCATGCCACCATCGATGCCAAACCCATCACCTTCATCAGCGACAGTGTAACCAATGAAACGTTGCGTTGTTCCATCAAGCTGGATAATGACTGTTGCGTCGAGCATTTCTGCCAACGATTTCGCGGTGTAAGGTGTTTCTGGCATCAACGGGATAGAAATCATGTTCAAACCGGGCTCAAGCATCACATCAAAACCGTATTCTTTTGGCATTTCTGGTTCTTCAGCTTCAGGTTCTGCTTCAGCTTCAGGTTCTGCTTCAGCTTCAGGTTCTGCTTCGGCTTCAGGTTCTGCTTCGGCTTCGGGTTCTGCTTCGGCTTCGGGTTCAGTTTCGGCTTCGGGTTCTGCTTCAGCTTCAGGTTCAGTTTCGGCTTCAGGTTCTGCTTCGGCTTCAGGTTCTGCTTCGGCTTCAGGTTCTGCTTCGGCTTCAGCAGCAGGGGTAGGCTCTCCGTTATCTTGACCGTAACTTACTGTTGTAAACGTCAGACATATCAAAATAGCTAATACGGAAAAAAGAAATTTTCCGTTAAAAAGCTGGTCTTTCATAGGACGCTCCTTTGTTGTGTTGACTCGTGTATTTCTACCTTTCGGTATAAGTTTAGGTGCCTCGTTTGAAGTTCACCAAAAATTCGGGGCACTATTCCAAGAACTATAAAAGTAAATCGCCAAACGTTGCATCCTGAAAGAAAGTCTACCTTAAATGTCAAAACTTTGTCAAGCAATTTATCACTTATCCATTTTTTAGAAGACTTTTGGTAAAGCGTTGGGTGAAAAAAATGTAGGAAAGTCTGGTAAGTTATGGTAGAATATCTCTGTAGACTAAAGTTTGGACAATCTTTATACGTCCTGAAAAACCTACTCCTATAGATGCGTTTTACTGTATAGAAGCACCGAAGGAGGCTACAGATGGCGAATCAAAAACACGACCTCGTCGAATATCCGATACAAGATAACGTTCGATTAGAGGCGTATTGGCGTGATGATGCAGGCGGACGCGGTCCGGCGGCTTCATTGTATGTCTATGACGATGAAATTATGCGTTTTGACTGCTTTGGTAGTGACAATGGACATTGCCACTTCAATTTGCGACAGACACGCGGCAGGCGGTGGATGTACCCAGAAGGTTCCTTCCAAGATCATATCCAACAGAGCCTGTTCGATCTCCGCACAAATCTAAACTTCTGTCTCCAGACCCATCAAGACGAGAGGGTTCAAGAAGTTCAGATAGAACGGGAAAGTTTAGAACAGGCAGCGCAACAGGTGGAAGCGCACTTGTTAGTGCTCGCTGACAAACTGCAGCACGACATCACATGAAAACGGTAGTAGCAAGCGGACAGCGGAGGCTTGCAGAACTTAGGTCAACACCATAGTTAAACCAAGTCTGTTGTTTCTCGCTTCGCGCAAGAAAGAAAAACATGAAAGTCGTGACTGCAGCGGAAATGCGCCAGATTGATCAGGACACAATTGAAGGTATCGGCATTCCCGGTATTGTTCTCATGGAGACTGCTGGGAATGCCATCGTCCGCGCGATTCAACAGTATTACCCGACCTGTCAACAGATCGGTATCCTTGTTGGTAAAGGCAATAATGGTGGTGATGGATTAGTTATCGGCCGTCAACTTGCCCACGCAGGGCGCGACGTGCATCTTTTCCTCGTTTCTCCACCAGAGAGTTTCACCGACGAAGCAGAGATTAATCTTCAGATTGCGAAAAATCTTGGGTTACCGATTGAGGCAATCTTGACGGATACAGGGTCTTACGGCACAGGGACTGTGCCTACTACCTTAGCGAGTTGTGAACTCCTTGTGGATGCCATTTTCGGCACAGGGCTACGCGGGACAGTTCGCGATCCAATCGCTACTGTTATTAACACCATCAATGATCTCGCTACACCTATCCTTTCTGTTGATCTTCCCTCTGGCTTGGATGCGGACACCGGAAATCCTTTGGGGAGCTGTGTCGGGGCGGATATGACGGTAACAATAGGATTGCCGAAGAGAGGACTGTTGGTGCATCCGGGTGCCGAGCTCGCTGGAAAATTGGAAGTCGTTGACATCGGTTTCCCAGAACAGGTTGTAGATGCGCAAGGGATCAAGGTCAACTGGACAACGATAGCAGAAGTAGCACAATGGGTACCGCCACGCCCATCTGCATCTCACAAAGGAACTTACGGGCGCGTCCTCGTCGTTGCTGGTTCGACAGGTATGACAGGCGCGGCTGCACTTGCAAGTGAAGCGGCTTTGCGTGCGGGTGCGGGATTGGTAACCCTCGCGATTCCGAAACATCTGAACCCAATTTTAGAAGGTCTTTTGCCTGAAGTGATGACCCTTCCACTCCCAGAAACGGAGGTAGGCAGCCTATCAGCATCTGCGGCATCAGCCATCCTTGAGTTTGCGGAAAAGACGAAATCCGTGCTCGCAATGGGTCCCGGGCTTTCCCAACATCCAGATACAGTTGCACTTGTTCACCAATTGATAAGTGAGAACCGAGAACAGAAGCTGGGCAAACGGATGGTTGTTGACGCGGACGGATTGAACGCCCTCTCACAAACCCCAGAAATCATCTCATTATTAGATAACGAAACGGTCCTCACACCACATCCCGGCGAGATGTCTCGATTAACAAGCACTTCGGTCCCCAGTTTAGAGGCAGACAGGATTAGAACAGCACAACAGTTCGCAAGTGAACACAGCCTAACGCTCGTATTTAAAGGTGCACCCACCGTCACTGGGTTGCCGAATGGAGACGTGTGGATCAATTCTACTGGGAACTCCGGTATGGCGACAGGCGGCATGGGGGATGTACTCACCGGAATAATTGCAGGGTTAATGGCACAGGGACACGCAAGCGAAACGGCAGCTGTACTTGGGGTCTATCTACACGGGTTAGCGGGAGACATCGCCGCTGAGGCATTCGGAATGCATGGACTCATCGCAAGCGATGTGTTGAAGGCAGTGCCGAAAGCAATTTCTTCGCTAATATCACAAAACAGTAGTAAAACACACGATATTTAGAATAAAGGAGCGTTATGGAACTCGGATTGACTGGAAAAGTTGCTGTCATTACTGGCGGAAGTGAGGGGATTGGCAAGGGTATTGCCCTCCGTCTGTGTGAAGAGGGCGCGAAAGTTGCGATCTGTGGGAGACGCGAGACAGTCTTGGTGGATGCCGCTGAAGAGATTCGTGCACAAACCGGTGGCGAAGTCCTCGCAATCCCTGCAGACGTAACAAAACCGGAAACACTGGAAAATTTTATCGGACAAACCGCGACCCACTTCGGAAAGATTGATATTTTAGTCAATAACGCCGGTCGTTCAGCGGGTGGCGATTTTGAAACCATGAGCGACGAAGCATGGTACGATGACTTGGACCTTAAGTTAATGGGGGCTGTCCGCTGTGCGCGGTTGGTGATCCCGCACATGAAAAGCAACGGTAGTGGGCGGATTATCAATATCACGCACCCGGGAGGCAAACAACCGAGTGCAGGTTCCTGCCCGACCTCGGTGAGCCGCGCTGCAGGTATCGCCTTGACAAAAGCACTCTCTAAGGAACTCTTACCTCACAAAATCTTGGTTAACACGGTCTGCCTGACCTCAATTAAAAGTGCTCAGGGGGAACGTGCGTGGAAAGCAGCGGGTTCACCGGGTACACTTGAGGCATATTGGGAAGCGCGCGGCGCGGAACACCCGCTCGGGCGTTTAGGTGAACCGAGTGAAGTAGGTAATCTCGTCGCCTTCCTTGTCTCCGAATGTGCATCGTTTATCACTGGAACAGCGATCAACATCGATGGTGGACTCTCTGCAGTGGTATAGATTCTTATGGCTGTCGGCTTTCAGCCTTCAGCAAAGAGCGGTTGTAGTGTTTGAAACATACACACTTGCTGCAGACGAGTCGCTATACGAAAATCTACAACTGATTAAGGACACTATGGAAACTTATAAAATCTATCCTGTTGCAGCAGCAGATGCATCGACTGCCTTCCAAGTAGAATTGGATCTGCTGGCAATTGCTGCTGCAGAAGAACTTGAAAACAGCGGTGCCCAAGGCATCGAAAGGGAAGAAATTCTACAGAAGCATTTCGGTGCCGATTACGAAAAAGGCTACCGAGGCACAGCATGGGGTTTGCACGGCATCTCCGAAGGTCTGACCCCTGCACGATTGGCAACCTTGCTGGAAGCACACGGTGAATACTTTGATCCGTGTGCTGAACGCGAAACATTTGACCATAGTTTGATGGTTAATGTCGAAGAAGAGTTAGCGTCGCAGTTGGAGGATATTCCCGAATCCGTTTTAGAAGCAATTGTAGAGGAATACAAGGCTGAATTGTTAGGCGCGTAGTGCTGTGGTTTTTATACAAACTTTTTTGGGAACTTTTCTACGCAAAGGGTGTGTAATAAAATGTTGGTGACGGAAACACGCGTTTCAGAAATAGAAGCGACGCTTTTACAAGCCTAAATGAGCGCGAGGCTAACAAAGGAGACTTAATAAAATGATACTTAAAAATATTGTGCAGATGGTTGCAATTTTGATAGTTTTGAGTATTTTCCCTTTTTCTGGATTGCAAGCGGAATCGATAGTACTTGGCAAGGCAATAACATGGGTGAAAGCAGGAGATAGATGGGAACCCTCACAGATGGCATTAGTACGGACAGAATTCGATGAAGAAATCTCATACGGTTCTAAAGAATACGCAGGACCACAAACCGTACAGGCACTAATGCACATTTTTGATGAAGCTTATAACCGAAAGCACTCACGTACCATATTGACTGTATTCTCAAAAGCAAGTATTGCTGAAATCAAACGGAACGAAATGATGGGGATTCATGCTTGGTCGGAACTGCTTTCAAAAAAGGGTGTTCCTATCACGTTTAGGGACCGTGAAATAGAGGCACGGTACCCTCGAACAGCATGGCTTCAACTTCTTTTGGAGAGAGGCGTTACTATAGAAAGTCTTATGGATTATTTTTTCTGTATGGCACATCGGCATCAG
>PYIY01000210.1:77036-91165 GCA_003635195.1 Candidatus Poribacteria bacterium | reverse complement strand
TTTGAAAACACCCATTTCGTGAGGGCGGCTTCGAGACTCACGACATCAAGACGCTTCAAGAGGTTATGAATCGTCGCTGCACACGGGGTCTTCGGAGACCTAAAACCCAACGCTTTCGCCAACTCAGGTTGGTTGCGTGCCCAAGTCGCTATAGACGTATAACCTTTATGATTCGACATCAGACCAATGACGATCAAAGCGAGGATAGCTGCCAAAGGATGCCGTTTTCCTTTTTTATGGCGCGGATCCGACACTTCTGCTAATATGTCAAGTAAGTGGCAAGATTGATTTCTTGTCATGATTCACCTCAAAATAAAATAACTCTCATTTTAAGGTGAAGTATAGCAGAAGTCGCTTGAGAAGTCACGCGACTTCTGCTTTTCTTAAAATATTAACAACTGTGAAAAATATTACAGAAAATATCAAAAACTAAATAACCCTGACCGAAAACTATTAGAGACTTGATTATTTGCAGATTTCTGGGTATAATTAATAGTGTCAATCTTAGCATAAAAACCATACATTTTCATAATGGAGGAGAAAGTGGCAAGAAAAAAAATCAGTGTTATTGGTGCGGGGAATGTCGGCGCAACAGCGGCGTTTCTGGTCGCACAGAAACAACTCGGGGATGTCGTCATGATAGATATCGTGGACGGAGTCCCGCAAGGCAAAGCATTGGACATGGCACAAATGGGACCTGTAGAACTGTTTGATGCCGCAATTGACGGAGACTTGGATTACACCGCGACCGCAGGCTCCGACTTAGTAATTATTACATCAGGTTCCCCACGTAAACCGGGGATGACGCGCGAAGACCTGTTGCAAACGAACGCCAATATCGTCGGCAGCGTCACAGAAAACGTCGTGAAGCATTCACCAGATACTATTATTATGATGCTCACCAATCCGTTGGACATCATGACCTACCATGCATGGAAGGTCTCAGGATTCCCGTCACATCGCGTTGTTGGACAGGCAGGCGTGTTGGATTCGGCACGGTTCCGTCATTTTATCTCACTTGAACTCGGTGTATCCGTAGAAGACATCCATGCCCTCGTTCTCGGTGGACACGGCGACACGATGGTTCCGCTCCCACGCTATACCACCGTCAACGGCATCCCAATTCCGCAACTGATACCGGAAGACCGCATCGAAGCGATGGCACAACGGACCCGCGACGGCGGTGCCGAAATTGTTAATCTCCTGAAAACAAGTGGATACTATGCCGCCGGTTCTTCATTAGCACAGATGGCAGAAGCCATCATCTTGGACAAGAAACGATTACTGCCCTGCTCCGCACACCTCACCGGACAATACGGCATAGACGACCTCTATATCGGTGTTCCTATTAAACTCGGTGGAAACGGCGTAGAAGAGATTCTCGAAATCGAACTCACCGAAGACGAACTCGGTTCCTTACAACACTCGGCACAAACGTATCGTGAAGGCATCGCGTTGTTGGGGTATTGAGTAGTAATATGGGGCAGGCACAAAACTTGCCCCTACAATGGTTTGAGGGGATAACGCGAGTTTGATAATAAAAATTGAAGTATTACCGTAGGTTGGGTTGAGCGGTTAAAGTACAGAATCTGCCAGTTTCTAAGAAGAATGTCTATTGGCGATGCCCGGTTCTTGGAGGTAGTTATAGCGAAACCCAACGCGTCAAACGATTAGTGCAATCCTGCGGATGTTGGGTTTCACTCGGTTCAGGGCGACTGAGCGTTGATGATAAACTAATACTCTCACGCTTTTTGTGTCACCATACTGGAGAGGATGCCGAGGATTTTTTCGCATTGCGCGATTTGGTAGGTTGCTATATCAACATGCAAACATTTTCCCGCTAACTTGAGAAACTGCCACTCCACGCCTGTTGTGGAGGCGCCATAAACGTAAGGAATGTCATTCCCTTCTTCCGCATTAAAACGTTGGGCTGCGAGCATTTCTGCGACACATTGCCCGAGCCCAAGTTTCAAGTCAAGATTTTTTGCCGCAACAAGCGTAATGATAGGGACTTCTACATAAGATTGCCGAGGCGACAGGCTCACCAGAAAATCGCACACACCCGTCAATCCGCTTTCAGCATCCACGTTGAAGTCAATCCCAGAAAACAGACTAATTTTACGATCAAATTGCTCACGCAGTTCAACGAGAACGACAGCGACAATCATTTCCGATCGGGCTTTTTCAGTGTTTATGGTAGTGGCTAACGGTACATTTCTCGCCAATGCCTTTGTGAGTTCTGCACTAAGTTCTACGGGTTCTATTTCGGCAAAGATGCCGGCGTGTTCAAGGAATTCAAGTTCAAATTCCTTTTCCACTGTTTGCAATGTAAAGTTGCTGTATGCCATTATGAGCCCCCGCGCTTTATGCCTTTTGTGCGACCATACTGGCGAGGATACCGAGGATCCTGTCGCACCGTTCAAGCGTATAGGTTGCCATATCAATGTGCAGGCACTTTGCTTCTAACTTGAAGAACTGCCAATCTATTCCAGTCGTGGAGGCACCATAAACGTAAGAGATGTCATTCCCTTTTTCGGTATTAAAATGCTGCGCGGCAATCATTTCAGCTACACATTGCCCGATGCCAAGTTTCAAGTCAAGATTTTTTGCCTCAACAAGGATAATGACGGGTGCCTCCAAGTAAAATTGTTCCGGCGATAAACTGACCAAAAAATCACATACACCAGTCAAACCTTTCTCAGCATCAACATTGAAGTCAATCCCAGAAAACAGACTAATGCGGCGATCAAAGTGTTCGAGAAGGTCAACGAGTACATCGGCGACAATCATTTCTGACCGGGCTTTTTCAGTGCCGATAGCGGTGGCCAATGATGCCTTTTTTGCTAACCCGGTCGTCAGATACGCACTTGGCACCACTGGCTCCATTTCAGCGAAGATTCCTATAGACCGAACTGTTTCCAGTTGGAATGTTTTCTGCACCGACTCTAAGGTAAATTCGCTATAAGCCATTGCTTTAAACTCCCTTACGGCCCTAAAGCATCTCTACAACATAACTTCATGGTGAAAGTATAGAAGAAGATTCTCCGAACCTTCCACACTTCCATCCTTCCATCCTTGTCAAGAAAGAAAAGGACTTTGGGTCTGCCCTATTAACTTTTCTTTTCCTCCTCGTCAACAACTTCGTATTCAGCGTCAACGACCTCATCGCCATCAGCAGCATCGGCTGTCGCCTCATCAGCAGCGGCAGATGGATCACCCTGAGCAGCCCCCGGATCCGCGCCCGCTGTCTGCTGATACATCTGCGCAGAAACTTCATGCCAGACCTGCGTTAACTCGTCCGTTGCGGATTGGATCTCGGCGTGGTTGTCTGCTTCTAATGCCTGTTTGACGCGCGCAACAGCAGCGTTAACCTTCTCCTTAGAAGCATCGTCTACTTTATCACCGAATTCACCCAAGTTCTTCTCGGTCTCGTAGACCATAGAATCCGCCCGGTTGCGCGCCTCAATTTCCTCGCGTTTCTGCTTATCCTCTTCAGCATGCGCTTCGGCATCTTTCACCATCTGATCAATCTCGGCATCGCTGAGTCCGGAGGATGCGGTAATGGTAATCTTCTGCTCTTTGCCGGTCGCGGTATCTTTGGCAGACACGTTCAGGATACCGTTTGCGTCAATATCAAACGTCACCTCAATCTGCGGCACGCCTCTCGGTGCGAGGGGTAATTCACCCAACCGGAAGCGTCCGATGGTTTTGTTGTAAACCGCCTGTTCCCGTTCGCCTTGAAGGACATGTACATCAACCGATGTCTGGTTGTCCTCAGGCGTTGTGAAGATATTCGACTTCTTCGTAGGAATCGTTGTGTTCCTGTCAATCAAACGTGTGAACATTCCACCGAGCGTCTCAACCCCAAGTGAGAGCGGTGTAACGTCTAATAAGAGGATGTCTTTGACTTCTTCATCGCCCGCGAGGACACCGCCTTGAATCGCGGCACCGATGGCGACAACCTCATCTGGATTGACCCCTTTGTGCGGCTCTTTGCCGAAGAGTTGTTCGACGGCTTCTTGCACCTTGGGCATCCGTGTCTGCCCACCGACGAGGATCACTTCGTCAATTTCGGAGGGTTGCATCTCAGCATCGGCGAGTGCCTGTCGGCATGGCTCAAGTGACCGTTGGACGAGGGCATCTGTAATCTGCTCCAGTTTTGCGCGGGTAAGCGTCAAGTTAAGGTGCTTCGGACCGCTGGCATCAACGGTGATAAACGGAAGATTTATGTCCGTTTGCAAAGTACTGGAAAGTTCACATTTCGCGATTTCTGCCGCCTCTTTTAAACGTTGCAACGCCATCTGATCACTGCGGAGATCAATCCCTTGACTACTCAGGAATTCTTGTGCCATCCAGTCAATAACGGTTTGGTCAAAATCATCGCCGCCGAGGTGTGTATCGCCGTTCGTGCTTTTCACCTCGAAAACACCGTCACCGATTTCCAAAATAGAGATGTCAAACGTGCCGCCGCCAAGGTCATAGACAGCAATCTTCTTATCGCCTTCATTCTGCAACCCGTAGGCAAGTGATGCAGCGGTCGGTTCATTGATAATCCGCTCGACTTCTAATCCTGCAATTTTACCCGCATCTGCTGTCGCCTGACGCTGGGAATCATTAAAGTAGGCAGGCACAGTGATAACCGCTTTCGTGACTTCCTCTCCAAGATATGCCTCAGCAGTTTCCTTCATTTTCCGTAAAACCATAGCGGAGATTTCGGGCGGTGAGTAATCTTTACCTTCAATATTTACAGCGACATCACCATCTTTATCGGCTTTTAATTCATAAGGGACACGAGAAGCATCATCACCTATCTCGCTATGTTTTCGTCCCATGAACCTTTTAATCGAAAAAATTGTGTTTTCAGGGTTTGTAGTAGCTTGTCTTTTAGCAACCAGCCCGACGGGACGTTCTCCTTCTTTGGTAAAAGCGACAACCGAGGGAGTCGTCCGATTCCCCTCCGCATTTTCGATCACTTTGGCATCACCGCTTTCTAAAACAGCGACACATGAGTTTGTTGTTCCTAAATCAATTCCAATCACCTTACTCATTTCTAATTTCTCCTCTGTATGAATAATTTTGAGATCGTAGTCGTAACGTAAAATTCATAATTACAAAGACATCATCAATGGACACACCGCAGTCCAGAAAACAAGCAGACAGTATACCTTTATTTATGAAATAGTATGCAATATCCGTGCCAACATTATTCGTTTGAAACAGCCGAAACTTCTACTGAATGTCTGCCAAATTGGCACGGATATAAAAATGACCCAAGTTCACAAGTCAATTTGACTGACTGCGACTCTAATATTTCTGTTTGAGTCGTCCCCATGTCGTCGGCAATTTTGCATCCGGTTCAACAGCCAAAATCTCTTGGATATTACCCTGAATCTCTTTAATCTCATCCTGTGAAAGCCCGCGGTTAAAGAGGGCAAACTCATCAATAATACCGTTATAGTAGCGGTTGAGAGCCGGTGGTTCCTCCATGCCGATCATAAGCGGTGCATCAATTGGCACCAGTTTATCACCAGTCTTCGGGTAATCTATTAATACCTCACCATCAAGATAGGTAGTCCACCACTTTCCACTCTGAAACGAAACAGCGACATGCTGCCACTCGTCTTTGACGACATCGCGAGGACTCTGTGCCGGAACATTACGTCCACCTGTCAATTTCCATCCCATCCATATGAAACCGTCCGGATGGAGCAACACCTCAAAAAATTCTTGCACATCAGGTCCCTTCGCCGCGATCAGTTGCCATACACCGGGGCCTGCCTCCAAAGTCGGTTTAATCCAAGCGGCAATCGTAATTCCGTCGGTAAATTCAAACGCATCGGAGTGTTCTACCCGAACAATCCCATCCTTCCCGCCGAAATTAACCGCTTTCCCGTATTTACCGTCGGTCCACGACGTATCACCCTCTAATTTTCCATCCTGTTTATTACCAGATAGATCCTTGACAGTTTTACCTGCGCCCTCTTCAAAAGCGAAGTAGACGACCAAACCTTCCAGTTCTGCGGCTGTGCTAACACTTTGAAAACTCCCTATCAGATACACAGCACACAAGCAAATTACAAAATTACGCATGAGTGTCCTCCAGTTCTATAGGGTCAGTTGTTAAACAATACGGGCGGATGCGAAGCACACCCGCCCTCTAAGCACCAATGCCTATCTCTAAGCAAACGGGAATGTGCCTTGATATCCACGCGGACGAGAGACGTGCCAAACGCCTTCATACATCGGGGTTACCTGATAATGGCACACGACATTACTCCGTTCCATATCGTCGCGTTCTTTCGCACCTTGATGCGGCATGTGGTTGATGAACACAACACAATCACCTGCCTTCGGATACAAGATAACGTGTTCTTGCGCTTCACACCACTCTTCAAATTTAGGACGATCCAATGGATAAAGATGCGGCGGTTCTGACAAATGTCCACCTTTGATGAACTTAAGATGCCCTTCACCCGGGGCGTTATCCTGAAAATAGTACGTTGTGTTAATACCAACGGGTGCCATTGCAAACGGATGTTCCTCAACATACCGTTGCTCCTGCCAATAGCCGTAAAAATCCATGTGCCATTCTTGGAGATAAGGACCCGGGTTGATGTGCGCCCGTAGACTCCGTAATTGACACTGTCTGCCCATTAATCCCTCAAGATACGGACGAACACTCGGATGCCCAACAAGCGGTTGGTATGTATCCGGTTCACGGTCAAGCAACGTATCAAACCACATGTTTCCGACAGCGTTCAGTCCTTCCTCCCAACCCTGTTCCCGTGCGTAGTTAATCCGCTGACGGATACGTTCCGTCTCTTCCGGTGCCAACGCACCCTCTATTAAAACGAAACCCTGTTGTTGCAGTTTCGCGAGTTCGGTTTTCATGTCTGCCATGGTTTCATCTCCTTTTAAAGATTCAGAGTTATTAACGTATTCTATGTACTTATGCGAAAGGTGTCAACTTTAATTGCCAGCGAAAAGTTTGACGAACAAGCCCCAACCACTAATCCCCGCAAATGTAATAAGCACCCCTGCGGAAATCAGTGCGCCGACGAACATAAACGGGCGCGTCCGATACGCGGCTGGCAGTTTAGCGTTCAGATACAACGCCGCGAGCATCATCAATGCTATTGAGAAGTTCGCTAAAATAAAGCCTGCGATCTGCGTCAAAATGTCAAACGGAATGTTCAACCAAATGAGCACCATCGTTGTAAGGAAAATATAGAGACATATCCATCTACGAAGCGTATCGTAGTTCCACTCGCGGTGGGGCCAGATTGCCTGAAAGAACTCTTGCATCACTCTTGCATAGATTTCTGGCAGTGCTTGTAGCGTTCCCCACAGTGCAACAACGATACAGATATAGTACACCCACACGAGCGACACGTGGATATTTTGCCAGACACTTGCCTGATCCGTGAGTAAACTCCATCCCTCAAAGGTGCTTTCCATCCCATACAGGACCGCAGCACCTGAAATCATAAACGCGCCCGTCACGATGAACAGTACAATCGCGCCCATACCGATATCCCATCTTAACGGCGCAAGGATTTTTCGGAGTTGGCTGACCTGCTCAGGGTGTTCAGGGAGATAATCAATTCTATCACGAGTCGCGGCGCGTTGGCGAATAGCATCAATGTTTTGATGGGAAGTCATGCCCCAGCGATGAATACTCACCCAATTTGCATAAACGACGTATCCCATCACGGAACCACCGACATAACCGAACGCTGTCGCCATCGTCAACAACGGATTCTTAACAGCATCCTCTGGTGCCCATTCAGGAAATTCAGGGAGGTGTCCAAAACGGAGGCTCCCAACGAGTGCTTTGCCAAAGTCGGGACGCACCATCAACGTGCCGATAATCGTGCCGACAACGAGGATAGCACAGATAATGAGCTGCTGCTTTTCGAGTCTTTCAAAGGAGATGCGCAAACCGAAAAGGAGTGCCATGGTGATGAAACAGGATGTGATTAGGTTTTCCCAAACAGTTTGCGAGATACCCGAAGATAAAATGTCCTTCAACAGAAAATGGAGTAACGCACCGCACGGTTTGCCGATCGGCACCCACGCTAAAGGCGCGCCCACCATTTCAAAGATGACAATCGCAATGAGGAGCCAACCCCGTGGTCCCGGCAGCTTGGCGAGCCGATTCCCGATATATTCACCGCTGACGGCTGTATAACGACCGAGCAGATAAGTGACGAAAATACCTTTCACGACGCAGCTGAGTAGCACAAGCCAGAGCAGGTTATATTCAGCCCACGCGCCAGCGCGCACAACAACAATTGTTTCACCCGCACCTATGCTTACTGACGCAACAATCGCAGCAGGTCCAAACACCGCGGCAAGTCCAATAATTTTCTTAAGAGACCACGGCTCAGCAAACGGACCGGTGACGGGTGGAATGTCAACATGTTCACTGTTTTGGTTCTCTTCTGTCTGCATATAACAGGTTCCCTAATAGTAATGAGCGGACTTAGACAGTCCGCTCACTGTCAACACGTTCTATTCTAAGGGTTCTAACGGCTTGGCATTCCCAAAGACAGGCGTTGGTGCGTTGCCCGGTGCTGCCCACCGTGCAGCATTCGCAATTACATGTCGCACGTTCTCGTCGTAATAGATCGGATAGGTCTCATGACCGGGACGAAAATAGAAGATTTTGCCTCTCCCGCGATAATAACAGCACCCACTTCGGAAGACCTCACCGCCCGGGAACCAACTCACAAAAACAAGTGTGTCGGGTTCAGGAATATCAAACGGCTCACCATACATCTCGGCATGCTCGATCTCAAAGTATTCGCCCAAACCTTCAACAATCGGATGCCCATGCTCAATGACCCAGAGACGTTCTTTTTCACCGGCTTCACGCCATTTGAGACTACAAGACGTGCCCATCAAGCGCGTAAAGGGTTTAGAATAGTGCGCTGAGTGCAGGACGATAAGTCCCATGCCATCCAAGACACGTGCGCGAACTTTGTCGGCAATAGCATCCTCAACGGCACCGTGTGCAGCGTGTCCCCACCAGATTAAGACATCTGTGCTTGAGAGTACATCATCGGTTAAGCCGTGTTCGGGTTCATCTAAAGTCGCACTTCTGACCTTAAAACCACCAGAATTGTCCAAGCCATCGGCAATTGCGGCGTGGATACCTTTTGGATAGATACCGCGAATAAAATCGTTCGTTTTTTCGTGCCTAAATTCATTCCAAACCGTAACCTGAATTGGTTGCGTCATAAATTTCTCCTTAATTGTCTAACAACAGAAATATATCAAAGACCTGTGCTGAGATCTTCGTTTTCAACTATAGTAAATCCTGAATATATCAATTAACGGAGATCGCTGCTCTCGGTGGTGACTTCAAGATGCGGATCTGCGTTTTCCTTTGGGGCGACCGAGTAGTTTTTGTCTGCGGTGAACCCCGCATCGTTTAGTGGTTGAATTGACAACCGACATCCAAGTGCCTGAAGAATCGTATTAAGCGTATCCAGGCGCGGTGCCTCTTCACTTGAGAGCACGGCCGAGAGGACTTGCGGCGCAATGCCGATTTTCTTAGCAACCTCCGAAACCCCGCCTCGTGATTCTATAACATTCTGGAGCCCCAAGAGAAAGAAGGGAGTGTCACCATCCTCTTGGTATTCCTCAAGTGCCACGTCAAGGTAACCGATTGCCTCCTCCCAGTCGGAAGTAAACCGTTCCATTAGAATTTCTTCCCATGTTCGATACTCTCTCATTCTTGTGCCTCCTTATATTCCAACCAATACCCTTTTGCGCGTTCAATATCTCGTGCCTGCGATGACTTGGCGCCCCCACAGAGCAGAAGAATGATCGTATCATCCACTTCGCCAAAATAGATGCGATAACCCGCGCCGAAAGAAAATCGCAATTCAAACACTCCAGCACCAACAGAACGGTAATCCCCAAAATTGCCAGATCTGATTCGGTCATCTGTTTCGCGTATTTCTATCCTGAACAGATATAAGCCACTCAGTGAAAGGTTCTCGATCGTTTGAAGTCCGGTAGGCTTGTAGTTTTCTCGGTCGTATATTCCTCATTCAGGTCTCGTTTGATCCTCAGCAACCTATTGTGCCTAAAACACCAATTCCGTCTCCACCGCTTCATCGTAGTCCACGCCTTCGACTTCAAATCCGAAGAGGTTTCGGAAACGTCGTCTGAAGCCCGCGTAATCGGAAAGTTCAAGAAAATTGTCGGTATCAATTTGTTCCCAACGCTCGGTCACTGCGCCGGTTACTTCAGGTTGCAACTCACGGTCATCGAGTCGGATATAGCGTTCAGAATCAAGCTGCGGTTGTAAACCGGGTCCAAGATGTTCAGAGAAAAGTCGTCGCATCTGCCCAATCGGTGCCTCATTGATGCCCCTCGCGTTCATGATGTCATAGAGGATACTGACATAGAGCGGTACGACAGGGATCGCTGCAGAGGCTTGTGTCACGACGGCTTTGTTAACTGAAATATAGGCATTGCCACCGAGTTGGTCTGCAAGCCGTTGGTCGAGTGTGTCCACGCGTGCTTTCAAATCGTCCTTCGCCCTGCCGATAGTACCGTCTCGGTAAATCGGCCAGGTCAAGGAACTCCCAATATAGGTATAGGCGACAACCGTCACCTCCGGCGCAAGCAATTCCGCATCCGCTAACACATCCATCCACATCTCTAAGTCTTCGCCACCCATCACTGCGACTGTGTCAGTAATTTCCTGCTCAGTCGCAGGTTCAATCGTCACAGGTGCGACGACCTCCCGATTCAGATCAATCGTTTTGCCTGTATACGGTTCACCGATAGGTTTGAGTTCGGATTTATGCGAAACACCCGTGGTCGGATGGATTCGGCGTGGCGCGGCAATGCTATAGACAAGGATATCTATTTTGCCGAATTTCGCTTTGAGTCGGCTAATGGTTTCTGCTTTCATCTCATCAGAAAACGCATCTCCGTTGAGGCTGTCCGCGAAAAACCCGTCCGCTGTCGCTTGTCGATGGAAAGCCGCAGTGTTATAGTAGCCTGCCGTTGCAGTGCGTCTGTCATCGGCTGGACGTTCGTAGAGGAGTCCAAGCGTTTTGGCACCGTAAGCCCAAGTCAAAGCGATCCGAGAAGCGAGTCCATAACCCGTTGATGCCCCGATGACAAGGGCATTCAGATCAGCCTCTTTGTACGGAATGCCTTGTTTAATTTCATCTATCTGGTTAAGTACATTCGCGTGGCAACCCGCTGGATGGGCGTTGGTACAGATAAACCCGCGTATCCGAGGTTTAACAATTTGAACTGTCATTTTTTAACTTTCCTTGCGGAATCATAAGCGTGGTTTCATACTTGACGTATTCTTCTTCCGAGTCGCCCTCCACTGCGTTTCAGGCTGCGCTTTCGTGACTCGTAATACCGATTCTAAGTTTCGTTAAGAGGTTAATCCTCAATTTCGATGACCATCTCAACCTCAACCGGAATGCCACCGGGTAACTGGACCATACCGACCGCGGAGCGGGCATGTCTACCTTTATCACCGAAGACCTCAACGAAGAAATCCGAGGCGCCGTTGACGACCGCGGGTTGATCAATAAAATCGGGTGCCGAATTGACAAACCCAACCACTTTGACAACACGTTTCACTCTGTCCAAATCACCGAGCGCGTGTTTGAGGGTGCTTAACAGGCAGATCGCCACTTGACGCGCTGAAGCATAACCTTCTTCGATCGTTGCATCGGTGCCGAGCTGGCTTTTATAAATTGGACCTTCGCCTGTTCCGGGCCCGTGCCCTGATGTAAATATGAGATTGCCGGTCTGCACCGTTGTGACGTAATTCGCAACAGGGACCGCTGGTTCTGGGAGTTCCACACCTAATTCTTCAAGTCTTTGTTCTATTTTCATTGATCCATCCTTTTGCAAATAGATTATTAAGTTAAATACGACATTTTCAGTATAACTCGCAAGTCTATACTTGCCGTGATTGTTACATCTGCCTCTATTATTAAACAGGGTACCGCCAATTTTGTCAAGTAAAGTTTTTAGGGAATCCACAGTATCAAAACCCCACAATTTGCTTTATAGATCAACTTATGCTAAAATGTGTGGATATTTACCCAAAATCATTCTATACCCGTAGGAAAAATAAGGAAGGACTATGAAAGTAGCAGCAATTTTAGATGAACGGCAAGCCGGACTCGTTGAAGTGCCAGATCCGACTCCAAAAGAGGATTGGGTCGTCGTAAAAATCCACGCATCACCGATGTGTACCGAATACCACGCTTTTGAGCACGGAGGCAAAACTGACCGGCTTGGACACGAAGCGGCAGGCGAAGTTGTTGATATCGCACAACCCGGAAAAGTGGAAATCGGGGACCGAGTGGTCGTGATGCCGCAATACCCGTGTGGGAAATGCGTGCTTTGTACGGATGGGGATTACATCCACTGCGAAAATAACTACAATTTTGAGGAATTCATTGGATCCCCTTATGGGAGTGCAACGATGGCGCAGTATATTCTGAAGCCGTCTTGGCTACTCCCGAAAATACCGGACAATGTCTCTTATGAACACGCCTCACTTGCGTGTTGTGCATTGGGACCGTCATACCGAGCCTTCGATGAAATGGGCGTTAATGCGACACATACCGTGCTAATCACCGGCATCGGTCCCGTCGGTTTCGGGGCAATTACCAATGCTCGCTTCCGCGGCGCGAAAGTCATTGTGGCGGAACTGATTCCTTGGCGTGCTGAACACGCAAGACAGATGGGCGTTGAAGCCGTCATCAACCCAACGGATGAAGATGCCGTTGATCAAATTCGTGATCTCACGACTGAAGGTCGCGGTGTTGACTTTGCCCTTGATTGCTCTGGAAGCGTCCAAGCACATCGACTCTGTATTGATGCGACGCGGCGGCGTGGCACAATCGCCTTTGTTGGTCAGAGCGGCAGAAATGATACCGTCATCCATGTGAGCCCGGACCTCATCGGCAAAGGATTACGTCTCGCTGGTGCATGGCACTATAACCTCAACCAATTTCCTGGATTGATGAAGGTCATCGAAGGCTCACCGCTCCTTGATAGACTCATCAGCAACATCTATCCGATGAGCGAAATTCAGGAAGCATTTGAGACCTCCGCATCTCACGAAAGCTCTAAGATTATCCTCAAACCTTGGGAGTAAGCAATGGCAACGACACATAAACCAAATATACTCCTCATTCCATAAGCGGATTTCTACGCTGAGCGAGCATTACTCAACGGCGTAACCCGTGTATTGTCGAACATCCGGTGAACGGAACCCCAAGACAATATGCTCTTTCGGAACGCCGTACTGTTCTAATTCAGGGGCAATGCCTTCAGTATTATCTTGCTGGATCCACAACTTTCCATCAATAATATCAATTCGGACGACACACGCGTGAATCCGTTTGTGTTTCTGATAGCCTCGGGTCATCCACAAATACCGGTCTGTCTCACGATCCACAATAATTTCGTCTGTTATATCATTGTAAGCAGGTGGTATCTCTGTATGCTCACGAAGGACTTTCAATATAATTTCGCGATACTTTTCTACGTGTTCCATTTGACGATTACCTCCTCAGTTTTATTGAAGATAATCAATTTCAGTTGGTTTTTTCGGATTAGCATCTGTCCAAGAGATTCCTGAAAAATAGTTTCAAAAACCTCTTCGTGGACCGCAAGATATAGGACACGATCAGGTTCAAGCTCCTCAATAATATCACGATATAGGATATATTGACCGAGCGCGTTCTCAAGATCCGCGAGATTGGAATGACTCACGAAACTTTTGACTTCGACAGCGATTTTTCGATTCGCTTTTTCGGCTGTTAAAAGTCGCTCTGCACCCAGATCTACATACAGTATATTACTACCCCACTTCAAACGAAGCGGATCGTGTGTGATAGTCCAACCATCCTTGACCAAGGCGTTCTTGACTGTGTCATGATAGATGGCTTTAGCAGGCATTAGAAGAAATTTTGCGTGAAAAATTGAAATTATGGAGAAGTGAATGTCTCTTCTAATATTATAAATTATCTTGATATTTAAAGCAAACCTTTATATCATGTTTAGCAAGATAAAAATAACCTTATCCTCGCTGAGGAAAGGACATGACACCGAAACAGAAATAT
>PYIY01000210.1:39181-77016 GCA_003635195.1 Candidatus Poribacteria bacterium | reverse complement strand
CCTACGCGGCTATCTGCATTTAAAAAACGTCCTAACACCGGAAGAACTTAGCAATGCGCAAGCAGCAATAGAACGGCTCGTGCAGGCAGCACCAGATGAATTACCTCCCGGAATTAATAGAGGTGGTGAAGGTTTTTCAAACGGGTTTTCAGCGGATAAATCACTTGAAGCGTTGACGCTACACCCTGTTACATGGCCCATCATCAAAGAATTGACTTTCAATAAACCCCGTTTTAATCGCGGGTCGCTTGTTGTCAATACACACGAACGTCAAGAGATGACACCGCTTCATTGTGCCGGTGAAGGTTTCCGCTGGACACGACGGTATGAAGTCAAAAACGATCGGATCTTCACAAACGACATCGTCATTTTCTTCTATTTCACGGATGTCTATCCGGGGGATGGCGGTTTGATAGTTTTGCCGGGTTCTCATAAACGCAATTTTAAGCGTCCAGAAAACCTGTTTTTCCCTAAACCCGATAACCCAAACGTACCGCTCCATCCAGCGATCGTCAACGTGACACCAAAAGCAGGAGATGTCGTGATTATCACCGAAATGTTGACACACGGTGTGCTGGCATGGAAACCGAAGGACCGTGATCGGCGATTCTTGATTCTACGGTATAAGACGCAGTTTTTTCAAGATGAGCGCGGGATCCGGGAAGTCTTCCCTCCAGAAGTGATGGAAAGACTTTCCCCAGAGACAAAAGCGTTAGCGGCTTACGGATCAGAATGGGAAATAAAGGACCTCGTGAAACAGGACACTGTAACCTTGACTGTATAGACAAAATTCACAGGAAATACGCAATGCTCAAGGAGTTAACAAAAAATGAATGGTTGTCCCTTCTAAACATCCCTGAGGATAGGATACCGACTGTCTTGGTTCTTCGAGGTACCCGTAACTTGAAATCCAATTATGCCAAGCATAGAAATTTTTTCACGGACATTTTTGAGGTCGGTTCACCGAATGGTATCTTCGAGGATGTGTTGATTGGGACTTATAAAAATATGAATGTTGGTTATGCTTCCGTATACGGTGATGCCATGGCTTCCGAAATCACACATCTTTTTGGTGTGCTGGGTACCTCCTTAGTCATACAAACAGGTTGCTGCGGTGCGTTGACCGATAGTATCCAAGCAGGTGATATCGTCTGCGTAACATCAACTTATTGTGGTGAAGGGGCAGCACAATACTATTTACCACAGACTCAGGAAATCAATGCCTCACTTGATCTTGTTGAACAGATTACACCTTCACGTGTTGTCTCTGTTGAGATACATAAAGGTCCCATCTGGACGACATCCGCACTGCTTGCAGAGGGGAAATCAGAAATCCAGAGTTGGTCGCATCAAGGTTATATTGCCGTAGATATGGAAACGGCTACCACTTTTGCAGTTGCTGAATACTTCGGGATGCAACGCCTATCGTTGCTGTTCGTTTTTGATAATCCAAGTCAAGGTGAGCATATTCTCTTGAGCGATACCGAAAAGCAAAAACGAAGGGCGGATGGAGAACAAGCCGTTATTGATACGGTCTTTGCTATCATAGAAAATTACAAAAATGGAAATCGTTAAAGCAAAACTGGGTGATGTCAAAAGACTTGCTGAACTTAACAGATGCCTCATTGAGAACGAACAGCATCCCAATCCGATGAACATAACCGAACTCACCGAACGGATGCGAGAATGGTTGGCAACCGACTATATCTGCTATCTGGCGAAAGAGAGCAGACATATTATCGCGTATTGTTTATACAGAGATGACGGTAAGCACTATTACATGCGGCAATTGTACGTGGACAGATCACATCGGCGAAAAGGTATCGCTACGCAGTTGCTCGATTGGCTGTACGAGAACGTATGGACAGATAAGAAAGTCAGATTGGATGTACTCGCTCACAACGAGGATGCCGTCGCATTTTACAAGCGTTACGGCTTCAGAATCGGCGTTTTCAGAATGGAAAAATAATAAGTGTGAGGAAATCAAAAATGAAATACGACGAAGTAAACCGCACCTTTGACTGTGAACCGACGCTTACTGATTCACAGGTACTGCAGTATTGCCGAGACGGCTATCTGCAACTCCAAGGCATCGTGCCTGATGAGATTAACCAGCGGACGTGTGATTATCTCAACGGCGACTTACCGATAAATCCGTGCTTTATGCCTCCGGGTATGACGCACGCCGATTTAGAACGCATGCGGGATACGCATGAACCGAGTTCCATTATGTTGGAGGATTGGTACATTGAGCATGTGCTGCTGAATCCGGAACTCGCTGGCGCGTTGCGTTCGTTACTCGGTAAGAATGTCGGGTTACCTGTGCTGGTGAGCAACCACCGTGTGGAGTGTCCGATGCCTGCGCAGGGGTGGCATCACGATGCCGATCACGTCTTTGGACCTGAAACCAATTTTGTTGAGGTCTTCTACTTCCCACAGGATACACCGTTGGAAATGGGGCCGACGGAACTCCTACCGGGTTCGCATATCCGCTCAACAAGCCGAGACATAGCCGAGAAAGGCTTTTCAAGCGAAGGACCCGCGGGTTCTTTCGTGATCCATTCGCAGAGCATCCTCCATCGTCGGGGTGAATCCACTGCAGAAGGACTGCGTCACATGCTGAAATATAGTTACTGGCGGACAGTCCCACCAGCACGAGACTGGAAACAAGAATCCGATTTCGATTTCCAGATGGCAGAGTACGGTGGACACGGCGTTGCAAGATACGTGGCGCACATGTTCTATTGGTTATGCGGTAAAGGTGATGAATTCCGTCTCATCGGCGGACAAGCGTGGCCATGGTCAAGCGTGAACCAAATCGGACCCTCTTACGGCTTTGGACATACAGAAGGGTATCTCCCGAACTGGCGGAAGGACAATCCTGACGATTACGCCATACCATAGGAAACGTCCTATTCCTCCGAAATAACAAGCACCTGATTCGTTTCAATGTTCTGTAAGGTCTGGACTTTGCCACAGAGCCACCGCACTGTCAGCGTATCAACTCGCGTCGCGTCATTCAGCCCGAAATGTAAACGGAGATCGTTCTGGCTGATATAGCCTGAACCGCTCTTGACCTCACGGATTTGTGTTAAACCTCCAGAAACAATCGTCACCCGTGCACCAATCGCGTCGCGATTGCAATGCGTGCCGACTAACTTGATACTTAACCACTGCGACGCGTTGTCGCTGTCGTTTCGTAAAACAGTAGGTACGTCTTTGAGATTAGAAACAACAATATCCACATCACCATCGTTATCTATATCACCGAATGCGGTGCCACGACTCACTTTCTGATCGGCTATTGCTGCTATATCAACGGACTCCACAAAATTGAGACCACGGTTGCTGAGAAAGAGCTGATTCGGCTGTGAGTATGTGCCAATCGGGTCAACTTCAGCGACATTGTCGTCTAAATGCCCATTAGCCACAAACAGATCCAACCAACCGTCATTGTTAAAATCGACGAAATCGACGCCCCACGCTAAATAACGGAGACTCCGCTCACCAATACCTTTAGCGAAACTCACCTCGTTGAAAAAACCGCCCTGTGCATTGTGATACAGGCTATTCGTCTGGTCCTGAAAGTTTGTAATCACAATATCAAGATAACCATCATTGTCAAAATCGCCAAGATTTGCACCCATCCCACTATAGGCGCGCCCCTCCTCGCTGAGCGCAACACCTGCGAAAAGTGCATCCTCCGTCATTTTAACAGTAGTGTTACTATCGTTTCGGTAGAGGAAATTCGGGGTGGTATCGTTGGCAACGAAGATATCCATATCACCATCGTTATCTATATCACCGCAGACAACGCCTAACCCTTTTCCGTCAGCACCGCTGATGCCCACCGTTGCCGTTACATCTGTAAAGGTGCCGTTCCCATTGTTCCGGTAGAGGATATCCGCAGCACCTTGCAGAGCCTCTGGTGTGCAATACGTCCGTATGCCCCGCCGAGTGCATTCTGGGTTTGTTGCTGGATCAAATTGAACGTAGTTGACGACATAGAGATCCAGATAGCCGTCAGTATCAAGATCTACAAAAGCACAACCGCTACTAAATTGATTTCCACCAACCCCAGTGGACTCGGTGACATCTGTAAAAGTGCCGTCACCGTTATTGCGATAGAGGACATTTGCCCCGAAGTTCGTTACGTAGAGATCGGTGAAACCGTCGTTGTTATAATCACCGACGCAGCATCCCAACCCGTAGCCTGTATTGCCGACGGACGCTTGTGTTGTTACATCGGTAAAGGTATCGCCATCGTTCCGATAGAGACGGTTAGTTGGTGGTATTCGTGAGGTTGTGCCGGGCAAGTCGCTGCCGTTGACGAGGTAGAGATCCAAATCATCATCATTATCAAAATCGAAGAGGGCAACGCCACTACCGATGGGTTCAATAAAGTATTTTTGACCACTCTCACCGTTGGTATGCCGAAATTGGATACCCATCTGCGCCGTAACATCCGTGAACCGCACGGATTGGTTTTGTGAAGGCGCGGGTTGTGCAATGGGATTACACAACACCACATTCAAGCTAAACAGAAAAACAGTGAAACCGATCATAGGTATTTTCAATTTTTTGTAACGCATCGTCTATGTATATGCTATAATAGTTATTAGTCATCAGTTATCAGTTGTCAGTTAAGAGATTTGCTGTAACAACTTACTTCTCTTTGGTGCATGCCAAATGGTAGTGATGTGTTCCGAACCCGAAAACTCCTTGACTGATAACCAACAACTGACAACTATAAAAGGAGAAATTCTAATGGCTAATAATCTACGTTTTGGCGTTGTCGGTTTAGGTATGGGTATGAACCGTTCCGGTGTAATTCACAGCACAGACGGGGCAGAACTCGTCGCTGTGGCGGACCTCGTTGAAGAACGACGCAAGACAGCTGAGGAACGCTTCGGCTGCGAAAGCCACGAAGATGCACTTGAGATGTTCGATCGCGACGACATCGATGTGGGAATGATTATGACTCCAAGTGGTCTTCACGGCAAATTTGGAGAAGAAGCAGCACGCCGCGGCAAACACGTCATCACCACAAAACCGATGGATGTCAGCGTCGAAAATTGCAACGCTCTCATTAAAACATGTGAAGACAACGATGTCAAACTGCTCGTTGACTTCGGTGAACGCTACGGCACACACAACCGCCGGATCCAGCAGGTACTCGAAACAGGTGGTCTTGGTAGACCGTTGCTCTGCGAACTCCGTATGAAATGGAAGCGTCCAGATAGCTACTACGTCGGTTGGCACGGCACATGGGAACTCGACGGCGGTGGTTCTATCATGAACCAAGGCGTGCATTACATCGACCTAATGCTCTGGTTCATGGGTCCCGTCAAGCGCGTCATCGGTGCGCATTTTGATGTCTACGATCACGAAAATTGCGAAACAGAGGACATGACCTCGGCGATCCTCGAATTTGAGAACGGTGCATTGGGACACGTCCTAACAACGACAACGTTCCCCGGTAGCAGCGTCTCAATGATCCACATCCACGGTGAAAAAGGGATCGTCGGTCTCGGACCGGAGATGTGGTCATTCGTCGATGACGATGAACCGGAAATTGACCTTCCATCTTATCCGAACAATGTGATTGAAGACGCACTCCGTGTTATCAATGATGGCGCAGCTCCGGCAGTCGATGGTTATGAGGGCAGACGCTCCGTCGCACTCAACATGGCTATCTACGAGTGCGCACGCACCGGTAAAGCGGTTGAATTATCATAATACAGAGTTATCAGTTATCAGTTTTGACCAAGAACTCGCGCCTTAGCAAAATTATCTGTAGTGTTTTGCTTGGGTGTTTCTTCTAAGTTCTTGGTCAAGGTTGTCAGTTAAGAGAGACTTTTGATAAGGATCCCCCCATTGATAACCGACAACCGTTTAAAGCTGAGCGCGCCTGGCTACATCTACATCTCACTTGCAATTCGGATGAAAAATCGGTATAATATTTACCGGATTGAAAAACCATCTGTCCTCGCGAAGCCGCACCGAATGTAACAGAAAACCATTTTTTTGACATCGTCAAAAAAATGAGCAAAAAGGCCCATAGTTAAAAACATGAGAACTGCAAAACTGATTACGATGGGATGTAAGGCAAACCAATACGATACACAATCCATGCGTGAGACACTCCAGCGCAACGGATATCTGCTCGTTGACGAGAAAATGTCGGAGCAGCAGACAGATCTCTATCTCATCAATACTTGCACCGTAACGAACGTCGCCGATCAGAAAGCACGGCAAGCAATTCGGAAAGCCATTCGACGGCATCCGAACGCAAAAGTACTTGTTACGGGCTGCTATGCAGAAAGCGATCGCGAAGCGATTGAGAAGATACCGGGTGTAACATTCGTTTTCGGCAACCGAGAAAAGGCTGATTTTCAAGACTACTTAGACATACTACACGCCGAAACGCCTGCCTCTACTGAAGAAGTTCCTTACATACCAAACCCGCTTCTCTCCATAGAACCGGTACAACACGATGTCATCCGCGAACACGCACGCTTCAGCAAAGGCGTTAGCGATGCTGGCAAACGCACCCGCGCACTCATCAAGGTACAAGACGGCTGCAGTGCGTTTTGTACCTACTGTATCATCCCCTACGTGCGCGGTCGGATGACAAGCCGTCCGCTCAATGACATCACAGAGGAAGCGCATCGCATCGCTGACAGCGGTATCAAAGAGGTCGTCATCACTGGCGTGCATCTGGGTGCCTACGGTATGGATACCGGTAGAGACAAAGATATTGCTGATATTTTAGAGCACATCCACGACATTGAAGGCATCGAACGCATCCGTTTCAGTTCAATTGAGCCGATGTATTTCCCGGATACTCTCGGTGAACGGATGGCGGCATTGCCGAAATGCATGCCCCACTTCCATCTACCACTCCAAGCCGGTTCCGATGACGTGTTGCGACAGATGCGCCGCCGTTATACCACGGCGGAGTTTGCGCACCTTGTCGAGAATCTACGACGCGTCTTCGGCGATGATGTCGGGATTACGACCGATATTATGGTCGGGTTTCCCGGTGAAACGGATGCCCACTTTGAGGAATCGTGCCAATTCGTTGAAGAAATCGGCTTCAGCCAATTGCATGTGTTCCGCTACTCCCCTCGTAAAGGCACACCTGCGGCAACCTACCCGAATCAGGTATCACCGCATGTTTCTGCCGCACGCAGTCAAACGATGATCGCACTCGGTGAACGTCTCAACACAGCATTTCGAGAACGGATGCTTGGGAAACAGAAAGCGGTGCTGATCGAAGCGAGCAGAGAAGGTGAAAACAACCACCTCGCCGGTTTTACGGACAACTACCTCCGCGTTCTTGTTGATGTTCCAGAGAGTGCAATCAATCAGATCCAGCGTGTCACCCTCGGTGCGTTAGAAGGAGACTGTATTGCTGCCGCTTAACCCTCGGATTCCTCCGCTTTTGCTTTCAGATCATAGAGAATATTCACCGCATCTAACGGTGTCACCTGTGTCAGTTCCAAGCGTCGGATCTCTTCGACGAGCGGATGTGTTTTCGGTGTAAAAAGTGCCATCTGCAGCGCATCGCTCTGCATCGTTTTTCGCGAGACACGTCGGCGGGGTTTCGGCATTGTGGGATGCGTTTTCGGCTGTTGTCCAGTTGCACTATCCGCTTCAACACTGAGGTTCTGTTGTTCAAGTACCTCAAGTATCTGCTGTGCGCGTGTGATCACGGCTTGGGGTAACCCCGCGAGCCGCGCAACATGGATACCGTAACTCTGGTCTGCGCCACCAGGAACAACTTTTCGGAGGAATGTCACCTTTTGCCCATCCTCATGGACAGCGACGTTGTAATTCTTCGCGCGTTTATATTTGCTGGCGAGTTCCACCAACTCGTGATAATGCGTAGCAAAGAGCGTTTTCGCACCCATCCGTTTTTCATCCAAGAGATACTCCGAAACCGCCCATGCGATGCTGAGTCCGTCAAATGTGCTGGTACCGCGTCCAACTTCATCAAAAATAACGAGACTGTTCCGGGTCGCATTGTTGAGGATATTCGCCGTTTCATTCATCTCAACGAGGAAAGTGCTCTGCCCCATCACAAGGTTGTCTGACGCACCGACGCGTGTGAAAATCCGATCCACCAAACCGATCTTCGCGGCGGAAGCAGGCACGAAACACCCAATCTGTGCCATCAAAACGATGAGTGCCGTTTGCCGTAAATAGGTACTCTTACCGCTCATATTTGGTCCCGTGATGATATGTAATTGCTCGTCATCGCAGTTGAGTAGTGTGTCGTTCGGAACAAACCCCTCTTGTGTAAATAGCTGCTCGACAACTGGATGTCTACCGTCCCGGATAACAATCTCGTCTACAGCTGCCACACTCGGTTTTACATAGTTATATTTCGATGCGATATACGCAAAATTGGCGAGAACATCAACCGTTGCGAGCGCGGCTCCGATTTTCTGGATGGCTTCCGTATACTTCGATACCTCATCCCGGATTTGGCAGAAAAGTTCATACTCCAGCGTTTGGATCCGATCCTCGGCGTTCAGGACTTTTGCCTCCTGCTCCTTGAGTTCGGGTGTAATGAACCGTTCGGAATTCCGAAGCGTCTGTTTGCGGATATAGTGATCAGGCACCATACTCAGATTCGGCTTCGTTACGTCAATATAATAACCGAAGACTTGATTGAATCCAATCTTTAAGGATTGGATACCGCTGCGCTTTCGTTCCTCTGCCTCCATAGCCGCGATCCAGTCCTTTCCTTCTCCCACAATCTGCCGAAGTTCGTCGAGTTCTTCGCTATAGCCGTCACATATCACACCACCTTCACGAATCGTTGCGGGCGGGTTCGGATGGATACCGCGTTCAATCAGTTCGACTAACTCCGGGAGCGGGTCCAAGGTCCCGTTGACGGAGACTAATAGCGTGCTACTGCAGTCTTGCAGCTGCGCTTTAACGTCGGGAATCAAGTGGAGGGAGTCCTTGAGCGAATGCAGATCGCGTCCATTCACAGAACCGAGACTGATCCGCGAAATGAGCCGTTCAATATCGTACATTTGTCCGAGTGCCTCGCGCAATTCCTCCTGCAGGTTAATCTGGGTTTTGAGTTCGTCAACCGCGTTAAGCCGTTCCTCAATCTCTTTTTCATCAAGCAAAGGTTGCAAGAGGCATTGGCGCATCCTTCTGCCACCCATCGCCGTTACCGTCTGATCAAGCACTTCAAGGAGCGTGCCTTTTGTAGATCCATCGCGAATAGAGGTCGTGAGTTCAAGGTTGCGCTGTGTATCGGCATCCAGCACCATGAAGTCCGAGAGCGTGTAGGTATGAAGCGAGACGATGTGCTCGACTTCCTGTTTCTGTGTCTCGTTGAGGTAATAGATGAGCGCGCCAGCGGCAGCAATAGCGGTATGTAGGTGTTCGCACCCGAATCCATCGAGCGAAATCGTTTGGAAATGTTCGAGGAGTTCCGTTCGGGCGGTCTCATAGTCAAATCGCCAGTCGGGTAGATAATTGAGCGTCGCTTTTAACTCGGTTTTGAGACGATCAAACATCTCATCGTCCTCAAAAGATTCGGGGAAAAGGCACTCTTTTGGAGAGAAGCGATGAACCTCTGCCCAGAGGCGTGACGGATCTGTGAGTTCGGTTACCAGAAATTCGCCTGTGGAGAGATCCGCGACAGCGACACCGTAGACCTCTTTGTTCGGATAGATCGAGATAAGGTAATTGTTCCGTTTGTGTTCAAGGACTTTCGGGTCGGTCACGGTGCCGGGTGTAACGATCCGGACGATGTCGCGTTTGACGAGTCGATTTTCGTCTCGTGCGACTTTTGCATCCTCGGTCTGCTCCAAAATAGCGACTTTATGTCCGGCTTTGACGAGTTTGTAGAGGTAAGAGTCGAGTGCGTGGTGTGGGATGCCTGCCATCGGTGGCGGCGGAGATTTCTGATTTTTATGGCTTCTTGTTGTCAAGGCGATCTCAAGGAGACGTGCAATGAGTTCCGCGTCTTCAAAGAAGGCTTCATAAAAATCACCGACCCGGCACAGGAGGATCGCATCTTCGTGCTGTTTTTTTACTTGTTTGTAGAGCTCCATCATTGACAGGTCGGACTGTTTTGAACGTGCCATAGAGTTTCCTTGATATGGTTGGCGTGGTTATTTTTTATGCGGAGGTTAACTTCTAATACCGTAGCACATTCAGAAACTTATGTCAAATCTTTTCGGATAGCCCTTGGCACATTTGTAGGAGCGGCCTCCCGGTCGCGATGTCTTAAGTAGGAAATTAGCGGTACGAAAGCATGACTTCCGTCAAGGCAAACTATGAACACGTTTTACCTTATTGATCTATACATATTTCTTGGCACGAACACACTTTTGAAGTGCGATTATCACCTTTAGTAACATTCTTTCATTAATTTTGATTCTACTAAAAGTTGTAGGCAACCTGCCACTCATCCCATGTCGTTATCTTTGAGGATAGACCGATACCACCCTGAATGCGACGTTGAACATTTTCGCTGTATATGGAAATAGGCCATTGACGGAAATCCCCCTCACCAGTCCCCCCAATTTCGGTCGCTTGGTAATAGTCAACAAGGTCACGCAACGCAGGATTTTCCCACGCGAACCGTCGCGACAGATTGGAGATGAGAGCCCCAACCGGTGTAAAATACTCAGTTTGGCTCCGATGAGAAGATGTGTGTCGAACATATATGCTTTGTGCCGAACCTTCTAACCCATATTGTGAATGTATTAGTGGGTCTAGTGTTGTCCAACCACGAACTGTTGCTGGTCCTATAAACGTAATCTTACCTGAAACCCATGTCCCTAAATCCGCAACACAGAGCAGGTCAAGAGTTTGGCGCGGATGCAATACGTGGGATGCATCAGATTCACGTAATTTTCATTCAATATTATTTTCAGGTGTTGAGTTCTCACCCTGCCAAGAATGGGAGTGTGCTAATAATCCATAGGCGATAGGAGTGTGTAACTCCTTATAAGGTGTCCCTTCCCGGACTGGATACAGGTTTTTGATTTTTACACAAGTCTCCATTGCTTCCGCTATATGTGCTGCTGTTAATGTGGTCTTGCACTCAAACGCGGCGGCGACTCCAGCAGCGAGATACAATTTTTTATTCAGCGGTTTTTGTGGGTAAACATCTTTTAGGACTAAGACATCGACTTGTGGACTTGGTGGTTCACCATCTTGACCGATGATTTTTCCTTTTGTGACAACCTTATAAGTGGATGGAAGCCATCCGCGTAAAATTTCAGCCCAATTTTCTTCTATCTGGTCTCCAGCGGTCCCTGGATCCAAGGTTACCCATTTTTGAATGTGATTGTATTCTGCAGACATTTCATCACTGAGTTGTCGCATGAATTCAGATAGATAGTGGGTTTTCTCTTCAGGCATTATGTTTCTCTTATAATCTCCGCATTCGGTACTATGATTTCGATAACTTCTGTGCTGCAAGTGCGTAAAGGCTCATTCCCGCCTTCTGGGCTTCATCTGTCAGGACACGATAAAGTTGTTCATCAACGGGGACATTGAACGGCCCATTGTACTCTTGCCGTGAGGGTGCTTGTGGTATAGGTTCATGATGTTTTTGATAACTCTCTTTAGTGCCTTTCCAAGCGACTGCCAGTTCCTTTAACGCGTCCTCCGGTGTATCTGAAAATGCAGATATATTGGGCATCTCAACAAAATGGGCTAAATAATCACCATCTTCATCAAGAAATACATTCACAGTGAATCCGTCAAATATATCCTTATTCATTCTCTATCTCCTTGGTCATATTGTATGAGAAATTCTCTCACTTGATATCCCTTTGCTTGTGCTCGTTTAGACTGGATTGGCAGACGATAGCCGCGTGGTGAATACCAGATCCGATGACTACCTGTCTGATGGTCAAAAATCCATCCACATCGGGAAAGCAAAATCTCAAACTCACGAAAATTCAAACTGTTTGGATTGTTTCTCGCCTTTGCTAACAGTCTATCTCTTCGCCTCATAAACCTCCTTCTGACTTAAAATTCTACTTTCGCGTTTTATATCCATTCCATAATTGTAACTAATTACATAACAGAAATCAAGCGTATTTCTGCTTTGCAAGACTTATGATTCTCATCAAGCCAGCGAGGTTAGGAACTTCGCTAACGATGGGACGGGTCTATTGTTGTGGAGGACGAATTACTGCATCGGTGAAAAAGGGGCAGGGAGTAGGAGTTTGCTCTCCTGTGTGATGGGTCTGACAGAGCCTTTGGGGGGCCAGACACCCTTTTCCCGTGTCTCTGCTCGGATCCGGGCGCGTTCTTCAAAACTCTTATATGCCCATATATGGATGAAATTGTTGGCACCCCCGTATTCCGAATACCAACAACCCGCCAACGGTGAGAACTTCACGCGCTCAGGGATAGCCGCGCCCCACGCCTCCAGCACTTGCGGCATGCCTTCTACGGGATAGGTATACAGACGCATTTCATAGAGCGGTCCGATGTCTTTTTCGTCTAAGGGTTCCATAAAGGGGGCTGGTAGAAAAATCTCGGATACCATTGATACAATGAGATCACTTGTATCAGGGGGCCATACCGGATTCGGTTCGGCTTCCGCAGCGCGTCGAATTTCTGCCCGCTGTTCGAGGTTTTCGTAGGGCCAAATGGCGACCATCTGGTTCAACGGTCCGACTTCCGTATACCAGTGTCCACCGAGTTTCGAGAGTTCCTGCCGCCCCGGGAGTTTTTCGCTGAAGCGTTTCCAGTATTCCTGAAGTTGACCAAGTTTTAGGTTGTAGGTTCTTATCTCGTGGATCATGCTATTTCTCCTGTGTTTTGAGGTGTTATGAACTCAGAATCAGACGAATATCATCTTCACAGATGAAATCAACTGTGACACCATTTTGACGAAGTGCATCGCGATAAGTCCACCAGGCACTATCTACCGCCTGCAGGATAGGAGGTTTTTCTGAGTGTGCAAGTGCGACAGCGATGAATTTTCTATCATCTGGATCAAAATCCGCTAATGCGGGGTCTGTTGGGAATTCTTGAAAATCAGTTTCTAAATCATCAACAGGCGTAATGGAAACCAAGTCGCATTGTTGCGGGTTTGCCCAATTTATCTCTGCCCACTTGAGGAAAGCATCTCCAACACCAGGAAGACCGCCCGGATTCAACTTATTCCGGTATTCTTCAATAATTCGCCGCTGGTCATCCAACACTAATTTTACGTCCCCTTCAGTAATCTTCATCAGTTCGTCAATACAGGTTTCTACGCAATCTTCAGAGGCTTGGTCTGCTCTTCCATTGGCAACCAAGGGAACATTTGTATCTACAATAACTTTCATCATTTGTCGGCTTTCCGACGTTTCATCTCCGCTTTAGTTTTTGCTGCCAAGTCGCCCATCTCATCCCCGAAGAAGTTTTGTGGCCAATTTGTGATGTTTCCATAATCATCAACGTTGAGTCTCTCAATTTCGGATACGCCTTCGTTCATTTCACAAAAATAGAAGGCGGTGTCGTCTGCTGAAATTTCCTCTTCAGCGATGCGCCGCATTAACCGTATCAGTAAATGCTCGCTGTGGCTCTCAAGGATAATCTGTAACCTCCGATTTTTGACAACCTCAATGAGCAAATCTGCTAATTCTGACTGGACCTTTGGGTGGAGGTGTGCTTCAGGCTGTTCAAGGATGAGGATGCTGCCCTCTGGCACGTAATAGCAGAGAACTAATACCGGTAGTACTTGTGAAACGCCAAACCCGACATCTGTGAGTCGAACTTCGGGACCGCCCTTGTATTTTTGGACAAGAAATTCGTAATCTTTTTCTGATCCAGTGATAGGATTGAGACGATAGGAGTCAATCAAATCTAATCGCTCTAACCATCTGGGAATCTGCTCCTCAATAGCGCGGAGTTGAATCCGGCCAGAAAAGAGCGCGGTGACCATCTCTTCTCCGTGTTGTCCTACACCTGGCGAATGTTTGCCCTGCCATGCATAATGACGACGGGGATATTCACGGAGCGGACCGAGATAGCGGATGCTATGGAATAGGTTTTCAAAACAAGTTTGAAGTGGCGAAAAAAGCTGCCTATTAGTAGCATATATGCTGTTAATGCCGTAACAGCGAAATAAAGGTTCCTGTACAAGTGCTATCCCAGGACCGCGGATTGAACAGTCACGACCATCCCAATTTGCAGTAAAGTTTTGTTCGCCAACTTTATACTTGAACTGCAATGCGGAAACTGAATTCTGTTGGTTATAGATAGATAGATCAAAGGAGAGTGAATCCATTCCATTGATCTCTTCTATGTTTAGTTCTTTGGAAAATTTCCATGATACCGAGATTCCGAGTGGTCCCGCATAACTGTGTCCGTGGATAAGGTCATCAAAACTCCCCAAATTAACGAAGGAGCTATCGTCACCGAAATCAATCACGCCATCCCAATCTGGTGGACGTTCAACAGTCTGCTTTAGCATGAGCAGCGTTTGCAGAATGCTGGTTTTGCCAGAGCTGTTCGCGCCGAAGAATCCGGTTAAAGGGGCTATTTGTCGTTTACCTGTATCTTTCCACGACTTGAAATTTTGCACGCGAAGTTCGGTAATCATAATATACGCACCTCTCCAGCAGAAAAAATAGAAATAGCCTCGATTTTACTCTTTGCCTTTAGTTGTAAAGGTGATACTAACGTCAGTTTCGTTACCGACAGCGTCAAAAACTTTACCTTTGATAACATAGGTGGTCTCGTTGCCGATCTCTTTGCCTACGACGGGCTCGAGTGTGCCTTTGGTACCTTCAACTCTGCCGATCCAACCGACATCATCGCCAGCTTCAGTCTGAAGTGCGATGTTACCAGAGACATCTTCACTGAAAATAACCTCAATACCATCGGCATTGAGAGGTTCCGGATCAACATCTTCTGCGCCATCGCTGATAGTTCCACCAGTGATAGTGGGTGCTTTGGTGTCTGGTGCGGTGACGTTGTAGGTAAGCGTATGGCTGCCATCACCATTTGTCCACGTAATTGTAAGGCTCAGTGCACCAAGGGTGAACGGACCAGCAATCGTACGGACTTTGCCAGAACCTGAGACAGTACCTGCGCTTGCCGTTACATCGCCGGGGTCGCTGCTAAAGGTAACAGTAATTGACCCGTTAAATGCGAGATCACCCGATGCTGGTATTGCGCTTACAAGAGATGCGAAGGTCGGGACGACCAACTTTACTCTGAGCTCAGGTTTGTCTTCGTTACTACCCGCATCAAGGTTTTGGGCAACCAGTACTAAGTCTAAAATATTGACGTTCCCATCTCTATTAACATCCACGCGCGGATTCGCTGGAGCATCTACATTGAGGTCACTCGCAACCAATGTCAGATCGAGGATGTTCACCTTCCCATCCTCATTGACATCCCAGTTTGTGGGCAGCTCGGTTGCCATAATTCGCCCATTTCTTACTGTAACTGCCAACGGCATCCCGGCACTATCGGAAAGAATCACATCCATGAGTTTAATGGTAGAATCTTTCGCAGCAATCACCTCAAAAGTTAATGTAGCAAGTGTGCCTTCGCTCGCGGCGGCAACCTCTGCTCCGGATGTCGCAGTCATATAAACAGCGTTTTCAGTGACTATAGGAGGTATCGTAAAAGCACCCGCAGGTAAATAATCCGCGTTCGCCCCTTCAATATAGCGGAGGGCAGTTGGGTCAAACCCCACAATCATTTCATATCCTGAGACGCTTTTGCCCCCCGAAATTTGAATATTCAGGTGCATCTGATCGCCGACAGCAAGGGGGTCAGTCTGTTTTGATGTCACATAAACGAAAGCCTGAATGCTGTGATTATCTCCGTAACTTCCAACAGTAAAACCCAAAAACATGAAAATAGTTGCAAAAGAAAAAAGTAGTTTCATCTTAGATAATTTCCCCAGAAGTCTGTGTCTTTACAGATGCCATCCCTACGGGCCTGAAGAAAAATGTAAGACAACACCTACCGTTCGCCTTGCTTGCGGATTTCGACCAACTCTTCCAGGATACGTCTGTGAAGGCGATGTAATTCAAGACCTATTCCGATGCCGATGGCAGCTAACACACCCGCTCCGAGAATGAGTTTCGTTTTTAAGGACATGTGCTGTTCCTCTATTGTGTGCGGTGGAGGCGGTTCGCTAAAAGTTTTCGACAATCGCTGCGCCGAATTCGGAGGTGCGGACCTTTGTCGCGCCTTCCATGAGACGCTCCAAGTCATAGGTGACTCGCTTTTGGAGGATGGTTTTTTCAAGTCCGTTGATAATCAAGTCTGCGGCTGCCTGCCAACCGAGATGCTCCAGCATCATCACTGCTGAAAGGATCAGTGAACCCGGATTGACAACGTCTTGGTCGGTATATTTCGGCGCGGTGCCGTGTGTCGCTTCAAAGAGCGCGACTTCGTCGCTGAGGTTACCGCCGGGTGCCATACCGATACCACCAACCTGCGCTGCCGCAGCATCAGAAAGATAGTCGCCGTTCAAGTTCGGCGTGACAATCACATCGTACTCATCGGTCCGTGTGAGAATCTGCTGGAGCATGCTATCGGCGATCCGGTCATTGACGATAATTTTGTCTTCGGGACACTTACCGTCATAATCGCTGTAGAGTTCGTCTTCCGTGATGGTTTGCTCAGCGAATTCCTCTTTGGCGAGTTCGTATCCCCACGCGCAGAACGCACCTTCGGTAAACTTCATGATGTTGCCTTTGTGAACAAAAGTGACACTGCGTCTATTGTGGTCGATTGCGTATTGGATCGCCATGCGTGCCAATCGTTTTGTGCCGAAAATGCTAATCGGTTTTATACCAACACCGGAATCCTCGCGGATCTCCACACCCATTTCAGAGCGAAGCAGTTCAATCACCTTTTTGACTTCGGGGGTGCCTTGTTCCCACTCAATACCGGCGTAGACATCCTCCGTATTCTCGCGGAAGATAACAACATCCATCTTTTCGGGATGTGTGACCGGTGCGGGGACACCTTGGAAATAACGCACAGGACGGACACACGCGTAGAGCTCAAGCACCTGACGTAACGTCACGTTTAAACTCCGAAAACCACCGCCGACAGGTGTCGTCAGTGGTCCCTTTAAAGCAACGCGGAAGTATTCAATAGCGTCAAAGGTATCCTGTGGCAGCCATTCGTTGTATTTTGCCATGGCATTTTCGCCAGCGTAGACATCAAACCAAACGATCCGTTTTTCGCCGTTGTAAGCCGTCTGGACAGCTGCATCTACAACGCGACGCGCCACCTTCATGATGTCTCGTCCGATACCATCGCCTTCAATGACAGGGATAATAGGCGCATTCGGTACGACAAGCTGCCTGTCAACATACCCTATTCTTTCACCCTCTGTTGGTGCTGTTAATTCGTCTAATTCAATCACTGATTATTCCTCGCTAAAAGGCATTCGTGCTTGCCATCCGGTTGTGTAATGCTACAACTTCATCCGCAATTGTTGTATCATCAGCAGGTTTTGGAATGACATCTGGATGTGGCGGGATAACAGGGCGGATAATTTTCAACGGGAGTTGTTCGCGGGCATCCATCATCCAACCGAAGCCTCGGAAGATGTAGGTCAATAGCGTTCTGTCGCTTTCATAGATGTCCAATCCTTCTTGGACTGCCCATCCGCCGAAATCAGTATTCGGCGTTAAACGGAGCGGTGGCTCGTTTTCACGTCCTGGGCGGACGAAGCCCTCAACGAAGGCGAGTTGATAAATACGTTGGATAATAGCCAATCGCTTTTTCTGCTTGTCGCTGAGTTGAATTTCGCCGTTGTCAATAGCCTCAAGGAACGGATTGAAATAGATAGCAGGTCTCGGATCTTGCTGGATTTCATCAGCACGTCCGGCGGCGGCGATTTCTGGGTGTCCGAAGGTCGGTAGTGCGGATTGCATCCGTTCATAGATAGCCTTTTCAAGGGCATCAGCATCCAGTGATTCGATTTGATTGATAAATGTTGTCATGTCGTGGATAGCACCGAAATGCCGATCACCATCCAAAGCCATCTGTGCAGCAACAAAAAAGTCGGAGACCGCACCGGTGTGCAAAGTAGCCAGATAGCGCGCGACAACGTTGGACCCCGCAGAACCGTGGTGGGTCTGTATGACTCCCATCCGCTCTAAAATATCTGCTTCGACGGTGCTTGCTTCGCGCCCTAAAAGGAGACTGTAGCAGGTTTGGAAGGCGGTTTTTCTATTCTTCTCATATTCGGTGATGAGATCGGTCGCCCGCATTGCGAGGACTTGAGGGTGTAGTGCTGGGTTCTCTCGGAGTTGATGCCGCATATACGCAGAAACTGTGCCTACAGCGACATTCTCCATGTGTGTTTCAATCAATTCAAGCAGGAGTGAATCGGGTTCCCGTGTGCTGTTAATTCCTTGCTGATTTGGAACACCGAGTTTACGGAGTGTTGAGAAGTGTTGAATGGCAGCCTCGGGACCGGCTTCAGGAAAGGCTTTAGCAAATTCTGCGACCTGATTGATGAGGCGTTGTTCACCGGTTAGACTCTCTCTGCGTGCGGTGATGAATTCATAAAATTTCTTATCTATTAAGTCCGACAATACCGCTGCTTCATCAACCCCGCTGTCATCCGTTTCAGGTCGCCTACCGAAAAGTCCTGCGAAAATAACAGCTGCAGGGCTGAGTTTATCTGCGACAATTTCACTTTCAGACACAATACCGCGGATGGCAAAACTGCGGATATTCAAGGTGATCTGTGTGCCGTCACAATCAACGACGGCTTTGTGTAGCACCGGATTCGCGAAAACGGTTGTGGATTGGGGCATCGAACTGAAACCGTTAAGTACCGCTGCAATTTTATCCTCTCCTAACTCAGTTGCCCTATTCAAGGAATCTGTTACGGGTGCATACGTCGAGGTTTCTGGCACCTCTGACAGGATTTTTCGGAGTGCGGCTTCCTGCTTTGCCTCCAAATTCTTGTTCAAAATGAGTTCTCCTTCGTTGGCTATTTAATAATACGTTCCGTCTTGCTAACTTCGCCGAAATTTTAATGCCTCCGGATCCGCACAACTACCTTTCAAGTGACAGGACAGTGAGGTACTCCAGCTTCGCTTTAAAAAGTTTCTGATCAACTCATATCAAAGCCTATAATATTCTATCAGAATTCCAGTTAAAAGTCAAGATAAAATTGGAAAACGGTTATCAGTTATCAGTTATCGGTTATCAGTCGTCAATCAAAGAGATAGATAGCTCCTTGATTGGTAAGGTCTCTATGGTTTATCCCATCCATAAATGTATCCTTTCATAAGGTTAATCTTACCAAAACTGATAATCTCGCATTAAAATTTGACTTGCAGAAATGTGGATTTTGTAGTATCATTATTAACGAGCATATTTGATCAAGGTACCTATGCGCGTACCTACACTATAGCAAAATTACAAACACATATCAGTGGTACGCTGTACGGTGTCCTGCATTCTATTTTCTACAGATAAGGAGTTTACTACATGCGCAATGAAGCATTAGGAATGGTTGAAACACGCGGACTCGTTGGGGCAGTTGAAGCTGCCGACACCATGGTGAAAGCCGCAAACGTCAAATTAATTGGAAAAGAACAGGTCGGTGGCGGTTTTGTCACCGTGATGGTTCGCGGAGATGTTGGGGCGGTGCAAGCCGCGACAGATGCTGGGGCAGAAGCCGCAAAAGCGGTCGGCGAATTGGTATCGGTACACGTCATCCCTCGCCCACATGCAGATGTGGAGACTATTCTCGGCGGAAATGGCGGGAACTCGGAAGAAGCGTAGCGTAGCAGAAAATAAATTGGCTTTGTAGGGCGGGGATGATTGTCTCGCCTTTGCCCTACTCCGCTTTACCAGAGAACATGTTAACATTGCCACGGGTCCCGTATCTATGGTGCCGCCCAGTGGTTTTGCTATGTTCTCCTTAAGCGCGCCTCCTGCGCTATGAGGTATTGGAGGGCTGAATGACACAGATTGACGAAAAACAGATTGAAGAAATTGTTTCTCAGGTCTTGAGAACACTGCAACAAGACAGGGCGGCGACAGTACAGCCTACGACACCCGTTAGCGGGAGTTCTTCGCGGGCAGGGGTCTTCGCGACAGCCACGGACGCTATCGCAGCCGCAAAGACGGCACAGGCAGCATTCGTTAAACTTGGGTTCGCCAAAAGACGCGAAATTATTGAAGCCATCAAAGAGGTCTCGCTTGCGAATGCAAAACGGCTCGCTGACTTAGCAGTACAAGATACAAATATGGGCAATGCGGCACATAAAGTGATGAAAAACGAGGGTGCCGTAACACTTTCACCCGGTGTGGAAGATCTTATCTCGGAATCAATATCAGGGGATTCAGGAACACTGCTCATCGAATACGTCCCGTTTGGGGTTATCAATTCAATCACACCTACCACAAATCCGACATCAACAGTGATTAACCACGCGATTATAATGCTATCGGCAGGGAACGCTGTCGTCTTCAGTCCGCATCCAAATGCGCGGGACTGCACTGAAGAAACAATGCACGTCATCAATGAAGCGATTGTTAAGGCAGGTGCCCCCCCGAATCTGCTCACCTCTGTTGAAAATGCGAGTCTACGGACAGCTAAGGAAATCATGGAACACCCGGACGTCGCTATGCTTGTCGCAACCGGTGGTGCTTCCGTTGTGAAGGCAGCGTTATCAAGCGGCAAAAAGACAATCGCCGCTGGTCCCGGCAATCCGCCCGCGATTGTTGATGAAACCGCGGAGATCCAGGAAGCAGCAAAGCACGTCATCGCAGGCACCAGTTTCGACAACAACCTTCTCTGTATCGGTGAGAAAGCACTCTTTGTCATCGAATCCGTTGCGAATGAGACAGTCCGATCACTCACACAAAACGGCGGTTATTTGTTGAACGCGAACCAACTTGAAGCATTAGAGGCCGTCGTCACCGAAAAAGGTGAATCGAACAAGGAATACATCGGCAAAGATGCGACGACCATTTTAAGTGCCGCAGGCATTACAGCCCCCGCGCAGACTGTCGCAATCGTCGTAGAAGTTCCGGCAGACCACGACTTTGTTATTAACGAATACCTGATGCCGATTCTACCTGTTGTGCGGTGTGGCGATTTCGATGAGGCGTTGGCAGGTGCAGTGAGAGCAGAGGGGGGACGTGGACACACCGCAGTACTCCATACCAATAACACGAAACGTATCACGCAATTCAACAAAGCAATGGACTGCAGTGTAACGGTTATTAATGCGCCGTCCTATGCGTCCTGCGGATTGGAAGGCGAAGGCTTTTTAGCAATGACAATTGCAGGACCGACAGGTGAAGGGTTTACCCGTCCACGCACCTTTACGCGTCAAAGACGCTTAACGATCGCAAACGATTTGTCAGCACATACACAGTGACGGAAATAGGTTATTTGCGACCAGTTCAGGTCGCTTATAATTCTTCTAAAACTGGATAGGACTTACGCAATTTTCCAGAATCTAAGTGAATTTGTACATGCTTTGTGCAATCTGTTTTTGCTTCGACTACTTAAAAAAATCCAATTCGCGAGGCAGTAGGTGCACAGGAACTGCGCCTTCACGAAATGTAACCATAGCATAGGAATGGGAGCACAAAAGGGTCTTTGCATAAGTCCTGTTAGTTTTAAACGTCTATTGCCTAACGTCTCAAAAGGAAATTACCAGATGAAAAAGGTATTGTTCCCTATCCTTTTGATTTGCGGTATTGTGCTAATTATCTTAACCCTATATCTCGTCCCTGAACGAGATGTCCCCGACACTTTACATTTTGATTCTCCACAATGGCACTTACCTGAAGGCGCGAAATCACGCATTGGCAGCGGGCGCGTCAATGTTATGCGGTACTCTCCAGATGGCAATCTGTTAGCAGTCGGTAGTGATATCGGTGTATGGATTTATGATGTACATACTGCTGAACCACAATCTTTAATTGCAGCACATGCCTCTGTTATTAATGGTATATCCTTTACACCAGATGGGAAAACTCTCGCTGCTGCCTGTGAGGATGGCACTATCCGGGTATGGGATATTTCTACGGGAGAACGGAAGCACACTTTCACAAGACGCGAATATAGTTTTGGCGTTGATAGTGTGTCCTTTACCGCAGATGGTCGTATACTCGCAGCTACCAGTTTTTACAATCTCGACTTGTGGGATATAGTCACTGGTGTACGCAAGAAACCTCCCATAGCACTTGAAAACAGAAGAATAGACTTCGACCACCTCCCTTACATTATGCTTGGTGGCAGTAAAACTTCATTCAGTTCGGATAGGAAAACTGTAGCGAGTTGGGGTAGGGATGGCATTATCCGAGTATGGGATATTACTACACGGAAACAGGTACAAACAATCACGATTCAACCTGCAAGCGGTCAGCTTGTAGTATCCGTTAACCCAGATGGACGGCTACTCGCAACTACAAATAGGAACGAGCCGATTCGACTCTGGGATATAAATACAGGAACAGAAACACAAACAATCATAACAGATAGTCGTTATATCCCTAACCTTGTATTCAGTCCAGATGGAACAATTCTCGCAAGCTACAACGTTAACGAAACCATCCGACTTTGGGATGTAAATACTGGCAAAGAACAGAAAACACTTCAGAGACATAAGAATAAGGTTATGCGCGTCGCGTTTAGTCCAGATAACCGAACACTTGTAAGTTCAAATTATGACGGGACTCTTCGTATGTGGGATATTGGGACAGGCGAAGATAAAAAAGGAACGATAGGATATGGACATCAATTTAGAAATGTGTCGCTGAGTCCGGATGGAGAGACACTCATGAGTCTGGGTTGGGGCAGCAATGCAATCCATTTGTGGAATATCCATACCGGTAAACACAAGAAAACCTTCAAGGGACATAGGAAAGGTATTGCGGGAGCAAAACTGAGTCCTGATGGGAAACACCTTATGAGCTGGCCGGTTTATAATAGTACTATCCGTTTATGGAATGTTAACACAGATAAACTCAAAAAAGCTTAAAGGCCCCAAGAAACGCGTTTCGGGCGTGGCATTCAGTTCGGACGGAGAGACTCTCGTGAGTTGGGGGATCAACAATAAAAGGCGCGGTATCCTCTACCTATGGGACGTGGAAACGCTACACCGGAATCAAACTTTTGAAAGCGATTGGATGTATATGGGAGCACGTTATTTGGATAGGAAAACTTTCGCTGGTCTTGATTGGCATTCAGTCTATGATCCGGTACGCCTTCACCTGTTGGATATTCCTACGGGTAAGTACACAGTCAAAGAGATAATGCCTAAAAAGACGGCATCTGGAGCACACAAGTGAGGTATCCTCTGCAAGTTTTAGTCCCGATAGGCGAACCATTGCAATCATATTTAAAGATTGGCCGATAGATAAGTTGGGAAGACATCTCAATATTGAACTGTGGGATGTAACCACGGGACAGCATAAGCAAACCCTCACGGGGCATAGGGATGGTATTCTTAGCATCGCTTTTAGTCCGGATAGCCGAACCCTCGCAAGTGGGAGTCGGGACAAAACGATTCGGTTGTGGGATGTAACCACAGGAAAGCATAAACAAACCCTCATGAATCAAGATTGGAATCACAATCACGTTGAAGGAGCCGGATTCGTCTGGAAAGTTGCCTTCAGTCCCGATGGAAAAACCCTTGCAAGTGGAATGTGGCGTGGTCCTATCCACCTGTGGGATACAGTCACAGGGCAGAAAAAGAAAACGCTCACAGGACATACGAGATGGGTACAACATCTATTATTCAGTGAAGATGGTCAGACGCTCATAAGCACGAGTGGCGATCAGACCGTGCTGGTCTGGGATCTCACACACCTATAATACTATCAAATAACAACACAAAGGCTACGGTTAACATTAGGATCCACGAAGGGAGCATAGAAGGACTTTTGAATAAGTCCTGAATAAAGTGTCATGCAAAGAGAGATTAACGATCTGAGGGCGTTAATACGTCATCATGAGCATAAATATTACATCGAAAACCAGCCGGAAATATCTGATGCCAAATTCGATGTGCTTATGAGGCAGCTTGAGGCACTCGAAGAAGCATCTGATACACCTATCCCACCGGATTCACCGACGCAGCGGGTCGGTGGCGGTGCTGTATTAGGCACCCGCATACCGCACCGCAACCCAATGCTCAGCCTGAACAACAGTTATGACAAACAGGAGCTGCGCGAATTTGCAGAACGCGTCCGGCGATTGTTAGAAGATGCACCTGTCGAATATATTACAGAGTTAAAGATAGACGGTTTAGGTGTTTCGTTAATCTATGAGAACGGTGTATTTACACGAGGTCTCACGCGCGGTGATGGTGAATACGGCGAAGATATAACAGATAATTTACGAACGATTCGTTCTGTGCCATTACGGCTTGTAGACACAGAAACAGCACTCCCTCCGGTCTTAGAAGTCCGCGGTGAAGTTTTCATTCCGAAGCATCTCCTTAACGATATTAACGTGCAGCGCGAGGCAGAAGCCGAACCACCTTTCGCGAACCCTCGGAACGCCGCTGCCGGTTCGCTACGGCTGCAAGATGCCTCTATTACTGCTTCGCGTCCGTTAGATATTTTCATCTATACCCTCAATTATGCGGAAGGCGTTGAAGTCGCAACGCATACAGCATCGCTCAAACTGATGAAGCATTGGGGATTGAAATGTAATCCACATACCGCCTGCCATAAATCCATAGATGACGTTCAGCACTACTACGAGCAGTGGGTAACAGAACGCCATGACCTCCCTTATGAAACCGATGGTGTTGTCGTAAAAGTTAACCAATTTTCCCAACAACGTGAACTTGGCGCGACCTCCAAATATCCGCGCTGGGCAATCGCCTACAAGTTTGATGCCCAGCAAGCCATCACAACGATAAAAGACATTGAAGTTCAAGTCGGAAGAACAGGCGTACTGACACCGGTTGCGATTTTGGAACCTGTGTTGCTTGCTGGTGCAACAATCACAAATGCTACCCTACACAATGAGCAAGAGATTCAAACGAAAGACATCCGGATCGGAGACCGGATTGTGCTCGAACGCGCCGGGGATGTTATCCCTAAAATTGTTGAGGTACTGACAGCAGAACGTACCGGCAATGAAAAGCTTTTTGGACTTCCCGACGAGTGTCCGGTGTGCAATACCGCTGTCCAACGTACTGAAGACGAAGTTGCAGTCCGGTGCGTGAACATGGCATGTGTCGCACAATTGAAACGGCGTATTGCGCACTATGCTTCGCGCAACGCACTCCAGATTGAAGGTCTCGGGCCCGCTACAATTGACCAATTGGTGGATAAAGAATTGGTTCGCGATGTTGCCGATCTTTATGCTTTGGAGGTAGAACCATTAAGCAAACTGGAACGCATGGGTGTTCCATCTGCACGCAACCTTGTCCATCAAATCGAACACAGCAAGACGGCACCAGTAGAGAAAGTGCTTTTTGGACTCGGTATCTTCCATGTCGGAGAGACTGTCGCGGAGCTGCTCATTGAACGTTTTTTATCCTTAGACGCACTTAGCACAGCGACACTGGAAGAAATTGAATCCGTAGACGGTATCGGTCCGCAGATAGCGGAAAGCGTTGTTAACTTCTTTTCTCAAAATAAGCCGTTGATTGATAAATTACGGAAAGCCGACTTACAATGTTTTACGGTAGCAGCAGACGCTACCCGCACGGAAGCGAGTATGATGACCGACAGCTTCTTTAGTGGGAAAACGTTCGTTGTTACGGGGAGCCTTGAGGGGATGACGCGCACGGAGGCATCTAAAGAGATTAAGACGCGGGGCGGTAAAGTTACATCAAGTGTGACAAGCAAGACGGATTACCTCATCGCTGGCGAAGGCGCAGGAAGCAAATACGCAAAAGCGGAAGAATTGGGCATCCCAATTCTGACAGAAGCGGACTTTTTTGAAAAACTATAGCCGCACACGCACTGAAGCCAACTTTCTCCTTTGTCACTCAGACGACTTGTAATAGTCACAAGATGTCCGTAAGCGACACTCTTGACAGCTCGGCGTTTTTTTATGACAGACCCTTGCACCGTGTCCGACAATTAACGCATGATATTCGTTGAAGAGATTCACATCGTGGGGTAAGTTGTCCATAAACATAGCGCGGAGTTTAGCATAATCGTATCTCCCTTCAATCCATCCCAGTCGCGAGAAAAGTCTGTAGGTATAAGAATCAACAACAAAACTCGGTTTACCCGCAGCGTAGAGAATAATCGTATCCGCTGTTTCGGGACCGACACCGTAGATGGAGAGCAGTTCTTCACGTAATTCAGGGACATCCTGCCGAAACATCACGGGCATGGGACGCTCCGTGATATAATCCACAAATGCGCGCACCTTTTGTGCTTTCATACGAAAGTAGCGCGACGGTCGGATTAATCGCTCCAATGCAGCTTGGCTGATAGAGGCTATCTCTTCGGGTGTAAAGGCACCAGCGTTTCTGAGATTCTCCATCGCTTTTTCGACATTGCGCCACGATGTCGCTTGTGTTAGGATTGCACCGAGTGCCACTTCAAACGGTGTATCCGCGGGCCACCACTTACGGTTTCCGTGTTGCGCGAGCAACTGATTATAGAGTCCAAACAGTTTTTCAGTAAGATTATCTTCATACAGAATTCGCATACGTAGAAAGTCCTCAATATCATAAGGGGAAAATCATGGATTTAAGTTTTAGCACCAGCGCAGGCAACGGCGGTTGGAGCCTCCCCGACTGCGCAGCATGGGCAAAAGCGAACGGATTTGATGCAATCCGCCCGAATGCTACTGGCACTTTTGAACCGAGTGCCATTATACAATCCGGCGGCGAAGCAGTCAAGGAAATTTTAGATGCCAACGGTATCTACCTCGCAGCCTTAACCTCTCACTGTAACCTTCTTGACGACGACGCAGAAAAACGGGAAAGTGCTCGCGACACACTAATGCAGGCAATCGAAGCGACACATATCCTCGGCGCACCAGTGGTCGTGACGTATGCGGGGAGTCCCGTCAGTTGGCACTTTTACGGACAGTTCTCTTCAGAACCAGGAAACCCCGGTGATCGGTCCGTTGAACTCGTCGGACGGTTCAAGGAGATGTGGACACCTGTCGTCCGATTCGCCGAAGGGAAAGGTGTGCAGCTTGCGCTTGATTGTGCCGTTCGGATGGGTAACATCGCCTGTAATCCCGAAATGTGGGAACGTATCCTCGATGCGATTCCGTCAGACGCGTTAGGTCTTTCTTGCGATCCATCGCACTGGCTATGGATGGGCATTCTACCCGCTGAGGACGCTATCCGTATGTTCAACGGGAAGTGGTATTATGCGGATGTGAAGGATTGTGAAATCAGTCCGCACATGAAGTTCCGACAAGGTATCATCGGAAACTGGTGGTGGCAATATCGGGTACCCGGACGCGGGCAATTGAATTGGGGTACGATTACAGGCGCGCTGCAGGAATCCGGCTACGACTATGTGCTGTGTGTCGAAAACGAGGATCGGGGTGCCCCTGGGTTAGACGGTTTCGCCCTCGGTGGTAGGTACCTCCGGCAATTTCTTTAATAGTTGTCGGTTTTCAGTTTGAAATTGATTGTGATTTGTGTTAATCTACAAGTATATCCATTCCACCTGAAATGACGACTCGAAAAATGGAACAGCAGTTACAACCGAAATCACACAGAATAGCGATTCTTGCCGAAGGTTCGTTCGGTGTCCTTGAATCAAAGACCGCTACGGTGCTCGTCCGCTATCTCCCTGACAATGTTGTCGCAGTTATTGATAGTGCCAACGCAGGACGAGATGTCAGCGAAGTTATTGAGATTGGGGAAGGGATTCCGATTGTCCGCGATCTCGCTGCGGCGATGCCTTTTAATCCGACGATGCTCGCTATCGGCATTGCCCCACCCGGCGGCGAGTTACCACACCCTTGGCGCGCTATCCTCCGCGAAGCAATACACAACGGTTTGCACATCATGAGCGGTCTCCACCAATTCCTGAGTGAGGACGCAGAATTGTCTGAACTGGCAATAGCAAACGATGTGGTTTTATGGGATGCCCGAAAACCGCCCCCTGATCTACCCGTTGCAACGTGCAAAGCCGATGAGGTTGATGCCACGGTTATCCTGACTGTGGGTTCAGATTGCCGTGTCGGAAAGATGCTATCCGGCATAGAGGTGACACGTGCTGCGCGGGAACGTGGGGTCAACGCAGAATTCTGTCCGACGGGACAGAATGGGATTATGGTCTGGGGTTGGGGGATTGCGATTGATGCTGTCGTTTCTGATTTCACCGCCGGTGCAGCGGAGGAAATCGTGCTTGCAGGTGCGAAAAACCACGAGCTGCTTATCGTTGAAGGACAAGGTTCGTTGGTACATCCCGGCTATTCAGGCGTAACGTTAAGCCTACTGCACGGCAGCCTACCGGATGCGATGATATTCTGTCATCAACCCTCGCGTGACGCGGTTGCGCGGTATACGGTACCGTTGCCATCGTTAACTGAGATGATCGCCCACTATGAGACATTAGCTGCACCGATAAAACCTGCTAAAGTCATCGGACTGGCGTTAAATTGCTTTGATTTGTCTGAGGATGACGCGCGTGAAGCGATTCGTCAAGCAGAAGCAGAGACAGGATTGCCCGCAACAGATGTCGTGCGGTTCGGCGCGGACAAACTGGTCAATGCTGTTCAGAAGATGCACGCTGACAGATAGCAAGGAGGCATGCCTTTATGACGACTCGCCAATGGTTAGTAGAAACCGAAAATTCTCATACTGTTCGCGTTGATCATTGGAATACATGGTCAGGCAAGGTACATATCTATGTTGATGCTGAATTGGTCTACGAAAGATCCCGTAAATTATTTGACACAGGACTTGAGCATCGCTTCAAAGTCGATGATTTGCCCTATATTGTCCGGATTTTTTATCGGGTATGGTCCTTTGAATATGAATTGTGGGTTGACGGTAAGCTGCAATGATTCATCCTTTCAAAGGAGAAACTCCAATGGAAGAAACAAAAACACCAAAAACATCCGAAACACCCCAGCATCCGAATGTTGAAATCGCTGTTAAGAATTTCGGGCCGATTGCAGAAGCCACAATAGACCTCCAACCCTTGACAGTGTTTGTCGGACCAAGCAACACAGGGAAAACTTACTTTTCCACGTTAATCTATGCGTTGCACGGCGTTTTTAATGGTTTTTCACGATTTCCATCCCACCTCCTAACAGCTATTTTACCCGCTCTGCTTGAATTAGAAAAAACTAGAATAGATCAAGAAACTCGCACAGCAGTGGAGGAATTACGTAAAACCCACCAGAAAATTAAAGTTTCAGATATGTCACAACGAATCCTGGACAAACAACAACTTAGAGAGACCCTCAAACTTTCTGACCTGCCTCAACAAACTCGTGACGAGGTGCAATCAACCATCAAGAATTCAGGAATTTTTGAAAACGAACTTAAACGATGTTTTGATCTCAATACAATTGAGGATCTAATCCAGTTAACACAAAATCAACACAATGAAATGAAAGTATCCCTAAGGATCTCTGAGGAAAATAAAAATATATGGTATCTCAATATAAAGGCTTTCAAGTCAAACATCATTATGGATGGTTTAGTTAACGAGGATGTTGTTCTTCGTATCTATCATAGGACAGGGTTAAGAGAAGTACTCAGTTCTCACGATATCCTTCCCGTACTTAGTGCTCAACGAGAATTTAAAAGGGAGAGATTCTACTTACCAGCCGCCCGAAGTGGGATTATGCAGAGTCACCGGGTGATTGCAAGTTCACTGGTTGAGCGGGCGACTCGTGGGGGTCTCACACCGCTGGAGGTTCCAACGTTTTCAGGGATCGTCACAGATTTTATGAAACAACTTATACTCTACGAGGAATCTGATGAACCTGATGAAGGAATGAAGCATCTTGCCGATGCCTTGGAATCTGAAGTACTCGCTGGGCGGATTCTCATGAAACCTACACCGAGCGGATATCCGGAATTCCTTTACCAGCCACAAGAAATGGGAAAAGAAGTCCGTCTTACACGCGCAGCGTCAATGGTGTCTGAACTCGCCCCTGTTGTGCTCTTTCTGCGCGGCGGAATCCGTCCTGGTGATACACTTATTATTGAGGAACCGGAGGCGCACCTGCACCCCGGTGGGCAAACTGAGATAGCATTAACCCTTGCTGGCTTAGTCCGCGCTGGTGTGCGCGTGGTTGTGACAACGCACAGCGACTGGCTGCTCAAAGAAATAGCGAATCTGATTCGGATAGGAGACCTCAAAAGAAAAGGTGTATCGCACCTAAAAAAGGTGGAATCAATACACTGGCTGCTACCAGAAGAAGTAGGCACGTGGTGGTTCCAAAAGGATGGGATAGTGCAACAGATTCCATTTGACCCCACTGAAGGCATAGAACCGAAAGATTACGAAGACGTGGCTTATAAACTCTATGATCGGTCTGTTAACCTCCAAGATTTACTTGAGAAAGCCGGATAGGAGGTAGCAGCGAGTGGGACTAATGGAGCTTCTCGCAGAAATCGGGAAGCAAGTACATGAGGAATGCATTAGCAAATCTTGTAGTGGAGATGGATGTCGCGTATATCTAACTGACACCCCCTCTGACCGAATTATCGTAAACCTTGAATGCGAATTTGAACAGCGTAAAATAGACACAAAACGATGTGACTATGTTCTCTTCTGTGGCGATGCTTCTCGAAGTAATTTGGTTGTTGTTCTCATAGAACTCAAAAGTGGAGCTTTTAAAACATCAACAGTAGCCGATCAGCTGCAAAGCGGAGCCGACTTCGTCTCAGAAATGTTTGGAAAGTTGCCTAAGGAGGCGAATGCAGCACTAAACAGACTCGAAATTACGTGTGTTCCTACTCTGTTCCATGGTAAACGTATTGACAGATTTGAACTCCGCGAACTCGAGCGTGCTAAAATTCGCTTCCTTAGTCAGAAGCCAACAATTAAAAGACGCAAATGTGGCGAACCGAAGAATCTCGCTTTAGTTTTGAGAGGATAGGCATATCCTTAAATCTTGGTGCTCTCTGAAAATAGACACCACAAAGAAAACGGAAACACGCTATAATCCACTATCCGAAAAGAGTTATGGAAGGAGATGTGACTTATGACTGATGAAGAAAAATTTCGATTTGACTTGAGCGGATTCCTCGTGCGTCCTGCGATCCTTGAACGCGACGAAGTGGACGCAATCGTTGATCAGATTGAGCGGATACACCACAACCCAGAATCTTTACCGCCAGAACAACGCGCTGTGCTGGGTGGTCCCGCGAGTGTCCTCATTGATCATCCGAAGGTCCTTGATGTATTGCATGAAATTATTGGACCCGATGTCCGGTTAGAGAACTGCTCCTCTGTCTGGCGTGAAAAAGGGCAGGCACACGGCGGACTTCACGGTGGCGGACCGCAACAAGGCGATCCGATCTTCGGGTACCGTGTTAATAACGGACGGATTCACGCGGGGATGGTGCGCGTCGTCTTTGAACTCACGGATGTCAGTAAGAAAGACGGAGGGACACATTTCATAGCAGGCAGCCACAAATCCAATTTTCCGATGCATTCAGATCACATGTCGTTAGAGGAAGGTGAACGGAGCCCGTTCCTGATGACGTATGAATGCCCGGCTGGCAGCGCAATCTTCTTTACGGAAAACCTGTGTCATGCAGGTCCCGTGTGGCAGCGGGAGACACCACGCATAGCAGTGCTAAACGCTTATGCGCATCTCGCAACGCATTGGCATCGGCTGAAGACCCCACCCGAAGTGCTCTCTGCCTTACCACGTGAGAAACAGGCATACTTCCGTGAACCGTGGGTCGCCGATTTCCGCACGAGTCCGGCAACGATTAACACCATCGAACGGTTTCTCAACAACGACGAACCGCCCGTCAATACCGATACCAAACCGTAATTTAAAATGGCGAGGTTAGAAACCTCGCCAGCAAGTATCGGAAATAAGACGGAATAAATCCGTTCTTTATCAGTTTCTCCCCGACTCCGGTGGTAGTTCCGGAGCAAAGGAAAATTGACGTTACGGTGTATCTGGTGCACCTCCCACAGGTGCTACAATTGTCCCCTCAACATTTGGTTCCGTAACCATCTCGTCATCATCTTCCGATGTTGTCGGTGGTATAACCGTACCTTGAATCCCTGTTTCTGGAACCATTGGCGCAGCAATTTCACCAACAATAATACTTGCCTTCAGTGCTTCAACCTTTTCAAGGAGGGCATCAGAAAGTAAGCCTTTGTTCCCTTCAGTCAGCAGATAACCGACATTGTCTTCAGCAAGTCCGAGAGAACGAACGCCTGCCATCAGACTCCCAGTTGCGAACTCTTGGATAACGCTATACGCCGACGCGTCGATGCCGACACGTAGTCCCGTTAAGACAATCCCTGGGGCAACATCCGTGATATCAATATAGTTCCATATTACATATCTGCCTTCCGCCATTTTGGCGGCTTCAATCGCGCCAAACCCCGATTGATCTGCCATCGCGTAAATCACATCAACACCACTCTCATATTGGGTAGTCGCAATCTCTTGTCCTTTGACTGGGTCATAGAAACCTTGCTGATCATCAGCGACATAACCCCTCATTATTTCCGCTTCTGGGTTGACTGCTTTGACACCAGCGAGATAACCTGCTTCAAATTCGTGTAGTAATGGCACATTCGCGCCACCGAGATACCCAACTTTTCCAGTTTTCGATTTTAACCCTGCGATCGCCCCGAGTAAGAAAGTGCCTTCGTTTACCCTATGCGTGAAGGAGACGACATTCGGTAGATCCACCGCAGCATCAAAAATGACAAACATAACCTCCGGAAACTCTGGTGCCACACGTAACACGGGATCCCTCATCTGATAACCAGAAGTGATAACAAGACCTGAATGCTCAGCAGCTGCTCGCAGCTGCATATCCCATGTCTCGAAATTACTCTCCATTTCGGTTATTTCAACGCTAAGTTCGGTTTTAGCTTTTTGGATACCGTTATAGAGAACATCGCAATAAGCAAAATCACCGAGGCAGTCCCCCGGATAGACAACACTCACGCTAACTGGAGCAGCTCCCATCGCGTCGTGTGGCTCTGAAACAATCGTATCCTGAACTCGCTGACAGCCACAGATATAAATTAATAAGAGTCCGAATACCAAAACACTTGCATTTTTCAATATGTTCAAATAGTTCATTTTTCTCCTGTAAATTGTGGACACACATTGTGTACCATCAAATATTTTTAAGGTTAAAACTTACGCAATAGGCGCGCGCATTGCATAAGTTCTGTCTAAGGATTAGGCACGCCTTATAAAATATTAACGGCACACATCGCATGCCGTTACACCATACACAGATGCTACCCCTATGGGGCTTTATAGAAAAGGAAATGCAGACGCTTTTTCTTTGCAGATACCCTCCATATGGGGAATTCGGTGCTATTACAAAACAGGTTAGGCTGAATTATAGGTCGATTGGACAGTTGTGAGGTCCCAGATAAGGATCGTCCCGTCTGCACCACCACTGGCGAATGTTCTACCATCAGGACTGAATGCCAATGTGTCAACATCACAGGTGTGTCCATTCAGAACAGCGCGCTGACCGCCGGTGACAGGATCCCACAAATAAATTTTTTCATCCTGACCAGCACTGACAAGAATACTACCATCCGGTGAAAATGCCAATACATAAACATGACTCGGTACTGGTACAGTTGACAGATGTTGACAGTTGTGTGGATCCCAGAACCGAATGGTTTCATCTGAACTTCCACTGACGAGGAGCCTACCGTCAGGCGAAAAGGCCACTGCTTCAACCATAGTGGTATGCCCTTTGAGCACAGTGAGAGGATGACCTGTGTTGGCATTCCATAATCGAATCGTCTCATCAGCACTGGAACTGGCGAGAGTCCAGCCATCCGGCGAAAACGCGACTGTATCGATTCGGCTGGTATGCCCAGTCAAAACTGCTAATTGGTCTCCGGTATCAACATCCCATAATCGAACGGTATCGTCATCGCCACCACTCGCAAGCGTCGTACCGTTTGGTGCAAAGGCTAATGTGCGGGTCATATCTGTATGCCCTGGCAAGATTGCCCGATCAGTACCAGTGTTCATATCCCACACAAAAATCCTGTCATCTCGACTGGCACTGGCAAGCGTCGTACCATCGGAGGAAAATGCAACTTGATCAATGAATTTGAGATGCCCATCAAAAGCCATGGATTCGGTATAGGTGTGGGTGTCCCACAATTGAAGTGTTCTGTCATTGCTGCCACTGGCGAGAAGGCTCCCATCAGGTGAGAACGCGACGGAACCGACCCATTCCCAATGTCCCGTGATGACACCCTTTTCGGTGCCGCTGGTTAAATCCCAGAACCGGATAGTGCTATCCTCACCTGCGCTGGCGAGCGTTGTACCATCGGGAGAGAACGCTGTAGCATAGACCACGTCTTCGTGCCCTGTGAAGGTTGCTGCTTCGGTGCCTGTATCGGCGTTCCAAAGCCGAACCCTATGACCGCTACCACCACTCGCGATGAGGGTGCCATCCGGTGAAAATGCTAAATGACCGACAAACCTGCTCAAGTCTGTAGCGAAGGTCGCCTGCTTTTTACCGGTAGTGACATCCCACAAACAGAGCGTTCCGTTCCTACTTCGACTTACAAGAATCACACCGTTAGGAGAGTATGCCAACGTCTCAACCCAATCCGTATGCTCAGTAAACGTGGCAAGATGCCTACCGTTATGCGCATCCCAGAGCCGAATTGTGTTATCTTCACTACCACTCGCAAGGGTCTTGCCATCTGGAGAGAACGCCAACGCGCCAACTGGCTCGGTATGTCCAATGACAGTGAAAAGGAGGCGACCTGTGCGGCTGTCCCAAAAGCGGATTTTCTTATCCCAACCCGCCGTTACAAGGGTAGTGCCATCCGGTGAAAGCACGACTGCCCACACATCATCCTCTGTGTCCTTCATTGCGGTAATTCGACGCTCCCCGGTGTAGGTATCCCACAGTGAAATCGTACTGTCCGAATTTACGCCGACAAGGGTTGTGCCACCCCATGATAACGGAAGCGAGGGAGTTCCCTGATTCTGCCCGGGCCTCAAAAAGGCAACTTCAGCACAAGTGCGCACATCGTATAACCAGATGCCCATAGACCCGGTAACGGCAAGTTGTGTTCCGTCTGGTGAATACCGAATGCTTCCGATTGTACCTTTGCCGAGGCGCACTACGGCACCCAGAGGGAGTCCCCATTGTGTATAGGGTTGTGGTGTTTGTAAGTCCATATCGTTTAAATAATGTTTTCAGTCCGCAAATCCTATTGATAAAAAACCTAAACAAGGTATGCCAAATTATACGTAGCTTCAACCGTTGCGAGGTCCCAGATGAGGATGGTCCCATCTGCACTACCGCTGACAAACGTCCTACCATCAGGACTGAATGCCAATGTGCTAACCCTAAAGTTCTTAATGATTGCACACTGTTGGTTGGTGACAGGATCCCATAAACGGATCGTGTTATCTTCAGCATCACCGCCGCTTATAAGCGTGCGTCCATCCGGTGAAAACGCAACCGTCTCAACAATATCGGTATGGCCTGTAAGGGTAGCGATATGCTGACAATTGTTCACATCCCAGAGTCTAATGGTATTGTCCGAACTCCCACTGGCAAGAATGTTTCCATCCGGAGAAAATGTCACTGCCTTAACAGCATCGGTATGCCCAGTAAGCACAGTAAGATAATGACCCGTAGTAGCATTCCATAACCGAATTGTATTATCTTCACCGCCACTGGCGAGCGTTCTTCCATCTGGGGAAAATGCTACTGTCGTAACAATGTCGGTATGGCCCGTTAAGACTGCCAATTGGTCTCCGGTGTCAACATCCCATAATCGAACAGCGTTGTCTTCACCGCCACTCGCGAGCGTAGGGCCGTTCGGGACAAACGCCAATGCGGTAACCATATCTGTATGATCCAAGATCGCCGTCTCGGTGCCGGCGTTCACATTCCACAAGCAAATCCTTTCATCCAGACTCGCGCTGGCGAGGATAGCACCGTCCGGTGAAAAAGTAACATCCTCAATCCGATATTCATGACCGTTGAAGGTTTGAGATTCAGTGTAGGTATACAGATCCCACAACCGAAGTTTTTCGTCATCACTGCCACTGGCGAGGAGGCTCCCGTCAGGCGAGAATGCTACGGAATTAATCCACTCGATATGCCCGTCAATAATTGCCTTCTCTGCACCGGTAGCAGGATCCCAAAAACGAATGGTATGATCCCCGCTTGCACTGGCAAGCGTTGCACCATCTGGCGAGAAAGAGATGCCGCAAATACCATCTTTATGTCCCGTGAGCGTTGCGTGTTCGGTGCCTGTATCCGCACTCCAGAGCCGAACGGTCTGGTCACCACTCCCACTCGCGAGGAATGTACCATCGGGTGAAAACTCCAAATTACCGACAGTCCCAATGTCGGTGGCGAGCGTTTCCAGTTTTTCACCGGTAGTGGTATCCCATAAGCAGAGCGTTTCGTCCCGACTGCCACTGACGAGATTCATACCGTTGGGCGAGAATGCTAATGCCATAACGCCATGTGTATGTCCTGTAAGTGTAGAGAGTTCTCTTCCAGTGTGTGCATCCCAGAGTTTGATGGTGAAGTCGTTACTTCCACTCGCAAGGATCTTGCCATCCGGTGATAACGCCAAGGCATTGATCGGATACGCATGTCCAAGAACATGAAAAAGAAAGCGACCGGTGTGAATGTCCCAAAATCGAATTTTCCCGTCCATTCCAGCACTGATGAGAGTGTTACCATCCGGTGATACTACAAATGCCCAGGCCCCATCTTCATCATCTCCGAGTGTCATTGTGGTGCGACGCTGCGCGGTGTGAACATCCCATAGCGAAATTGTGCTATCCGAATTTCCTGTTACAAGGGTTGCGCCATCGCGCGAAAAAGCGAGCGAAATAGCACCTTGATCCTGTCCGTGTTTAAGGAGCGCGAGTTCGGTGCGAGTATGCGCATCATGGAGCCAAACACCAATATAAGTGGCAACAGCAAGGCGTGTTCCGTCTGGCGAATACTGGATATCCGCTATCGCGCCTTTGCCGAGACGTGCTAAGGCACCTTGGGGAAGCTCCCATTGTGTGTAGGGTTGTGGGTTTTGTGTGTTCATGAGTCTAAATCACAGTTTTTTGGACAATTGGTGCAAATAATTTCATTAATTAAGTTAGAGGCATCTCTCAAGTTTTTCCTTTTAACCCAACTTAGCACATAAAAATTCATAAAAAATTGTTCAAAGTTTAGTCCTCAATTATGTTCAAAAAAACCTTGCTTTTTCGCGCTAAATAAGGTATAATAACTGTGCATTATTTAGCATAATAAATTGCTGTCCTACGCTATGTTTTCTAATGCCAATAGCATGTTACACCTACTATAGGAAGCACGCAAATTTATTCCGATAGCATGAACGGAGGGAACCTAGTCAATAACCCCCGACTGAAGTCGGGGGCTTGTGCGAAGCGTATACCAAACGTCCACTCCACAAGGTAAACCGTTGACTACAGTAACATATCGCAGTATCTTAGCGTGGTAGTTCAAACGACGTTTCGGATGCTCCCAAAGTCTGATTCTTCTTGGATACTGTGATCTGGAAGGGGAAACATATACCCCGTAAGGGAGAAGACAAACTTATGTTTGTGCCTGTGAAAACCAAAGACGGACAACAACTCATGCCTCTACACGCTGCACGCGCCAGAAAACTCGTCAAGCGTGGCGAAGCAACACCGTATTTCAATAATGGCATATATTGTATCCGTCTCAACAAAGAACCCT
>PYIY01000210.1:0-39161 GCA_003635195.1 Candidatus Poribacteria bacterium | reverse complement strand
AGAGGTTCAAGTTCCCGCGTTCAGCGCAGCTTTCAGTCCAGACGGCAGGACATGCGCGATTGGAAGTGAAATGGGTATATTGCTACGGAATGCTCATACTTTTCAATTCCTCGAAAGTCTTACGAGAAATATAGGTTCAGAAGATAAATTCAGAGGAAAAGATATAGGTTCAATCGGAAATGCGGCTTTCAGTCCAGATGGTAACACAATTGTTAGTTGTGGTGGGAACAACATCCACCTATGGGATGCCCACACTAACCAACGCCTCAAAACTTTGATAGGACATACGAAATCTGTTAACAGCGTCGTTTTCAGTCCGGACGGGAACACTATCGCCAGTGCCAGTGACGACGGAACGATCTGCTTATGGAATGTCAGTACACGTAAACGCCTCAAAACGCTCATGGCACATGCGGATTCGGTGAATAGTGTCGTTTTCAGCTCGGACGGAAAAACAATCGCCAGTGCGGGTGACGACAGAACCGTCCGCTTATGGAATGCCAACACAGGTGAACTCATCAAAACCCTCACAGGGCATGTCGAAAACGTCAACACTGTCGCTTTTAGTTCGGACGGAAATACTATCGCCAGCGGCAGTGGGAGGTTAGTATATTTGGGAGGGCGTGAGAATTCGGGTACGTGTGTGGGTCAAGAAATTCGCCTATGGAATGCCAACACAGGTGAACTCATCAAAACCCTCACAGGGCATACGTCCGTAGTCAATAGTGTGGTATTCAGTCCAGACGGAAATACTATCGCCAGCGGTAGCGGGCATTGGATGGGTTATGAAGGTAAGGCGAGTGCGGGCGAGGAAGTCCGCTTGTGGAATGCCAACACAGGTGAACTCATCAAAACCCTCACAGGACACAAAGATGTGGTCTCAAGCGTGGCATTCAGTCCGGATGGAAACCTTATTGTTAGTGGAGACTGGTATGATTGGAACGGACATCTCAGCAGTGGAACTTGGAGCGGTGAAATCCGTGTTTGGGATGCTCACACGGGTGAACATCTCAAAACCCTTAAGGGGCATACGGGGGGTGTCTCAAGTGTAGCATTCAGTCCGGATGGGAAAGTGCTTGCCAGCGGGAGGACAGATGGCACGATACTCCTATGGGACTTCTCCACACTACCGTAACATGTGCCTATCGCAGCAGATACTAAAACTGACCGTCCAATAAACATTCAAATAAGTCACGCAATACGCATAAAATAGGAGAAAAACAGTGAATGTTTTACTCATAGGTGGTTCGGGGCACGTTGGAACGATGACGCTGCCTTATATGAAAAGCCATCATAATTTCCGAGTGCTCGACCCCAACCCACCTAAAGATACCTCTGTAGACTATATCCAAGGATCCGTTACCGACCCCAATATCGTTCAGGAAGCGTTAAAAGGGATGGATACGTTTGTCTATATGGTCATGCTGCAACCGACGAGCGATCGGTCCTCTGTCGCGGATTTCAGCGACATCATCGCAAACTACGAGGTGAACGCAAAAGGGCTGCATATCGTGCTACACGCCGCGAAGGAAGCAGGTATCCGACATGCTGTCTATACAAGCACCTTCACAGTACATGAGCGGACGCGGAATAACTTCCCTTACGAAGATGTCGTGCCGCGCGATAACCCCGGTGTCTACGGGTTAACCAAGGGTTTTGGTGAACAGGTCTGTGAATACTTCGCGCGGGAACACGGTATGTCGCTCATCGCCTTGCGCATCACCGGACCATCTACACGCGAGCAGTGGCTTGAGCGGTACAATCAACCGAAAGATTCCTCGGTGCATATCTGGTGGACAGATGAGCAAGACTTGGCAACTGCCTATCTCGCTGCCATCTCGGTCGAACACGAAGGCTTTGATGCTTTCTTCATCGCGGGAGACCATGAACAGAAGGAAATCAACCTCTCAAAAGCGAAACGTCTGCTCGGCTGGGAACCGCTGACGCATATGCGTGTAAACGTATAAATACGGACGACCAAATACATGAGAATTGTAATGAAAATGAGACTATTCTCCACTTTTTTGACGCTTTTTCTCATTTCATTTCTGCTGCTATCCAACACCTTCGGCGAAGACTATACACAAATGAATCTCCCGGAGGGAGCCATCGCGCGATTTGGGAAAGGTCGGATCGCCGAAATAAAATATTCTCAAGATGGAACACAACTCGCAGTAGCAAGTGGTATTGGGGTCTGGCTCTACGATACATCTACCTACCGAGAGATTGACCTACTCACCGGACACACAGCATTAGTCAAAGCTGTGGCGTTCAGTCCGGATGGAAAAACGATCGCCACTGGAAGTTCGGATGGTACCATCCACGTCAGGAATAAGGGCACAGGCACACATAAGAAGATATTCATTGGAGCCACAAAAAAGAGATTCATTGAAGCAGACGATGAACTCAGAATTAGATACGATGGATTCAGAATTAATACGCTTGTATTCAGTCCCGATGGAAAAACGCTTGTTAGTAATGATGATGGTAACATCCGCTTATGGGATGCACATACGGTGGAGCTCAAGCAAACGCTCATCGGACACACAGATGAGGTCCGGAGCGTGGTTTTCAGTCCCGATGGCAGCAGCCTGGCGAGTGGTAGCGCAGATGGCAGCATCCGCTTGTGGGATATGCCAACAGGCAAACATAAGATGACTTTTCCCGACGAGAGGGGTTCGGTTTTAAGCGTAGTCTTCAGCCCAGACGGGAAAACCATTGCTGCTGTAAAGGCAACCATTGCTGCTGGAAATTGGAAATACGCTATCGGCTTGTGGGATGCTGATACAGGGAAACAGAAGATGACCCTTACTGAGCATGAGGATGTCAGGAGTGTTATTACGTTTAGTCTGGATGGTAACACCCTTGTTAGTGGAGGTTTTGACGACTCCATCCGCCTTTGGGATGTAAAAACCGGAACCCTGAAGAAAATGCTCACTAAAATGTATCCTGGAATTAGGCGTGTAGCATTCAGTCCGGACGGAAAAACACTCGCAACTGGCAGCAGAGCTGGTATCTATCTATGGAACGTTGAAACATGGGAGATCCAGAAAACAATTGTGGGGTACTTGTCTTACTTGTCTTCGGTCGATTGTGTCGCGTTCAGCCCTGATGGAAAAACAATTGCTAACGATAGTTTTAGAGGCAACATCTACCTATGGGACGTACAAACAAAGAGACACAAGAAAACAATTTCTGGCTCCACGGCTTGGACCAATGATTTGGCGTTCAGTCCCGATGGAAAAACACTTGCCAGTGGGAGTCGTGAGGGTATTCATTTATGGGATTTAGACACAGAGACACCCAGAATTCCATCCATAGAACGAAGAGGCTATGCTGAATGCTTGGCATTCAGTCCCGATGGAAAAACGATCGCTTCTGGCAGTGGCATGGAAAGGATTCATCTTTGGGATGCACACACCGGTAAACATAAACAGACGCTCACGCCCCCGCTCACGGTCCCCGGACAACTTAGACATATAGATGTCATCAATAGCATCGCGTTTAGTCCGGATGGGAAAACTATTGTCAGTGGGAGTCCGGACGGTACCATCCGACTGTGGGATGTAGGTACAGCTAAGGTAACGCTTATGGAACATCCAAAACCGGTTAAGTGCGTAGCATTTAGTCCCGATGGAAATACAATTGTCAGTGGTGGTGGAGATAGTGAGATCCGTTTGTGGAACGCCGCAACAGGTGAACTCAAGCGAACGCTCTTTGGACATACACTATGGGTCATTAGTGTAGCATTTAGTCCCGGTGGAAACACACTCGCAAGTGGTGGAGCGGAAGGCAACATCCACCTATGGGACCTTGAAACAGGCAAACACAAGAAAACATTCAGAGGGCACACGTCTTTGGTCAATAGTGTGGCGTTTAGTCCTGACGGAAAAATGCTTGTAAGTGGAAGTCTGGACTGTTCAGTCCTTCTGTGGGAGTTATCTCCTTAACATCACGACTAATGTTTGGTAGTATCAGTTTTATCGAAAAGAGAACTTTGATAATGAAAAAGAATCTGTTTTCTACTTCCTTGACGCTTATTCTCGTCTCAACCCTACTCATATCTAACACCTTCGCCCAAGACTACCCACAATGGGAACTCCCTGAGGGTGCCATCGCGCGAATCGGGAAAGGTGGCATACGAGGCATACAATACGCTTCGGACGGCACACTCCTCGCTGTCGCAAGTAATATCGGTATTTGGCTCTACGATACAACTACCCTGCAAGAGACCGGTTTGTTCACTGGGGATATAGATGGAATTTCCTGCATGGCACTGAGTCCCGATGGACGGACTTTTGCGATTGGGAGTGGTAACGGCAATATTCACCTATTGGATAGAGTCACAGGCATACCTAAAACAACACTCATCGGACACACAGATGGGATCTTCAGCATAGCGTTCAGTCCCGATGGAAGGACGATCGCCAGTGGCAGTAGTGACAGCACCATCGGACTCTGGAACGCAGATACTGGCGAACAGCAAATAACGCTCTCTGGAGATAGGAATAGGGTTTTCAGTATGGCATTCAGTCCTGATGGCGAAACAGTCATAAGTGGGAGTGAGGACGGCACGATACGACTCTGGAACGCAAATACGGGTGAACAGAAAATAACGCTCGTAGGGCATACGCGTGAGGTCAATAGCGTCCCATTCAGTCCGGATGGAAAAACTATTGTCAGCGGAAGCGGGGACGGTACCATACGACTGTGGGATGCGATCACTGGCACACACAAGAAAACGCTTATCATCGAGGACAAGTTCTCCGTCAATAGCATCGTATTCAGTCCTGATGGTCGCACTTTCGCGAGTGGCAATAGCGACAACACCATCGGACTCTGGGACACAAATACCGGTGAACACAAGAGGACACTTATTGGACATACGCGGTATATCGACAGTGTGGCGTTCAGCCCCGACGGAAACACAATCACTACGGGGAGTGCGGATGGCACCCTCCGATTTTGGGACCCACACACCGGAAAACACACGAAAACACTCACAGGATATACCGATGAGGTTCGGAGTGTGGCGTTCAGTCCGGATGGAAGGACGATCGCTACTGGACATTACCTCGGCACTGTCCGACTCTGGGACGCACACACCGGGAAGCAGAAAAACACCTTTACTGAGGATATTTGGGGTGTTTGGAGCGTAGCGTTCAGTCCGGATGGAAACACCATCGTTACTAGTGGCGATAATAGGAATATCATCACACTTTGGGACGTACACACTGGAAAACACACGAAAACACTCACAGGATATACCGATGAGGTTCGGAGTGTGGCGTTCAGTCCAGACGGAAATATGATCGTTACGGGGAATAGCGATCATACCGCCCGCTTGTGGGACGCAAATACCGGAAAACATAAGATGACACTCAAAGGGCATACGTGGGATGTCTGGAGTGTAGCGTTCAGTTTTGATGGAAGGACGATCGCTACAGGAAGTAGCGATCACACCATCCGACTTTGGGATACGAAAACAGGCACGCACCAAAAAACACTCATAGGACATACGAGTAGGGTCTGGAGTGTAGCGTTTAGTCCTGATGGGAATACCATTGCTACCGGAAGTGGCGATGGGACCATACGCCTCTGGAACACAAATACCGGTGAACATAAGCACACGCTTACTGGCGACACACAAAATTTTTTCAGGGTAGTGTTCAGTCCCGATGGACGTATAATTGCCAGTGGAAGTGATGATAGCACCGTCCGTCTATGGGATGCAAATACCGGTATACACATCACGACACTCACTGGACACGCTGCCAGAGTTCGGAGTGTGGCATTTAGTCCCGATGGGCGGATACTTGCCAGCGGAAGTGCTGATTGCACGGTGTTGCTGTGGAGGCTGCGTTAATACTGATCGAACGAATCCGTAATTTGACAAAAATCTCATTGCATGATACAATATAATAATACACTTAAGCCAAAAGTTTACATCGAAACAACCGTGGTCAGTTATTTAGTGGCAAGACCGAGCCACGATGTAACATTGGCCACCCGGCAACAAGCAACGCAACAACTGTGGACAGAATATGCTGAGAACTTTGAATTCATGATTTCAGATATCGTTCTTAACGAAGCCAGTCGGGGTGATGCGATAGCTGCGCAACAAAGGCTTGAGGTGCTGGCAGATTTACCTGTATTGGACGTGCCATTGGAGGCTATTACACTCGTGGAGAACTTGATAGATGCTGGTGCTATCCCAGAGTACTCGCGCCCAGACGCACAGCATATCGCCATTGCTACGGTGAATAACGTCGAATACTTAGTTTCTTGGAACTATAAGCATATTGTGAACGAAACAAAGCGGAATCTGATAAATGAAGTGTGTCATACCGTAGGGTTTCAACCTACAACCCTTTGCACACCTATTGAACTAATTGAGGAAATTCAAGTGAAAGAGAAACATGATACGCGCATGGATCCTGTGCTGGAAGAGTGCTATCGAATGAAAGAAGAATTTGCCGCTCAATTTAAATCCTCGCAAGAACTCTACGACTATTTGAAGGCGGAACAGAAGAAATTTAAGGCACTCGGTTGGAAATATCTTCCACCACCGCCAACTCGAAACGATGAAAATAAGAAGGACTGACCCACTTACGTAGCGGTTTCAGACTTGTATAATCTCCGTCCGTTTCGTCCGGAGGGTAAGATCTCTATCTCTATCCCTCACAAAACTAAGAAAACGGCACAGAATAACTCAAATATCTCTCATGAATATCCTATTGTTGGACAAGCACTCCGAGCAAAAGACCCACACACCCTTTATGATATGGCTTGTGAATGTGTCGAATATAAGAAATTTTAATGTAAGGTAAGGAAAAATCGTCTATGACCCAACATCCCGAACTCACTTTAACAGAAAATCGTCCTTTTCAAACCCAGCGCCGAGACACATGGTGGTTGCAACCTTTAGCTGTATTTATCGGGTTGGGACTCTTCGTCCTTTACGGACTCTTTCGCGTTTTTGAAGGGAATCATTTCATTCACGGCCCCTACCTGTCCCCTCTCTACTCACCGGTGCTTTTCGGTACCGAAGGGGTCGCGCATAGTCTTGACCACAGCTGGTTTGGTCCGATGCCGTCTTGGATACCAGGTTTCATTACCCCAGCAGTCCTAATTATGTGGGCACCACTTGGATTTCGCTTTACCTGCTACTACTACCGCGGCGCGTATTACAAGGCGTTTTGGGCAGACCCACCCTCTTGCACAGTGTCAGAACCCCGTAATAACTACAGGGGCGAACAGTCGTTTCCATTGATTATACAGAATATCCATAGATATTTCCTTTATCTCGCAATCATTTTTCTCGGTATCCTCGCTTACGACGTATGGAAAGCACTCTGGTTTGACGATGGTAACGGCGGGACAACCTTTGGCATCGGCGTAGGCACTATTATTTTGGCAGGCAATGTTGTCCTTTTAGGCGGTTATACGCTCGGGTGCCACTCTTTACGACATTTGGTCGGCGGGGCAGTCGATCTGCTCTCCAAAGCACCGATCCGTCGGGGGGCATATAACTGTGTCAGTTGTTTGAACCGTCGCCACATGCTCTGGGCATGGATGAGTCTCTGTTGGGTCGGTTTTTCGGATGTATACGTCCGATTTATAGCACCGGCAGTGGGTACGGACTGGATCACATTTTAAATGCGCTGTAAGCGTGTAATGTTCATAGAGAGGAAATTTTAGCGTGGCATCTTACGAAACTCACGAATACGATGTATTAATAATCGGCGCGGGTGGTGCTGGACTTCGTGCTGCCATTGAAGCCGCTGTAGGCGACCTTAAAGTAGGACTCGTGTGCAAATCCTTGCTCGGCAAAGCACATACCGTCATGGCAGAAGGCGGGGTCGCCGCCGCTTTGGCGAACGTTGATGAAAGAGACAGTTGGCGCGTTCATTTTGCCGATACCATGAAAGGCGGACAGTATCTCTCCAACGCACGGATGGCAGAGCTTCATGCCCAAGAATCCCCGGACCGCGTCCGAGAACTTGAAGCATGGGGGGCACTCTTTGACCGCACCCAAGATGGGGGTATCCTCCAGCGAAACTTCGGTGGACACCAATACCCGCGTCTTGCACATGTCGGCGACCGGACGGGATTAGAAATGATCCGTGCCTTGCAGGATCACGGTATTCACCAAGGTATTGAAGTACACATGGAGAATACCGTCGTTTCACTCCTCAAAACAGGGGACAGAGTATCGGGTGCCTTCGGTTATGAACGCGAAAAAGGACGCTTCAAAATTTTCTCCGCAAAAGCCGTCGTTTTGGCAACGGGTGGCGTCGGCAAGGCATACAAAATTACAAGCAACAGTTGGGAATACACCGGTGATGGACACTCCCTCGCCTACCACGCTGGCGCGGAACTTATTGATATGGAGTTCGTCCAATTTCATCCGACCGGTATGGTGTGGCCCCCCAGTGTTCGCGGCATCTTGGTTACGGAAGGTGTCCGTGGTGAAGGCGGTATCCTCACAAACAGCGAAGGCAGACGCTTCATGTTTGATGACATCCCAGAACTCTATGTGAATCAAACAGCGGATAATCCTGAAGAAGGTTGGCTGTATACGCAAGGGGATCGAGAAGCGCGCCGTCCACCTGAACTTTTAACACGCGATCACATCGCACGGTGTATTGTCCGGGAAGTTCAAGAAGGTAGAGGCAGCCCACACGGTGGCGTTTTCTTGGATATAGCGTGGATTAAGGAGAAAATTCCGAACGCTCCTGAGCATATCCGTAGAAAACTGCCGAGCATGTACCACCAATTCAAAGAACTCGCTGACATTGACATCACACAAGAACCAATGGAGGTTGGTCCAACGACACACTACATTATGGGTGGCATCCGTGTTGATGCGGACACTCAGATGACAGCCGTTCCAGGACTCTTCGCTGCAGGCGAATGCGCTGCAGGTTTACATGGGGCGAACAGGCTTGGTGGTAATTCCTTATCCGACCTGCTTGTCTTCGGTAAACGTGCGGGCGAATACGCTGCGCGGTTTGCTATGGAAAATAAAGCAGTTCCGCTTGAAGAAGCGGAAATTGATGCGATTGCTGCGCACACACTAAAACCGTTTGAGAATCCGCCAAACGATGGCAATAGCGACCAAACGGGTCCCTACGACATTCAAGCACAACTCCAAGATAAGATGCAGGAACTCGTAGGGATAGCCCGAAGTCAAGAGAGCCTTGCACAAGCCTTGGAGGAGATCCAAAATCTGCGCGAAAAAGCGGAGAGCGTTCACGCTATCGGTAACCGCGAATACAATGCTGGATGGCATACGGCGTTAGACCTTGATTGCCTGCTTACAGTCTCCGAAGCGATTGCGCTCGCGGCATTAGAACGTAGGGCAAGCATCGGGGCACATTCACGGGACGATCACCCAGAGAAAGAGGAACTCGGTGCAGGTAAATATAACACCATCATCAAGAAAACAGGCGATGGCACAATGTCGATCCGTCGAGAGCCGGTTGACGAACTCCGAGCCGATCTGCAGGAAATCATAGACGAAATGGGATAGCATTTTAATTCTTCGCAAGGCGTTAAATCAGGTGTTTTGTTTATCAAAGGGTTCTGCTCATATCCGCCTGCGCCGTTGTTGCAGGCTGTTGTCTTGGGTAAAATTAATTAAAAGCCGTAGCCCGTAACGTAGTGGAGGGGTTTTTGCTGGGGCGTTTCTTCAGATATACGGAAGAGAACGTGAAATCCCAAACCCGCCTCAACCAACCGCAAGGAAAATTAAAAAAACGAACCGCAAGGAAAATTAAAAAAATGGCGAAAGCAACTTTTAGAATTTGGCGTGGCAACGCAGACGGAGCCGAATTTGTCGATTACGACACTGAGGTCTCTGAAGGCATGGTGGTCTTAGATGCCGTTCATCGCATCCAAGCCGAACAAGCAAATGACATGGCTGTTCGATGGAACTGCAAGGCAGGAAAATGCGGCTCCTGTTCCGCCGAAGTCAACGGGCAACCGAAATTGATGTGCATGACACGCCTCAATGACCTACCGCTTGACGAACCGGTTACAGTTGAACCCATGCGTGCGTTCCCGCTCATCAAAGACCTCGTTACTGACGTGTCGTGGAACTTCAAAGTCAAAGAGAAGATGAAACCTTTTACGCCACGTCCCCCTGATGCTGAAGACGGTACGTGGCGGATGGAACAGGAAGACATCGACCATGTCCAAGAATTTCGGAAGTGCATCGAGTGTTTCCTTTGCCAAGATGTCTGCCATGTCCTTCGCGAACACGATCTTCACGACGAATTCATCGGACCGAGATTCTTTGTCTACGCTGCATCTTTGGAGATGCATCCGATTGATACGGAAAACCGGTTGGAAGAACTGAAAGACTCAGACGGCATCGGGTACTGCAATATTACGAAGTGTTGCACGAAAGTATGTCCAGAGCATATCACAATTACAGATAACGCCATCATTCCGCTCAAAGAACGTGTGGTGGATCAGTTCTACGATCCAATAAAAAAACTCTTTCGCGTTTTTAGTCGCTAACGGATGTCGCTCGGATAAAAAAATGAATTGACTTTCCTCAAAATTTGTGGTAAACTTTATCCACTTTTGACGAAATCACCAGAATTGCCATGAGTCTTCTTGATGAAATCTACGCCAAATAATGAAATTCTAATTGAACAGAAGGTTACGTACACCCTTGAAATGAATGGAAAATTTTTCTTAATTGAGAATGTCCCAGCCCGGGTCAACGTTGAAACAGGAGAACAATATTTTTCACCGAAAACCGTTGACCGTTTACAACAAGTCGTGTGGAAAGGGCAACCAACTCGAACTGTTACGCTTCCTGTATATGAGTTCACAAACTCGACATAATGATGCCCTAATTTTTCTGATCTACTCTGGAGAGGTCGAACCATGGAAACCAGCAAAAATGATATTTTAAGAGTCGGTGTGATTGGACCAGGTGGTGCAGGACGTGGTAACACACTCGGTTTTGCAACCCGCCCTGATGCTGAAGTTGTCGCCGCAGCCGACACACACGAAGGCAGTTTAGACGCTTTAGAGAACGCGCTCCAAGAACGCGTTGACGACTATAAAGCGAACAGTCTCAAGCGTTACCTCGGCGATTACGAATTCATTGAGATGCTCAATCACGAAGATCTGGACATCGTTGGCGTTTTCTCACCGCACTCCCTGCATGATATTCATGTGAAATACGCACTCCGCGCGGGTTGTCATGTCATCGTCGAAAAACCGATGGCGAACATCGTCGGCGATGCGATCTCAATCACCAAAATCGCAATAGGCAGTGGATTACACCTCGTCGGTGGGTATCAACGACACTACGAAGATACCTATATGGCAGCCAGACGCGCAATCGCTGAAGGGCGCATCGGAAATCTCCAAAAATTTGAGGTCTATATGGCACAGCGATGGGGCGCGGGCGGATGGCGAGGAGATCCACGTTTCTCCGGTGGTGGGCAACCCAACGATTCCGGCAGCCACCTCCAAGACATATTCTTGTGGATGACCGGTGCCTTGCCAAGTGAAGTCTATGGGACAACCGATATGAAATTCGAGGACGACGACGGCAACCTCGTCCCGAAGTTCGTTGAAATCAATTCTTACTCCGATGTAACCTTAGATAACGGGGCCGAAGGGACAATCACCATCCTCGGCAACACACGCGTCGGATTTGAAGAATGGGTAATTCTTGAGGGTGACGAAGGCACAATTGAAATCAAAGGTGGCATCCGCTATACGCCGAAGGGCGGTGAAGCAGAACCGCTTGCTTATCCGCGTCCAGAAGGTTATCCGCGTAATAAAGTTGACCAACTCGTCGGTTTAGTGAAAGGCGAATATGAAGCAAACTATACCTCTGGCATCAATGGGGTCCGCACCAGTTGGTTGACGAATTCAATCCTTGCAGCAGGCAGAGGTCCCGACGCAAAAAATAGAGTGGATTGCGACGAACTTATTCAGAAAGAAGGATACACTCGACAAGACGTTTCGGCACTGATTGATGAATGCGCCGCCAGGTCGTGCTATTAAACTTTAAAGTCCGTTAGCGTGGAACAATGAACCATCATCTTTTAGAAATGGTATCATCAGGAACAGTTTCAACTATGGAAAACCGACAAATTGTAGCGAGTCACCAAAACTTCCACGTCATTGCCCACGATCTGGACGAGAAAGGCAACCTCAAAGCAGCATGTAAGGAAAAATTAGGCGTAGGGGTCCGGCTCGCCGATTGGAACGATTTAGTCGCCTACCACGAAGCGGGCGGTTCGCTATCGGATCTCATCGCAAACCTCAAAATACCTATTGAGGCTCCTAATAGTCCACAATATCGCATTTCAATGAACGGCAAACTGCTATGGCGTGGACGGCACTATTTCGTTGCGCGACACGACCACACTAAGCGAGAAGGTTTTTTGGCACATGACAACATTGACGGTTACCACTTAACGCTGGGTTCATGGTTCGGCAAGGGCGGCTTTGTGCTCTGCTATGGAGACCCAGATAGCACGGTGCCACCCGCAGAACCAGCGGTCATTACACCCTCAAGAGATGCCTCCAAGACAGACAAGATGACTGCTAAGCCAGATAATACTGATATGCCCGAAAACCTACAGCAGATCGCAGAAAAAGCCTTAACGGATAGTGTTGTCCGTTTGGTCTGGCAAAAAACGGACGAAGAAACCGGGGAACCTCTTATCTGGCCACGGGCAAGTGGGTTCTTTGTCGCGCCAAATCTAATTGTGACCAACATCCATTGTGTTACAGATGCACCATCGGTTTTCGCAGAAATCGTCAGCACGAAAACTGAATTCCCAGTTGAAGGCGTTGTGGCGTTTGATGCTGAAAACGATCTCGTCATTTTAAAGGTCGTAGGCGACGGAGTACCGCTTCCGCTCGACAACAGCAATACCGTGCAGGTCGGTGAAACTGTTTGTGCTGTCGGTCACCCGCGCGCGGAGGAAGGCGAAGCCACACAAGTTACCCTATCTGGTATTCAAAATAGTGGCAAACGTCTTGAAATTAAAGAGCAATTTGATGGCGGACATAGTGGAAGTGCTATCCTGAACCATTTGGGGAAGGTTATAGGTGTCGCTGTTGGGGGTGGCATCTCAATTCTTAGCGGTGGAGGGTCGGTATCTTCTGGTTACGCAATACCTGCCAGCACGTTAGGTTTCTTGTTTGCAGATATGGCGGAAATGGAGTTATTAGCAGATTGGCAAAAACGTCCACAGATACGAGCCTATGCAGAAGTTGTTGAAGCCCAAACGAAACTCGGACAGGGCAAACATCAAGAAGTCCTTAAATGCCTTGATGCTGCACTTGAACTCAACCCAAATTTAGTGCAATCATACGTCAATCGGGCAGGTTTAAAAATTTTCTTGGGGGAAGCGGAAGACGCTATTGATGATTGCGACGCTGCCCTCAAACGCAATCCTGATTTTGTGGAGGCGTATATCAACCGCGCAGCAGCACATTTATCGTTAGAACATTACACAGCAGCGATTGCTGACTGTGATGTTGTCCTCGAATTTAATCCAGATCTTTTTCAACCCTATATTTGTAGAGCAACCGCAAAACTGGCCTTAGGACAGGATGAAGCGGCATTTGCTGATTACGATACTGCTCTAAAACTTAACCCAGATGCGGTCGAAGTTCACTTTTGCCGAGCAAATGCAAAACTTGAATTAAAGGACTATACCGGAGCAATTGAAGATTTTGATAAAATTATAGACCTAAACTCTGAATTCATCTCTTTTTTCAATGTTTACGGCAGCCGTGGAGATGCGAAACGCTATCTTGGAGACTATGAAGGCGCGATTGAAGACTATGACAAAGTCATCCAACTTGATCCAAAAAGCGAGATGGCTTATAACCGACGCGGTATCGCAAAATCTGATCTTGGGCAATCTAAAGCGGATGAAGGTGATAAAGTCAGTGCCGATAAATACTTCCAAGCGGCAATAGACGATTATACGGAAGCCATTACGTTAGAACCGAAATTCGCTGGCTATTATAACAACCGTGGGCTCGCGAAACGCCGTCTTGGTGACTATGAAGGCGCAATAGAAGATTACGATAAAGTTATCCAACTGAATCCTAAAAGGGACACTGCTTACTTCAATCGCGGTCGTGCAAAATACCTCCTCGGAAAATCGAAAGCGGAGCAAGGCAGTATAGTAGCGGCACAAGCAGCCTATCACGAGACTTTAGAGGATTATACGGAAGCTATCAAACTGGACCCCGAATATGCCTCAGTCTATAACAGCAGAGGATGGATAAAATATCTCCTCGGACAATTTGACCAGGAACGGGGCGATACAGCGGAAGCCAGAAAACTTTTTGAAGCAGCGGTCGCAGACAGCGATACAGCAATCCGTCTAAGGTTGGATAACCCAAGTCCCGCTTCCTATCATACCCGTGCTGCTGCAAAGGCTGCGCTTGGCGCGTATCGTCAGGCGATTGAAGACTTCAATGAGACGATCCTGATGAAACCCGATGAGGCACGCTATTACTATGATCGTGGATTAGCGAAGCAGGCATTCGGGCAACACGAAGCAGCGAAAACTGACTTTCAGAAGGCGAAAGATTTAGACCCTGATGTCGAAAATAAGCCATTCTAAAAATGTTCAGAGACAAACAAAAAATACGTATTTAAATGGGTGCCTATTCCCATAGCGGTTCTTCAACAGAGCCAATATGCTAAAAAGGAGAAAAACCGTGAAATTTTTTCGACAACCCGCAGATAGAACTTATTATCGTTGGCAAGAGCTTGCCTTTAAAAGTGTAAAGTATTGCGTACTCATTGCTATTCTATTGGTAGTAGCATCACAAATCGGATGCTTACCCGGAAGTGCCTTAAGCAACGCAGAAAAACTGGCGGAAAACAAGGATTACTATGGGGCAATCGAGGCTTACCAAAGCGTTGTAGATACCCAACCCGGTACACCGGAAGCACTTCAAGCACAACTCGCTATCGGTAAACTGTCGATTAAACAGATGAACCGGCCAGCAGAAGGCATTAAAGCTTATGAAGGTGTCATCGCCGCCGCCCCGAAAAGCGACGAAGCCGCCGAAGCACACTACGAACTCGGCTTGCACTACTTCAGAGAAAAGGATTTTAAATCAGCACAAACGCAATTTGACGCGATCGTTAACAACTTTCCACAGTTGGAATTAAGCCACAGTTCCCACCTGATGTTGGCGAAAAGTTATGAGGAGGCAGAAAACTACGAGGCAGCAGTAGAAGCTTTCGATAGTTTTGCCAATCGTAACCCGCGAAACAAACGTGCTGCACCAGCTCTTGAGAATAAGGCGCGAATCCAACGCCAATTCCTCAAAGACGAGGAAGAAGCGAAACGCACGAACCAATTGCTCGTTAAAAGATATGGGAAAGTTGAAGGTGCTGAAGAAGCGGTCGAAAAAGCGAAGCAAGAGCTAAGGGATTTCAACGCCACGATCCCAGAACCGGACGATCCCTTGGCAACACCGCAAGGAAGAGCGTTAGCGCAGTTTGAAGCCCGACGTGAACGCGATCGGCCGCGCGGCGGTGTTGAGAGAAGCCCTGCAATGGGCAACACCAACGTCGAAATCCCCGACTCTGGATTTGGGGTTAGTGCCGCAGATGTTATGCGGAACTTCGGTGGACAGACCGGTATCGCAGGCGATGACCAAGGAAGTTACCACGATGCCGAACTTATGATTGCTAATTTCTTCTACGGTGATGAAAGTTATCGTGATGCGGGCGCGTTATACTTCGATGCAATCACACGCGCAGAAGCCGCAAAAGACCCAATTGACCCGTACACCTACCTCAAACTCTCAGTTTGTTACCGAAAAGTCGGCATGCATCAACGCGCGAAAGAGGTGCTCAGAAAAGCCGCCAGCCGGGATGGTAAAGTCGTTGAAGCCATTATCAACACGGGTCGAAATCACTATACTTCCGAAAACTATGAACAAGCGATAGAAACCTACAATTCTGTCATCGGGATGAGTCGGAGTAAAGATTCTGAGATTTACTGGTTAATCTCGCTGGCACACAAAAAATTAGGTGAACCTGAGAAGGAACGCGAAGTTCTTGAACGTTCTGTTGCGGCGAACACGCAGAATACAGATGCGTTGCAAAGCCTTGCCGAAGTACTTCACTACCGGTTGAAGGATCGGAAAGCGGCTGCAATTTTTCAAGACCTTGTTGACCAGAAAGGTGATACGTACATTGGTGCCAAAACTCTCGGTGATCTCACTTATAAGTATGGAAATTACGTCCAAGCCCGTGCGAGGTATAGAGCTGCCGCTCGGATAGCGAAACGGTTGTTGAATAAGTCAGAAATTGACGCTGAAAAACGAGAACTTCGCAATCAGATCGTCTACGCCACTATTCTTGCAGCACGCGCAACTTATCAACTCAAGAAACCGGAAGAGGCGCGAAAGATTGTAGACGAACTCGCAACGGAGTATCCAGAACATGCTCTGATCCCTTACGGTAGAGGTGAACTGGCACTTCTCAGTGGAGATACCGAGACCGCCGTTGCCGAATTCAAAGCGGCGATTGAGAAGAACCCACACTCTGATATTCCAGTCATAGCCCTTGGGGATTATTATGTATCGCAAGGCTATAACGATGATGCCATAGCACTTTGGGAAGGTTTTCTCGTAGATCACCAGTACAACCAAAACGTCACGCGTAGCCTTGGAAAACTGAAAGGTGATGCCGAAGAAACTGAAGAATAAGTTAACAAAGTGCGGCTTTCAGCCGCACTTACAACCCTGATTTTGGAATGGTCCACGTTCACAACTGACCCTACAGATTACGGTTTTTTGGAAATAATTAATCTTTTTTGAAAAAAAATTTGACTTTTATAGTCAATTGTGTATAATTAATACTTAAAGTTCTTAACTTCCTAGCGCAAGCACGCTTTCCCACTGACGAAATAGTGCAAACTCCTGAGAAATGCGTACTTTGAAGAAAATGAGTTACTGGCCGCAAGGCAATGTGTGCGACATTCGCTTCAATATGTTCCACAACAATATGGAAGCAGAGAAGCGGCATCCTTAGATTGAAACCATCTGCTGGCATGCATTGCGACGCAACTATACAAGAAACATTCCCGCGGGCAACATTGTACCTACTCCACCGATACCCTACTATACCTTGCATTTTGCCTTGTTGTGTATTTCAATGGCGTAGCGCGTAGCTTGCAAGCGCATCTTCAGAAATCTCACGCATTCGGTTCGGGTATCATACCAGTTTAACCGGCTTTGTAGCAAAATCCGGTCTTCGTGCCTTAGTCTCCGTATGCTGTTTCATTAAAAGGGCATTCTTGGGGAACCCGGTATTAGCGGTTTTAGCCGCGCACCGAAAACGATAGAAACCAACATTAGTCAATTATTCTACAGAATCAGTCCCGATTCCATTTTAACCTTTTCTGCGTATCCCGCTTTTTGCGAACGCATCTTGACAGATCGTATACTTGAGTGGGAACTCAGAATTCGCTAAACTGTTAGATGAACACCACGGTGAATGATTACCTTGGAACTGGGCACAACGAGGAGTATTAGAAACTATGGAGAGCTTGGACATTGGCAAGCTCCAAGAAATGGAGTTCACGGAACTCAAAGATCTTGCGCTGACGCTCGGAGTAGACGAATACACCGGGTCTCGGAAAGAGGAATTGATCAACGAAATTATAGAGGCTAAATCTGAGGAGGACATCCAATTTTATGGGGGAGGTGTCCTGGAAATCTTGGATGATCGGGATCAACACTACGGTTTCCTCCGTTCATCGCGTTCCAACTATTTGCAGAGCAACGAGGATATTTACGTGTCCTCATCGCAAATTAGACGCTTTGATTTACAGACGGGACATGTCGTCGAAGGTATAATCCGCCCGCCTAAGAAGACAGAAAACAAGGCAGAACGTTACTTCGCAATGTTACAAATTGAGAAGGTCAACGGAGAGCCACCGGAAGCTGTCAAACAGAAAATTCTTTTCAATAACCTCAGACCTATCCATCCGTATGAACAATTGAAACTGGAACATAACGATTCAGAATTCGGGACGCGGATGATGGATTTAATAGCGCCCATCGGGAAGGGGCAACGCGGATTGATTGTCGCGCCCCCTTATAGCGGAAAAACCACACTGCTGAAGAATATTGCCGCCGGTATTGAAGCGAACCATCCAGAAGTTTCTCTCATCTTTCTCCTAATTGATGAGCGTCCTGAGGAAGTTACAGATGTTGAACGCTCCGTCAAAGGTGAGGTCATCAGTTCCACCTTCGACGAACATCCTGAACGCCACATTCAAGTCGCGGAAATGGTAATTGAAAAGGCAAAACGGTGGGCTGAGTATGGAAAAGATGTCGTTGTGCTATTAGATAGTATGACGCGATTGGCACGCGCCCACAATGTTATGGCACCTCACAGCGGTAAAACATTGAGTGGTGGCTTAGATGCTATGGCATTTGTGAAGCCACGTCAGTTCTGCGGCGCAGCCCGAAAATTTGAAGAAGGTGGGAGTCTAACGGTCATCGCAACCGTACTGGTTGATACCGAAAGCCGCCAAGATGAATACATCTATGAAGAATTTAAAGGCACCGCCAATATGGAAATCCACATGGAGCGTGCTTTACTAGACCTCCAAATCTATCCACCGATTAACATCAGAAGATCAAAAACGCGCCGTGAAGAACTCTTGTTAGCACCAGATGTCCTTAACAAAGTCTGGGTGCTGCGAAAATTCACAAGCCAAATGGACGATGCCGAATCACTAGAAATGCTCATTGAGCAATTTGGCAAAACTGGCACAAATGCTGAGTTCCTCGAACGAATGGTAGATAATGCTACTTACAGCAACAGCACTACACCTGTGAAAGCCAACGCTCGTCCGAAGCGGTAAGCGGCGTATGAAGAATTCTTACGCCGTGCCTCTTTGTGTCTCAGGAGCATGACGACAACGATAATAGAGAATACTAACCGAATAGCAAACTCGCAATTCAAAAATCGAAAAAATTTAAGAAAGGACATTATGAAACCTGAAATTCATCCCGAAATGGTAGAATGTGTTATCACATGCGTTTGTGGTGAAACCCACAACACACTCGCGATCCAACCCGAAATGCGGGTAGATATTTGTGGCAAATGCCATCCATTCTACACTGGACAACAAGCGCGGTTTATTGACACTGCTGGACGTGTTGAAAGTTTCCGCCGACGTTACGGACTGACCGAAGAAGAAGAGTAGTCATATAATTTGACTTATAAATCCAATTTCAAGGAAAGGTGCCCGTATCTTAACAGTCCAAGGGTATAACTTACAGGAAATAGGCATGGGACGCACCTTTACAATCGAAATATAGATCACCCGCTACTTTATTAACCGCTAACAGCAAGCTCTGGCTTGCAAGTGGTGCCAAAATGTTTGAAAAACTCAAGGACATCGAAACTAAATATGCTGAAGTTGAAAAGGCACTTGGAGATCCAGTGCAAATTTCAAATCAGCAACGGTTAATGGAGTTATCCAAGACCCACGCGGAACTCTCCCCAATTGTGTCAACCTATCAGGAGTACCAGCAGTTAGAATCCGCGCTCGAAGAGACACGCCTCCTCATAGAAGCTGAAACTGATGTTGAAATGGTTGGATTGGCGGAGGAGGAATTGGATAGCCTCACAATCAAAAAAGAAAAACTGACTGAAGAACTTAAGTTACTTCTCATCCCGAAAGATCCAAACGATGAAAAAAATGTTATCATCGAAATTCGGGCGGGCACCGGTGGTGAAGAAGCCAGTCTCTTTGCAGCTGAGTTGTTTCGGATGTATACCCGCTACGCGGAACGACAGCATTGGAAAGTTGAACTCCTCAGCGCAAACCCTACAGGATTAAAAGGCTTTAAAGAAGTCATTTTCTCAATTGAAGGAACGCGTGCCTATAGGCACCTGAAATATGACGGTGGCATACATCGTGTCCAGCGAATTCCCACGACGGAGACAAGCGGACGCATCCACACCTCCGCAGCAACAGTAGCAGTGCTGCCTGAAGCAGAAGAACTCGATTTGGCAATCGATGAAGCGACTGAGTTGCGAATTGATACCTACCGCTCCTCAGGTCCCGGTGGACAAAGCGTTAACACAACTGACTCCGCTATCCGGATCACACACATCCCGACAGGACTCGTCGTAACCTGCCAAGATGAAAAATCCCAGCATAAAAACCGTTCCAAGGCGATGAAAATTCTCCGAGCACGCCTCCAAGAGCAAAAACAGGCTGAACTTAACAGCGAAAGAGCCGAAACGCGACGCTCTATGGTTGGCAGCGGCGACAGAAGCGAAAAAATTCGCACCTATAACTTCCCACAATCTCGTGTAACTGATCATCGTATCCAATTTAGTTCCTATCAACTTGATGCCGTTTTAGATGGTGATTTAGCAGCTTTTATCGAGCAGTTAACAACTGCTGATCAAGCCGAGAAGTTGAAAGAGACTTAAAGCACGTCAGCCAAAGGACACAGACTATGCCCGATAAAATGTGGCGTGTGGTAGATTTACTCGATTGGACGACGCGGTACTTTGAACAGCACGGGATCGCAAACCCAAGATTAGACGCAGAGGTATTGCTCGGACACTTACTCGAAAAAAGCCGCCTGCAACTTTATCTCCAATTTGAAATGCCTGTCTTCCAAGAACATCTCACGCCGTATCGTGAACTGATAAAAAAGCGCATCGCGCACACACCTATTAGTTACTTAACGAATCGAAAAGAGTTCATGTCGTTAGAGTTCTATGTAGATGAACGGGTTCTCATTCCGAGACCAGAGACAGAGCAGCTTGTTGAAACGATTCTCAAAGAAAAAACTGGAGATGCCGAACGTCTACTGGAACTCGGAACAGGGAGTGGGGTCATCGCTACGAGTCTTGCAGTGCACCACCCAGAATGGAACATTATTGCAACAGATATCTCTGAACCCGCTCTCGCAGTTGCCCAGAAAAACGCCGAAACACATGCCTGCAAGGCACAAATCAAATTTCTGTCGGGTGATCTATTTGAACCGATAAAGGCGATAGACCCGACTGGAGAAATTCGATTCGATTGGATAGTATGCAATCCACCGTATGTCAAAAAGACAGAATGGGATATTTTGAGTTCGGATGTCCGCGATTATGAACCAGAAATTGCCCTCTTTGCTGGCGACGACGGGCTCACCGTGATCCGTCGATTAATCGCTGAAGCCCCTGAATACCTTGCCCCGAACGGAAAACTCATCCTTGAAATCGGTGATACACAAGCTGATACCGTTCGACCGCTTATCGACGCTGAACCCGCCTACTGTACATACAAACTACTCAAGGACTATGCGGAGAAAGAACGGATTGTCCTTGCAAGTGTCCCCTAAGCGCGCTCCAAGATTTTGTGCCATCCGTGATACCACCCATTACCTAAATACCGCAAAAAATTATTTTCTTGACATATTTTGCGATAATTTGTTACAATAACTACAAGAAATGTGGATAGCGCATTAGTTTTCCAAGGCGTGCCACTTTTTTCGTCTTTTTTGAAACGCTACGGGCTATGTTATCGTTATATCGTGTAGCCTGCTAAATAAGGATACTTATAGGCGAAGGAGCAGATTATAATGGCGCGCCAAACACCTAATGATTTATCTGCTGTCGAAGACACCTATCTCGCAACGCAAGCGAAAGCAGGCAATGATGCCGCGTTTAGGCAATTGTTCGACAAGCATTATAAATGGGTTTACAACAAAGCCTACCGAATGCTTGGAAATTATCAGGATACAGAAGAAGTTGCCTCAGATGTTTTTATCAAGGTTTGGCAGAAGCTAAACAAAAACAAATGGGACGCAGAAAAAGGTAGTTTTCAAGCATGGTTAAATATGGTGGCTCGCAATACCATTATCGATGCAATACGAAAACGGAACCGGATTCGGGAACATCCGCTTAGCGGTTCACCTGACGAAGATGAACAACCGTTGAGTAAATATGAGGATCCATACTCAGGACCCGAACAAGAATTAGAAACCGTAGAAGCACAACAGATTTTGGAAAGTGCCCTTGAACAGGTCACTAAATCCAATCATCGGATTGCGTGGATGCTGCGGCACTTAGAAGGTTATAGTATTGCAGAGATTGCCCGTATTCTTAACCGAAAAGAAGGAACCGTGAAGATCTGGATTTTTCGGTGTACAGAAGAATTACGAAAGATTCTGGTTGCTAAAGGCATCCAGTGGATTTATTAATTTGGAGGACTCACTAATGCGCTTCTGGAAGAAATGGCGGAAGGCTGGGATTTCAGTAGACGACCTTAAGAAGGCAGAATTGCTGGAAGCTTACACGTGCTGGCTGAAAAACCAAAGGTTGTCGCGTAAGCAGAAACGTCTTTTGAAGGAAATTAACAGCTTCCCAGAACTTCAGCCGTTGAAACAATTAATCGATTTTACACACTATCGCTTCGAGGAAAGAGAGAACGTCACACTACCGTTAGGTAGTCAGGAACGTGCCCGTGAACGGGTCATGGCGGAAATTCGGGGCGAGGCACCGGACGGACTCCAGCCGCAATTCGGTTATAGTCCGCAAGGTATGGGTAACGAAACTACCGAAATTATGCAGGTAGACGCGTCTTTACCGAACGCAGACGCACTGCAACAGTGGGATACTGAAGAATCACCGACATCTCCAGAAATGTTAAAACGTTACGATGCAATCCGGACACTTTCCCGTTTGCACGTCCGTTTTGAGCAGAAGGACGATGAGGTGTACGTCACAGACTTAGGCAGTTCTAACGCGACTTACGTTGACGGCAAACGCATCGAAACGCCTACCACTGTTCAAGACGGTTCTACCCTGAAGTGTGGAAAAATTAGCTTCAAAGTCGTTGACATTGAACGTTCATAACTAAAGGAACAGAAGGATCAGGTGTGCATTGAAAGCAGTACATTTAATGCCCCTGTTCCTTATGAAGCAGTGCATCTAAGGCATACCAATTCATTAGCATTGTCACATTTCCGACAAGCAACAGTTAGTTACGGACAAGCTTGTTATGTTGAAGCCATCCAACACTACCTCGCCGGCTTGAAATTGGGTGCAGCCCAGCATCACTATATCTATGCCGATCTTGCAAAAGCATACGAGATGGTTGGAGAATGGGATACAGCATTGGCATGCCTTGATATTGCACTTCAGTTGTGTCCAGATTCGCCGACAGCCCTTAGACGTAAGGCACGTATTCTTGATGAGAAAGCGTGTTATGACACGTTGGTCTGTTTGGATGATTTGCAGGAACTACCGCCTCAAGAATTCCTTGAACGGCTGCAGCCGGACGCTACAGATCCGCTCAAATACACTATAAATTCCGAATTTTTCAGTCTGACCTGCCATTCGGCGATACACTCCCAGACGGTGTGGAATATTTGTGGGCTGATTTATCGAACTTATAGTGAACTCGGTGAAATGCTCGGGCACTATCCCCTATCCCCCGTACCTATCTCAATTACGAATACAAACGGTACCGAACTATCGCAACGTTCGCTGCCGAACTGGGCGAGTGGCTGCTACGATGGTAGTATCCAGTTAGTATACTGTGCAGTTAGTGAACCGGTCCTGGGCATTTTATACGCGCTGCTTCGGCACGAATGGGTACATCTATTGATCCATCACCTAACAAACGGACATTGTCCTATATGGCTCGATGAAGGACTGGCACAAAGTGTTGCACGTCCTATGTTCCAATCCGAACGTCTTAATTTGCAACAGGCAGTCGAAACAAAGCGATTGCTCCCCTTTACCGCACTGAGCGAACCGTTCAGCCAACTTCCTGCGAAATATCGGAAATTAGCATACATCCAATCCACAGCAATTGTTGAATATCTTGTTCAGCAATTCGGTCTTCCGCAAATTCGCGTACTGCTTCATCAATTAGGTAACGATACACCTGCAGAGCAAGCAATTGAAAAGACTTTCGGTCTAACGCTGAAGGAAATCCCTTTCGTGGGCACCCCTTAGGGTGCGAATCGTAGACTTCTCCTACATAAATACCCAACAATGACGAAACTTGATATCGGTATTCTCATCCTTGTTGGACTGGCAGGCATAAGTTGTTGTCGGGCGGGCTTCACCCGAAGCGTTTGGGGTGTGTTCGTCATTGGCGCGGGGTTTTTCGTGGCATGTCAATTTTGGCATCAACTCGCGGCATTTCTGCAGAAACTTATAGCAAATCCCACTTGGACGAAATGGTTGAGCATTGTTGCCATTGTACTTGTCATTTCTATTCTCGTTGACTCGCTTTTCGAGCGTATCCGGCGTATCCTTGAAAAGGGGGTACTGGGTTGGGCAAATCGTCTATTAGGACTCGGCTTCGGCATCGCTTCTGGTGGACTTGCTATCGCTTTCGCACTCATCCTACTAAACACATATGGCGGTAATGGCTTCAAAAACGAGATTTCAGGCTCCCGTTTCGCTCCACAACTCATAGATATTGGTAACAACGTTTGGGCAGTCAGCAAAGCGCATGTACAAAGACAACTCAATACCGAGTCAATAACCCCCGAATAAATTCGGGGGCTTGTGCGAAGCGTCCACCAAACGTCCACTCCACAAGGTAAACCGTTGACTACAGTAAAATATCGCAGTATCTTAGCATGGTAGTTCAAACGACGTTTCGGATGCTCCCAAAGTCTGATTCTTCTTGGATACTGTGATCTGGAAGGGGAAACATATACCCCGTAAGGGAGAAGACAAACTTATGTTTGTGCCTGTGAAAACCAAAGACGGACAACAACTCATGCCTCTGCATGCCGCACGCGCCAGAAAACTTGTCAAGCGTGGCGAAGCAACACCCTACTTCAATAATGGCATATATTGTATCCGTCTGAACAAAGAACCCTCTGATAGGGATACACAAGAGATTGCTGTCGGGGTTGATCCCGGTAGTAAGAAAGAAGGCTTTAGCGTCAAATCGGCAGCACACACCTACTTGAATGTGCAAGCAGATGCACATAATCAAGTCAGTAAGAAAGTCGCAAAGCGTCGCGAGTTGCGTAGAAGTAGACGTTCACGGAAGTGTCCGAACCGCAAGCAGAGAACCAATCGTCTCGCGAACAAAGTGCGTATACCTGCAGGCACACGCGCACGTTGGGACTGGAAACTTCGCATCCTTGATTGGTTCTCAAAACTGTTCCCTGTAACGCATGTCTGTGTTGAGGATATCAAAGCAAGAACGATAAAACATGCCAAGAAGTGGAATACCTCTTTTAGTCCACTTGAAGTTGGCAAACAGTGGTTCTATAGTGAAATCGAAAAACGGTGGGAGTTGCTGCTGCTTCAGGGCTTTGAAACGAAAGAGATTCGTGATAAACTCGGATTCAAGAAATCATTGAAGAAGTTGTCTGAAGACTTTGATGCACATTGTGTCGATAGTTGGTGCTTGGCACATTATACCGTTGGTGGCGACAGCAGTGTAGACAACAAAGCAGTGATGTGTATATCACCGATCCCTATAGCAAGACGCAATCTGCATAGAGAACAATACAAATAGGGGGGCATTCGTTCAAGATATGGGGGCACTGTGCTCTGTGAGGGTTTGGTAAAGAACACCCTTGTTAAGCATATCAAATACGGATTAACAAGGTTAGCAGGAATCAACGCCAAAGGTTTGTTTTCTCTCTACAGTTTAGATGGAAAACGCCTCACAACAGGTGCGAAACGAATGGACTTCAAAGTCCTCACAAAACTAAACTTTAATTATAGGATCGGGCATGCCTCCCCCAGCTAAAGCAAGGGGTATCCTACCCGAATATTTTGACGAAAACCCTCTCTCTTACCTCAGTGCGATATGTCCTCGTAAGCTGCACCCTATATTTTGTTTTTTTTAGCACGGCTCCGCTGTGTGCTGCAGCAGAATCCGCTTTTGCAGATTCACTTTTCCAAGAAGGCGACTACCTCAACGCCGCCCACGAATATAAACGTCTCCTCTTTCTACATCCCGATACCCTTCAAAGCGATTTTATAGCTTTTCGTGTTGCCGCGTCTTATCAGAATGCTGGCAAATTGAAAAACGCCATTCGTGCCTACCAACTTCTGATTGACACCTATCCGGAAAGTAACCTTGCTGCGCGTTGTAAGAACAACATTGCACAATGCCACATCCTGTTAGGCGATAGTAAGCAGGGACTTTCAGCACTAAAACAATTTCTTGCAGAACATGCGGAGAGTGACTTGGCACCGCGCGCACACTTCACAATTGGAGTCGTCCACATAGATAAAAGAGAATGGACACAAGCACGCCAAGTGTGGAATGATGTTTCGTTAACTTATCCAGACAGTCCTTTTGCTGGCGTTAGTAATAGATTAGCGCAGAAGGTAGAAGATGCTGAGAATTTGCCTCGTCGTTCCCCAACAATCGCAGCCGCGCTTTCAGTGTTCCTACCGGGCAGTGGACAGGTTTATACAGGGCGAACCGTTGACGGACTCTACGCTTTTGTTAGCGTCGCAGTTCTGGGCGGTGCAAGTTTCTATTATGCTGACCGAGGACGTTACGAAGTTGCTGTCCCTATTGGAATACTGGGGGCGTTTTTCTACGGGAATAGCATTTATCAGGGAATCCAGACCGCCCGGACTTTTAACGGACAGCATGAAAAACTGTTTCGCAGTAGACTCCAACAGGAGATTCGAGAGTCTGGCTTGTTTGGAGTAATATCGCCACCGGTAAAGGAAGTGAAATTGGTGTTATGGGAATCTGGGTTTTAATATGTCAACTGTGGGTCTATTAAACGCAAAATATCGTTCGGTGCCTTATAGAATAGCATTTGAATAAAATTATGCACCTTTTTTCAACTCATTCGCGACTATATAGTGAAAAGTGAAATAATCAATCAGACCTTTCTTCGTACCCTATAAGCACTCCTACCCTGAAACGTATTATCCAGTTAGTCAAGGTACCCACTACCTAAAGGTAGGGGCTTGTGCTTCATCGCAGTCTGCGGGTCACTCTAAGAGTTCACCGTCTTACGTCTGCTCCACTTAGGGCAGCCAAGCCTGCCCGTTTGATGTTGATCGCAGCGTTCACGTCTCTATCATGGTGAGACCCACATCTCGGACATGTCCACTGCCTATCTGAAAGAGTGAGTGCTTTGTTGTGATAGCCACAATCACTGCAGGGTTTTGTTGTCGGAGTCCACTGACTGATTTTCTGAAACTTTTTACCATGTTTCGCACACTTCTGTTCCAGTAGCTGCAAAAACTGATAAAAGGCGTGGTCAGAAACTTTGCGTCCCCAAAGGCGTTTCATACCCTCAAGGTTGAGCGTCTCAAAAATCAGTATGTCAAACTCTGTGCAAAGTTCGGTAGATAGTTTCCATTGCCAATCATATCGTTGTCTGGCAACTTTTCTGTGTTGCCTTGCCAAAGCACGACACGCACGATACCAATTGCCCGAACCTTTAACCTTACGACTCAATGCCTTAGAGAGCGACCGTAATACTTTCAGTGATTGTTTCAAAAACTCTGGTGATTCTATTTTATGCCTTGTGTCGCTCGTCAGGAATGTTTTGTTTCCGTAATCAAATCCTGCGCTTTCACCCGTCATAGACTTGGGTTCGGAATCGTCAACATTATCGCACGAAAAGCATATCCAATAATCACCACACCTATCTCGTTTGATTGTGATCGTCTTGATAATACCTTGAATTTCACGGTGTTTATGTATAGAGAACCATGTATCTATACAGTTGATTTTGATACGATTATTATCAAGTGTATACCCTGCTTGAGTGAACGTTAGTGAGGTGTATTTATGACGTGTTTTTATCTTAGGGAAACCAACTTTACGCGTTGTTTTACCTGCTTTGCGGTCTTTGATGTTATCAAAAAAGGCATTTCGCGACTTGCCGTAACGCAATACAACGTCTTGAACAGCTTGACTCGGCAGGTCTTTCCAATGCGGTTTCGTTCGCTTTTTCAGTTCTCTAACGTGTCGATTCAAACGAGAAATAGACATATTTTTACCATAAATACGGTAATACCGACGATCAAGCAGCATGATATGCAGGTGGATCGCCCACATATCGTCAATCATATTGCCAATCTTTATCGTGTTAGATTGGTTCTGAAGTTTGAACTTGTAAGATTTTCTCATGGGACTATCAGGTATCAGGCTTTTATCCCTTTTCCAAGTGAGAGGCAGACACATTGTCTGAGAGACAACGCTTGGAATGTCTGCCAACCTCATACTATCATCATATCACATTTCTATGTAAATGTCAAATGTATTTTCGTAATATAAACCCAATGCCCGTCTACATCCCGCAAGCTAAAGCATGGGGATTTGACGGGGGAGTGTTAAAGACAATTGACAACACGCTTACAATGCAACAAATCAACATTGATGTGCATCAAGCATTCAGTCAGTGCATACAAGGTAATGTGTATGCACTTTTCACAAATTTTGCTATAATTCTACGTAATAAAACCTTTCTGGAGATGTCAGATGAGAACAGACGATGTTGTGTTGATTCAATTTACGCTTGCAGGTGATGAAGCTGCTTTTGCGAGTTTAGTTCGTAAATACCAGGAACAAGTTCACGCGTATGCGTATCGGAAAATTGGAGATTTCCAAATTGCTGAAGATATTACACAAGAAACATTCCTTGAAGCGTATCAAAATCTCGAAAATCTGAGAGATCCGCTGAAGTTTTCAGCATGGCTTTTTGGGATTACTAATTATCTGTGTATAGCGTGGTTCCGAAAAAATCGATCAATGTCCAAATTGTTACGTGAGAACCAAATCATAAAAACAGATACAGATACATATTCACGGTATGTGGCTTTAGAGAACGAGAGGGATATTGTTGAAACACAACGCGCATTGGTACAAAATCTACTTTCAAAGCTAAAGGAAAGTGATCGACAGGTCATCACACTCCACTATTTTGAAGAGATGACATCTGCTGAGATAAGTAACTATTTGGGCGTATCCCAAAATACGATTAAGAGTCGGCTGCGACGCGCAAAACAGAGGTTAAAACAATACGATTTATTAAGCCATGAGACAATAGATAGTTCTATTGGAAAGGGACACAGTTCCCAACAACTGTTACAAGGAGAAATTAGCATGGTAGATAGAATGAGTACGGATATACTGAAAATTAAATCCCTATCAGACCGATCACGAATGCAACTTTCCGCAGACGGCGAATGGCTTGCTTATGTAATAGTAGATCCCGACCGAAAATCATCGTTTGAACAACAGACCCCTGAATTTTCAGTGCATCAACTAACAGGCGCATTGATAGAAAATCATAGTCAGGAGATATGGGTTACCAACATTAAAACAAAGGAAACGCATAAACTCGGAGCAGATGTGGGAGTTGACTGGGCACCACGGTGGTCTCCAGATGGAAACCACTTAGCGTTCTGTTCTGACCGAATGGGGACACCCCATCTTTGGGTGTGGGATAGGGTTGAAAATAAACTGCGCCAAGTTAGCGAAAAACCGATTACCGCAACACACGGTCTTGAAGCACCACAGTGGACTTCAGATGGAAAACATATCATTACAAAGTTACGTCCCGAAGATATAGACCTTTCCACAATTATATCATCAAAAACAGTTCCACAAGCGATAAACGTATGGCATACAGATATGGATGAAGCGTCTTCTATAGATGATTTAGACCAATTCGTGTGGGTCAAAGGAGATTTAGGTGTCTTCAACGTTGACACCGGTGATGTCCAAATTCTCACTCGCGGATTGTTAACGAGATTAATTACACTCTCTCCAGATAATACTGCAGTTGCTGTGCTCAATGTAACACGAGAAAAGGTGACATCTCAAGATACACTGTTTGAGTTGTTATTAGTGCCTTTAGATGGAACACCAGTCCGAAGATTGTCTACAAATATTAGCGAAAGAGCACTATTCGTGAGCTGGTCACCGGACGGTAAGTATCTGGTATATGCGCATCAGAATGGTTTGTTTATTGTCTCAGTCCAAGAGGGTAAACAGAAGAACCTGACCGCAGACCTTACAGAGAAGCTGCGATTTTATGCACGTCCGTTATGGCGTTCATCAGGAGACTCGTTTTTCTGCGGCATCGACGGAAATATATGGGAATTCGCAGCAGACGGCAGCGATGCCCGGAAACTAACAGAAGAATTGAAGAAACATATCATGGGTATCGTCGCGAAAGTGAATACCCATGTTGTCTGGCAGTCAAGCGATGCACAGTCTATCTGTGTCCAGACGCATGATCCAGAAACAAAGAAAGATGGCTTCCATTTGATAAATACTACGGAGGCACGTGCAACTTGCTTGTTTGAAGAACCGATTAGCATCACCCGTCATATAGCAGACGAATACGATTTAAAGGTTGTCAGTAACGACACACAAATTGTCTACAGAGCGCAAGATGCAACACATCCAGAGGAGGTTTGGATGTTTGATACAGGTTCTGGAAAACGCCAGCAGATGTCCGAACTCAATCCGCATCTGCGCGACTTAAAATTTGGTGACACCCGTTTCATCGAAACACAAACTAAGGAAGGGGAGCGTTTACGGGGTGTTTTGATGCTACCCGCCAACTATGAGGAAGGCAAACAGTATCCTTTAGTTACGTGGGTCTATCCGGACAGTCCCCTATCAATGTATATCTATAGTTTTGGGTTCGATAAATATGTCATGAACTTCCAACTCCTTGCTGCACGTGGTTTTGCTGTGCTTGGTGTCGATGTGCCATCAAGATCTAGCAAATCGCCGAAAGAATTGCCCGGATACGTCCTACCCGCGGTAGACAAGGTCATTGAAATGGGTATCGCCGATCCTGATCGTTTGGGAGTAACGGGATACGGTTCCGGTGGATACTTCACTGCCGGACTGATTACACAAACCAACCGTTTCAAAGCCGCAGTTTGCGGTGGCGGTTTTTATAATTTGACCAGAATTTACGGGAATCTTACGAAACGGGGAAGAAGTCATGGTATTAATTGGGTAGAAGGCAAGAATCAGATGGATATAGGGGGTTCGCTCTGGGAAAAACGCGAACAGTATATTGACAATTCACCGCTATTCCACTTAGATAAGGTTGAAACGCCTGTTCTAATCTATTGTGGTGAAGGGTATGATGGTTTTGACTACACGCAGTCTGGTGAGCTTTTCTCTGGATTACGCAGGCTCGAGAAGAAAGCGACTTTTGCCTGGTATCGTGGTGAAGGGCACCTCGTGAGGTATTGGCGACCTGAACACCGTGCTGATTGTTGGGAGCGTATTATTGATTGGTTTGAAAAACATCTGAATTAGGATAAAGTTCATGATAACAACACTCATCCGTCGAGAACTCGTTGACAATCTAATGACATTCCGCTTTGCTGCCGCAGTCTTTATTATGTTACTGCTTGTCGTCGCGAATTCCGCCGTGCTGATTAAAGATTACGAGCGACGCTTGGCAGCTTACAACACTGCTCTCAAAACAGAGCGTCAGCAATTGCAGGAACGGAAAACCTATTCGGCAGGAGCCTTGGACGTTGCCCGCCCGCCAAATCCACTGAGTATCTTCAATGTTGGATTGGATAAACGGCTGGGGAACGAAATTTGGATATCTTACGCTTTTGTGCCCACGTTGTGGGATGCCCGGATGCGAGGGACGACAAATCCACTGCTCAACCTCTTCTCTGCGATTGATATTGTTTTTATCTTTGAGGTCGTTCTGAGTCTAATCGCACTTATTTTCGCCTACGATGCCATTGCAGGGGAACGCGAGCGCGGTACATTGCGTTTGGTGCTAACGCATCCAGTCCGGCGCGGGCATATCCTGCTTGCGAAATACATCAGTGCAATGACCTGTCTGTTGGTCCCACTGCTGATGAGCCTACTCCTCGCGGCTATTTTGCTGACAACATCCACGGCTATTTCTCTGGGCATCGGTGATTTCCTTCGCATTGGGGGGATTATCTTGAGCTCAATTGTCTATCTATCGGTATTCTACCTCATCGGTATGCTAATTTCAGCAGTAACCCGCAGAACCGGTACCGCGCTGATGCTTGCTATGTTCGTCTGGGGGTTTTGGGTGTTGGTGTATCCAAACGTGATCCTCGCCGCGATCGCGCCGCCTCAGACCTCGCAAGCGCGTATGGTTTCCACGTACGACGAAATTAAACAGATCTGGGATGAATTCGACAGAGAGCGAAAACATTTCCTTGCAAATGACGCGGTTCCAGGAGAAGACCCACATTTTGGCATGGTAGGAGAAGACCCACATTTTGGCATAATAGGCGGATCCGGTTTCAACTACGCATACTTTTACAGAAGTCCATCAATACTTAGATATTTCTACCTCGCTGGTTCAAACATCGGGAAACTTACTGAAGCATCCAAACCTCGGGTGCCTCATGCACAGGACTACTACCGCTTCCTCGGGCCGCAGACCATCAACACCGCTGAACGCGCATGGCTTGTCCGAAAACAGGCACTCGAAACCATTTTCGTTCAACCAGCGATCGTAGATCGTATCCTGCTGAGGTGTTCGCCAGTCGGGATGTACGATGCTGCGACGCAAGCGTGGGCGGGGACAGATCTGCACGGACTCAGAGATTTTTTTCAAGCGGCACGAAGGTACAGACGAACCCTGATTGACTACTACTACGATAAGAATGCTTTCGCGTCTCAACAATGGTTTTCTGCTGATAAGGGCGCAGTGGACTGGGATAGTTTGCCTCAATTTTCTTTTCAGAAAAGCGATGTCAGAATAAATGCAGCGCGTGCATTGCCAGATTTACTCCTGCTGCTCATGATAAATCTTTTTCTTTTTATGGTAATATTCTTAGTTTTTGAAAGAAGCGAAGTGTGAAGTAGTTTCCAGTTTTCAGTTAATACGTCTCTTTTGACTGATTATAGTAAATTCCAAAAATAAATACACACTTGAGGAAGATGCTAACCTCTTTACTGCGGAGGCTGAAAACTGATAACTGTTAACTGGTTACTTATTCTGTTTGCTGGGTTAATGAACACAATAATTGAGGTGCGGAAGATGCTAACCTTTTTACTGCGGAGGCTGAAAACTGATAACTGTTAACTGGTTACTGGTTACTGGTTACTTATGTGGCATATCACAAAACATGAACTCTATGATAACCTCAATAGCCTCCGATTTGCACTGGCAACAGTATTGCTTTTCGGTTTGATGCTGACCAACGCCGTTGTGCATCTCCGAGAACACCCTATGCGGATGCAGAAATATCACGATGCCGTCACAGAATCGCAGGATCGCTTAAGATCCCGAACAAATTTGTATGACATTGCGCAACGGGGTCCCGGATTGCTTTACAAAAAGTCGTCATCTCTCCATTTCTGTGCAGATGGCGGTGACATCTTTTTGCCAGATGCTGTCCATATCCTCCTCCGGCGGATCGCCGATGGCTTAGATGGGTTCTGGCAGTTGGATTATCGTCCTGCGACTCACAATTCAAGAAATATTCGTCCGGACACTATTAAGGTAGATTGGGAATTTGTGATCGGATACGTCTTGAGCCTCATTGCAATCCTGTTTACCTTTGACTCAATTTCCGGCGAACGCGAGCACGGTACATTACGTTTAATGTTGGCGAACTCAATACCGCGCCATACCGTGTTGATTGGGAAATTCTTAGGCGCATTGGTAAGTATTAGCGTCCCATTTACGCTCGCGGTGTTGATGAATCTGCTGGTAATTTCCACATCCAGCGATGTCCAACTTGGGACCGATGCCTGGAGTCGTTTAGGCATTATTTTCTTTATAGCGATGCTGTACCTGTGCCTGTTTCTGGCATTAGGATTGTTAGTGTCGTCGCGTGTGCAGCAAAGTGCAGCGAGTCTCGTGATACTCTTGTTGACCTGGGTTACTTTTGTCGTTTTTATGCCGAGTACGCTCGCTTCCATTGCCAGCGGATTTTCAGCACCTATGACTTATGATGAATTCCAGGAACGTCGACAACAACTTTATATTCAACTCAGTGATGAATATGTTACTCGTTTGCAAGACACACGTGAGCATCCTGCGAAAAGAATAGCGTTAGGGGGTGAATATGTCACTAAAGATGCAGCAGCGCGGGAACGTTTGAGCCAAGAATTTTTAGACCAACAGCACGCCCAAATTCAACTGGGACGTTCCGTCACCCGCGTCTCACCGGTTGCGATTGTGCAGTACCTTCTTGAGGTTTTTGCTGGCACAGGCTTTGAACGGCATCAACAATTTGTGGAGAACGCGCAGCGTTACGCCCGTGAATACCGAGAATTTGTCACAGATATGGATAGAGCAGATCCCAAGAGTCTCCATATCATTGGCGTTCGTGAGGGAATGTCCCAGAAACCTGTTAGCCCAGAGGCGATCCCAAAGTTTGAAGATACACTCAATCTGAGTCGTGACTTCAATGCTGCGGCTATAGATTTACTCTTATTGGCTCTGTTTTTTGTGCTTCTATTGTCAGGTGCGTATATGGTGTTTGTCCGCATTGAAATATAATAAAAGCAGTGAAGAGTGTCTAATAATACTATATCTAATTGAATATTTCTCATCCTTAACCAAGATGAAAGAACCAAAACACAAAAGGAGGTTAAAAGATGACTCACAATACATTAACGATTTCAGATGTACTTAAAATGAAATCCCTTTCATTTCCAGAAGTTTCGCGATTCCAGCTTTCCCCAGATGGAAAATCTCTTGCCTATGTCGTGAAGAATCCCAATCGAAAGTCATCATCGGAACAAAAAACCACAGAATACTCAAAACTTTTACCTACTGGAGCACCAGCTTATCGTCATTGTGAGGAGGTTTGGGTTACCAATATTAAAACAAAGGAATCCCATCAACTCGGTTCTGGTGTAGGGATTGACTGGGCACCAAGATGGTCTCCAGATGGACGTTATGTCGCATTTTGTTCTGACCGAATGGGTGCTCCGCAACTGTGGGTTTGGGATAAAATAGAAAATAAACAGCGGCGCATTAGTGAAAAACCGATTAGTCCAATAGAAGGTTATGAAGTGCCACAGTGGACATCAGATGGAAAATATCTCATCACAAAGCTACGTCCAGAAGATATAGATTTTTCTACAATTATTTCTCCTGATTCTAAGGGACGAGTCATCAATGTCTGGCATACTGATCCAGATGAGCAGCTGGGTTCAGATGAAGAACTAAGTCGGTTCGCATCGTTTCAGGGAGACTTAGGTGTTTTTAATGTCGACACCGGTGATGTATCATTTCTCACACGTGGATTATATGTAGCAGAAATGTATCTCTCTCCTGATGATACTGCAGTTGTAGTGCTCAACATAACAGGAGCGGAAAATTTAACTTCTCAAGATATTTTCTTTGAGTTATTGTTAGTGCCTTTAGATGGATCATCAATTAGGGGCTTGGCAACAAATATCAGATTTGGATCGCGATTTGTGAGTTGGGCACCAAATGGCAAACATCTGATATATACCCACCCAGATGGTCTATTTTTGACATCAACACAAGGTGATGAACAGAAAAACCTCACTGCGAACTTTGCAGAGACCCCTCATTTTTTCACACGCCCGTTATGGAACGCTTCAGGCACCTCGGTTTTCTGCGGTTTTGATGAACATGTGTGGGAGATTGCAGCAGACGGAAGTAATACACGAAAACTTACAGAAGGATTGGATCGACACATCACCGGTTTCGTTGCGAAGAGAGACACACATGTCATCTGGGAATCAAATGAAGAACAATCTATATGCATCCGAACCCATGATCCCGAAACAAAGAAAGATGGTTTTTATCTGATAAATACAGCTGCAGTAAAGGCTACCTGTCTGTTTGAGCAACAAATTTACCTCTCCACACCTTGCGGGAACGGAACGAAGCTTCTCTATAGAGCACAAAATGCAACTTACCCTGAGGAAATATGGATGCATGATACAGTTTCTGGAAAACAACAGCAAGTTACTGATCTCAATCCGCATCTGTGTGGCTTGCGCTTTGGGGAGGTGCGTTTCATTGAATCAAAAACAGCGGAAGACAAGCGTTTAAGAGGTGTTTTGATTCTGCCTGTTAACTATGAGAAAGGAAAACGTTATCCTTTGATTACAAAGGTCTATCCCGGTCAGGATTTATCGAGATCCATTTACACTTTCGGGTTGGGTGTCGAAGAAATTAACTTTCAACTCCTTGCTGCCCAAGGTTTTGCAGTGCTCGGTGTTGATATGCCACCTGAATCTACTGATTCATTAGTAGATATGCCAGAATACATATTACCCGCAATAGACGAGGTCATTGAAATGGGTATCGCTGATGAAAACAGATTAGGGATAATGGGATTCAGTTATGGTGGATATTGTACAGCTGGACTGATTACACAAACCACCCGTTTCAAAGCCGCAGTTTGCGGTGGTGGTCTCTACAATTTGACCAGCTTTTACGGACAACTTTCTAAAGGGGGAGACAGTACACAAATTGGTTGGGCAGAAACAGGACAAGGACGTATGGGCGGTTCGCTATGGGAACAACGCCAACGGTATATTGACAACTCACCTATATTTTATTTGGATAAAATTGAAACCCCTGTATTGATTTATTGTGGTGAAGGTTTTGGGGGTTCTGACTACGCACAATCTGGAGAACTTTTCTCTGGATTACGTCGACTGAACAAGAAAGCGACTTTTGTATGGTACAGAGGTGAAGGACATCCTGCTACTGCATGGCACCCTGAACACCGGACTGATTACCAGAAACGTATTATGGATTGGTTTGAGGAACATTTGAATTGAAAAAATGTCTATAAACTATGGCAAAATTTCAGGTTCATTTTATGCATATTTCATAAGAATCTAAAATTGGTGAATAATCAGCACGTTTAAGGTTATAATTAATAACCAGGTTGCTATCCAATGGGTTCTAAACGTTTTAGCACAGGTTTTTCAGGTCAACACTGACCCTTGTAGCCCTTAATAGTACGATAAAGGAAGAACTATGGCGAGACGAACATGTTTGATGATTGGTGGCGGTGGTATGGCAGCGAATTGGATACGCATTCTCACCGATAGTTTCAGGGATCGGGTTGAAATCGTCGGTTTAGCAGATGTGAATACAGAGGTTCTCGCAGCACAAGGTGAAGCATTAGGACTCAGTACATCACAACGTTTCACGGACTTTCATGAGGCGTGTGCAGCAGTCAAAGCAGATTTTTGTGGTATTGCGATCCCACCGAAATTCCACAGTCCCGCTGCAATTGCTGCTATGGAAAACGGACTGCCCGTTATCTGTGAAAAACCGATCGCGGATACCTGGGATGCGGCGAAAGCAATGGTGCGCACCGCGCAGAAAACTGGACTGCCGTGTGCTATCATTCAAAACTATCGCTATGCGGATAACAAACAGGAATTGATTCGTATCCGCGATGAAGGTAGATTAGGAAAACTTCAATACGTTGTTGGTAGATATGGATGCGACTTTCGTCGCTATTCGGCGTGGGGAGCTTGGCGGCACGATATGGATTTTGGACTCCTCATTGAAGGTTCTGTTCATCACTTGGACATGCTTCGGTTTCTCGCTGGCGGCGACTGCGAAACCTTGATTGGGTTTGGATGGAATCCAGAATGGTCAAGTTTTCGGCACCATTCCAGCGGTTTCTATCTAATGCGTATGGACAACGGTGTTCACACCTCTTATGAGGGTAACAGTTCGGCGGCTGGGATTGAATACTGCTGGAATCATGAGTATTACCGCGCCGAGTTTGAAAAAGGCACAGTCGCAATCGCAGGTGGAAACCAGATGGTTATCCGCCGTGTTGGTGGTGAACCGGAGGTTTACGCAGCACCACCCGTCCGCTACGAGCATCATCACCATCTATTCGATGAATTCCTCAATTGGATTGACGGTGGTGAACCTTCTAAAACACGGGTTGAGGACAACATCAAAAGTTTTGTGCTTGTCATCGCCGCGATGGAAACGACGGTTGATGGACAACCGAAGCAAATTGCTGATTACTTAAGTGATTTAGACCTCTAAACCGTAAAGGAAAAGTTGGGCAACCCGAAAAAATGTCCAGCAATTCAATCATGGAGACTTGCTGTGGGGCACACAACTTTCGGTTAAACTTCCGATCTTGGACTTATGACACACATTTTGATTAAATCATTATATTGTCTATTAATCTCCATTACGTTTTTTGCAACGAGCGTCCCTGCTGAGACAGTAGATCTGCAATACCGTTATGCAGAGCAATTATTTGAATCGGGTGATTACCGAGCGACACGACTTGCGTATAAACGGCTGCTGTTTTATGATCCCGATACGGAATTCAGCGATATAGCGGATTATCGGATCGCGCAAAGTTATTATTACCAGAACGAGACGACACGTGCCGAGGGGTTGTTTCGCAAGTTTTCAGCCATCCACCCGAATTCGCCTTTACGGTTTCAGAGTCAGTTGATGCTCGGGCAGCTCCATTTTGATGCAGGGGCGTATTCGCAGGCGCGAAGTAGCCTCTTTGAACTCTTACACACCAGCACGGAGCCAGAAGTCGTGGCTGCAGCACACTACTTACGCGGCTGGTGCTACATTCATACGACCGATTGGAACAAGGCGATCTCAGAATTGCGACAAGTAAACACATCCCAGATGGGTGTATCCCGGCAAAAAAAAGCGAGTGAATTGGCGGACACACTACTTGCGGAGACACCTCTGCCGTCCAAATCACCACAAGTGGCAGGTTGGCTCTCTACAGTCGTTCCTGGGAGTGGGCAGATTTACGTAGGCAAAGTGAAAGAGGGTGTTCTTGCGGCAGCATTGAGTGGGACGTTTATCTACCTTGCCGTGGATGCTATTCGTGACCGTCGATACATCGACTGTGCTGGTATCTCTCTCGTCGGATGGCAATTTTATTGGGGTAACCGAACCGGTGCCCAACAACTCGCCTCTGAATATAACAAACACCACGAGCAGACATTCATTGAAGCGTTGAAACGTCAGGCTCAGAATGTTCAACCGCAGTAACACTGGACGCTATGAGGATAGTTTACCACCCCGCCTGCTTAAGGAATTCCAACGCCATCAAGGTGTGTCCCTCCGCATTTGGATGAACGCCATCTTGGGTTGTCCAGAGTGCTCCGGGACGGGCAGCGACTGCATCATCAAAAGCGGCATTCGTTGGTATG
>PYIY01000209.1:35372-121393 GCA_003635195.1 Candidatus Poribacteria bacterium | reverse complement strand
TCAGCAGCAATGGAGCAATCGGATTGATAATCTTGCCATCACGCGATGTGATCAGGTCTGGGTCGGTGATATTACCTACGTCCGTTTGAAAGGACATTTCGTCTACGTCGCGGTGCTCATGGATGTCTTCACTCGCATGATAAGAGGGTGGCAGGTCAGTCGGCACCTGAACCAACCCCTGACGTTGAAGCCTTTAGAACAAGCACTGCGTCAGAGCGTCCCAGAGATCCATCATTCCGATCAAGGCGTGCAGTATCTGTCTAATACTTACATCAAGACCTTGATATGTCATGGGATAGAGGTCTCTTTAGCCCGTAGAGGGTGTCCTTGGGAGAACGGGTATGCCGAAAGACTCATCCGAACGCTCAAGGAAGAGGAAGTCCACCTCAATGACTATGAGAATATCTCAGAAGTTGAATCACGTATCGGTTATTTTATTCAACAGGTGTATAACCAGAAACGCCCGCATTCGGCGTTAGGGTATTTAACACCCGTCGAATTTGAGCAAAAAAACTTGTCTTAACTTTACGGAATTGCGGCCCTAATTAGCGTTGGCACTACAAAAAGTTAACTAACACAAGTCGTTACTTAATTCGTACTTAGCCTGAAATGCGGATATTAGACGGTATAGATATATATCAACAACTCGATCTAATCGTTCAGGTTCCCGAATATTTTCTCCTTTAGAGATAACGACTTGCGCCTTACGTATGACTTGATCGTGCGATAGATAACCGCGCTGTTCTTCTCTTGCTACCCATCCCGCTTTCACTTCATTTGAATATACAGCTGGTAGGACTTCTTCGTGGTAAGTTGGATTGAAAATTTTACCGAAGGTTTCGATAGGTCTGAGTCCATAGTTTTTCAAAGTGTCTAACATCTGTTTGTGGGCGAGTTGTACACTTCCGATGAGTACTCCAAAATCATCGGACTCACTATTTGATTCAGTTGTTGCTGGCAGACTATTGATTTGTAATTCAAACTCGTCTAACACCGGAAGCAACCCTTCAAGAAAAGTGTTATTTGCGGCTTTTCGTTCTTGTGGAAGTACATAGTTTATTTGCTTTTGTTTGTTTTGTTTAGTATGCTTGGCTTTAATCGCTATATGTCGTAGATGTCTAAGTTCAGGTTCGTATTGTGTCCGTGCTGCTTTGATCTCTTGTCTTAACTCTTGTCGGAATCGTATTAACGCTGCTTCAATTTCTTCTTCTAACTCTCTCCTAAACTTCCGTTCTAATGATGCCAATACCTCATTGAGGGTTTCTTTTAATTCGTTCTTGGTTTGAAGTCTTTGCAATTTCGCAATTTCTATAGGAGACAAGTTTTGGAACTCTAAAATAAATTGGCAATTTCCACCGAGCACAATCAACTCTTGTTTTGCCCGAGTCATAGCGACGTAGAAAACGCGACGTTCCTCGGTTATTTCATTCCTAGTGTCAGGGAGACTTATGTACGGACTTCCATTATCCCACACATCTAATGCATTCACTATGAGGATAACTTTTTCCCATTCTTTGCCTTTTGCTTTGTGAATTGTTGATACTTCAATGGGAAACGGTTGATCGTCAAATATTTCTTCAATCTTTTCAATTTCATAGTTAGTCCGCGTCAAAATAGCAGTTTCCTCTGATAATCTTAGTTCAGGCAGTAAGCTAGTTTCTACAGTTTCCAGTGTCGATTCTATAATTTTTATCTCCTGTTGCATTGGATTTTGGGGGCGGAGGTCTTTTGAGATTCGCAGCGTATTTTTCTCAATCAAGGCTCTCGCGTGGGCAACGATAGTTGACGTGGAACGGTAGTTACGTGTGATCTCATATTTGCTCACATTCTGCTGATCAGCAAATTCAAGCATAATCTTGGAGTCGCCACCGCGGAATCCATAAATCGCTTGGTCGTCATCACCGACAGCGAAGATATTTTCGGATAACAACTTTATAAGTCGGAAATCCGCACGCGATATATCTTGGAACTCATCAATAAGCACATATGGATATTTATCACAATAATATTGGCAAAAGGATGGATAACTTTCCAGTAAATGTGCTGAGTAGATAAGCATATCTTGGTAATCAACAGCGTCGGTTTTTTGTCTCGCTGCTTCATATTTCTCGGCGAACGAGCGTACACGATTGTCATTAATGGTGCTAGGGAGGAATAATCCAGTTTCAACTTTACTTTTTTCTGCCATCACTTCCTGCAGTATTTTGTTAAATTCTTCAGCGTCACGGGCATTGAAGAATTGACAGAACAACTCAATCAGCAGCTGATTACTATATTGTTGTCGTAGTGGATTAGTTGAATTAAAAACACCGCCGGAATTCCTATAATGCTCTATCCAATAAGACTCACGTTCGTTTGCTTCTAGCCCTCGCACCCGTTCAATAATTTCAAATGTAAACTGACTGCTACCTTCGTTTCTAATTGCTTGTCGCAGGCGCGAGTTTGATGAATTGCGAAAATGTTGTTTTTTCCTATGTGTTGGATTGATAGACTGCCCGATGTAACATTTACCAGTAGTCTGACTTTGAATTTTGTAGATAGCAACTATTGCGTCAGATGCGTTTCTTTCAAGTCGCTCCCTTTCCTGTTCAAGTATCGGTTTAATTCTACCACCCCAGACAGCAGGTGGGAAACTAAAACCTGCTTCTCTATAGTTGTCAGTGATAATGTCTTTTCCAAACCCATGAAGAGTGCGAATTTTAGGGTGTCCGTGCTTTGAATCCAATTCCCCTAATATCCGATCTTCTAGCTCAGTAACAGCAACATTGGTAAAGGCAATCGCAAGGATCTGCTCCGGATCCACATTGTGTTCACGAATCAGATGTAAAATTCGTTCTTTGATAACCGTAGTTTTGCCGCTACCAGGCCCTGCTACGACGAGCGCGGGTCCCTGCAGGTGTTCAACGGCTTTTTGTTGGTTTTCGTCTAATTTCAGTGTCATAAAATCAATCTTGCTGAAAACGCTAAATAGAATGAAGGGGCTATGTTCCAGGGGCACAGGCTAACAGCCTATGCTACAAAAGAGGCACAGCTTCCTAACAGGAGCCCATGCTACAAAAGGCGATGTCCGTGCAGAAGTTCTGCTATCTCAAAATTGTCCAAAGTTCAGTATCATTATACCAAATCTGAAAAATGAACTTGCCTTTAGGAGATTTGGAAACTTTGTGAAACCTAATATACAAGAGGCGCAACGAATTGCGCCACTACGAACCAGGTTTCCGTTCATGAGAAACGGTTATTCAGAAATAGTGTTTATTTGAAAATAGCGACGATAATCGAGATGATAATAGCACCAACGGCACACGCGGTCGTTATCCAGTTTCGCATTCCCGAAATTGCTTGTTGCTTACCCGTGAGTTCCGATATACCATTCTCAACGGTGCGGAGCCGGGTATCCATTCCATCTAATCGAGTATCTACCCTATCTAAACGTTGATCCATTCTATCTAAACGTTGGTTGACTTGGTCAAAACCGTCTTTCATCACCTGATAGAGTTCTTCATTTGTCATTTCTTCTGTTCTCCTTTGGCTTTTTGATAAAAATTATACCACATCTCCTATTTTGCGTCACCTTCTTTTTTAAATTTCCTTCTCGCGCGCCAGTAGGCGAATTGCCGAAGATAGTAACCGAGATTTTTTCGGATTTTCTCGAACTCTGGCACGAATGGGCACCTTCCACCGAGGACGACGAGTTCTGTCTTGGCACGCGTCATGGCGACATAGAAGACACGCCGCTCCTCTGTGAGTTCACTATCTCGACGCGGAAAACGTCGCGCCAGTGTGTTATGAATGAGGATAACCTTTTCCCATTCCCGTCCCTTTGCTTTGTGAATCGTTGTTACTTCTGGTGCCGCTGGATGGTTGGCAAGTATCGCTTGAATCTGTTCGGTTTCGTAGTTGGTGCGTGCTAAGATAGCGATTTCTTGGGATGACGATTCTAACTCGCGCATCAGCACGGTTTCGACAGTTTCATGGGTTGTCTCTACGGTCTTTATGTGCTGTTGCATCGGGTTGTAGGCGCGGAGGTCTTTTCGGATGCGGGATGCGTTGCGTTCAATCAACGCTCTGGCGTGTTCAACGATAGTGGACGTAGACCGATAATTGCGCGTGATTTCATATTTTGTTACATCTCCTCGGTCGGTGAATTTCAGCATAATTTCGGAGTTACCACCTCGGAATCCGTAGATCGCCTGATCGTCGTCACCGACAGCGAAGAGGTTTTCGGAGAGGCGTGAAATCAGTCGGAAATCGGCGGGGGCAATATCTTGGAATTCGTCAACAAGGACATAGGGGTATTGGTCGCGATAGGTTTGGTGGAGATCGGGACAGGTCTCAAGTAGGTTCGCGGCGTGGATAATCATATCCTCGAAATCGACAGCGTTTGCTTCAGTTTTGAGGGCTTCGTATTTTATAGCAAATGCCCGCGCCACCGGGTCATCAAGCGTCTTTGGGTCGAACAGTCCTGTGGTGACCTGACGTTTCGCACGCATGACTGTCTCTTTTATGCCGTCGAAACGGTCTCGGAGGTTCTCGAAATCCGGGTGTGTGTCGAAATTTTCTTCATAAGGGATACCGAAATGCTGGCAAAACATCTCAAGGATCAGTTGGTTGCTGTACTGCCTCCGCAGTGGATCTGCACGGTTGAACACGCTGGCGCGGTCTCTGTAGTATGCAATCCAATGTGCTTCACGACGATTCGCCTCTTGTCCTTTGACCCATTCTATCACCTCAAAACTGAATTGTGTTGTGCCTTCATGTCGGATGGCTTGTCGGAGTCTGTCGTTTGATGAATGGTTGAAGTGTTCTTCTTTCCGTCGATCTGGATTCGTCGTCTGCCCGATGTAACACTTACCGGTCTCTTTGTTCTCAATTTTATAGATAGCAACTTCGGCTGTGGCGGCTTCGCGTTCAATCTGTTTCTGCTCATCTGCGATGATTTGATCCATCTGTCCCGACCAGATTTCAGGGATACGGTTAAACCCGGCGCGTTTATGGTTTTCGGTGATAATGTCTTTGCCAAAAGCGTGGAGTGTGCGGATGACCGGTTTTTGGGGTGTTTCGGTTTCAGGTGCCGTGAGTGCCTGCAAGATGCGGGTCTCCATCTCTTCAACGGCTTTTCTGTTAAAGGCGATGGCGAGAATCTGTGAAGGTGGGATGTTGTGCGTCTGGATGAGGTTCAGGATCCGTGCGGTTACAACTGTGGTTTTGCCACTGCCGGGTCCTGCGATGACGATTGCTGGTCCTGTGACGTGGTTGACGGCTTTTTCTTGGTTTCTGTCGAGTTTCATATTTGAGTAAGTTAATTAAGTGCGAAAACCTCCAAAACTATCGGAGGTTTTCATGTGTAAGTACTATTGATTAATAGCATCTCTGCAATGCTCATAAAATCTTATATTTTATCAAGTTTTGGCGCGCTTGAATCGGTTGCTCAGCATTCATCTGGAGTGCTACGACCGTTGCCCGACCTATAGGTGTTTGTCCTTCAATTTCGCCATTTTCTCGGTTTAAAAGAAAATGAACTTGCCACTCGTCAATTCGAGGATTGAAAAGTCCAACGACCCTTCCTGTCAATGGGTCTATTCCTTTTTGGCGCGTGGCTTTATGCCTGTTACAGCGTGGACAAGCGAGTGCCAAATTTGTGAGTTCTGTCAATCCATCTGCTGATTCTGGTACAATATGATCGACTTCAAAGGAGATGGGCGAAAATTCCTCTGGATATTGGCAGTACTCACACCGTTCATTTGCACGACTTACTACATCAGCGCGCAACGGATCATTTACACGCATGTATCACGCCTCGCTATGACAAAAGCCGCTTCCCCAATGTTTCGAGATTTCGTATCTGGAGTTCTTGCTCTTCAGCAAGGAGTGCCTCCATTTCTTGCGTCTCTTCCGATTCTAACATTTTTTCACCGTTTAATGCCAAGAGTTCTGCTAAACGTTCTTGTTTTTCTACGGGTAGAGGCTCAAATCCGAAACTAACATGCCCCTTCTTAATCATTTCAGCCACGTCCATCTCTGTACTGAGAACTTGCCCCGTGTCGGCCTCAATGTGTATCTCTCCAACTTCGACAGGAGGCGCGACATTGGTGAAAATGGGAACTATCCAGACGGGTGGCGTTGATTCTTTAAAGATAGGTTCCTTTGCCATCAAGCATCTGCCAGCGCGCTTTCGTAGGAGCGTTAGGGCAGCATCTCTTGCCTCGTCGCGCTTGAGTTGAAACAACACAAGATCTTCGAGCGAAGTTTTCGACACTTTTGCTTGTTGTGTTAGTTTTTTATAGAGGTAATCTGGCAAGGAAATTGTCAGTGGACGCATATTGAATTCTCCAGCGATAACTATTTATCTGTGGTGAATTTTCGATCCAGTCGTTCTGCTGATATTTATTTAATCCAAACAACATCGCCGGGTACTGGAACATACCCTGTTGAATCTACCATACTTCATTGCCTACTGATGGTCCCGTGTCTATTTCACCATGCCCATCATCGTCTGGCATCTGGGCTAAAAGTTCCTCAAGCGTAAATTTGGGCTTCCGTCGGCGGCGTGGTGGTGGCGTGCGATGTGGCTTGAGTTTCCCGGATTTGACAGCCTCACAGAATAAATCATAATCGGGCATTTGAGAGAGTAGTTCCTCAAGCGTAAACTTGGGCTTCCGTCGGCGTGGTGGTGGTGGCGTGCGATGTGGTTTACTACGGACATCTTTAGCAGCATCCGATGGAACCATTGAGGCGTTTACTTGCTTGTCTTCTGCACTGCGTGGCACGCTTGAGGTACTGAGATATTTGACATACGCTATAAAAATTAAGCATTCTTTATAGGACATAATTGTCTCCTTGTTTAAGGATACCACAATTTGATTAACGCGTCAAATTTAAGTTTAACTCATTTCGGGATACGCCGGACCCATAACAGCAGTGCCACGTTCATCGCACCGATGAAGCCGAAGACGTAGGATTGGATGCCTACCAATGTGTCGAGGGATCGGATGAAGAAAGGACAGAAAATCGGTAAGCCGAGGGCGACGCAGGTGTAAAAAGTGAGGAGTTTTGATCCTTTTGCGTCCCAGAAGGTTATCTGCCGCTTTAAGACTTTTAGATACGATTGCTGCCATAAACGGGATGTCCATTTCCCCTGCATAAAACCCAAGGCGATTCCGAAACCGAAGCCGAAACTCGACCAGCGAAGATCAATACGAACATCTTGCGAGACCACAGCGACCCAGAGGAGCTGCCCTAACACTGAAAGCACGATGAACGCCCAAAAAACGGGTAATTTCATATAAAACGGAAGGAGGCGACGCGACAATTTATCCATATTTTGATTTTTAATTATTTGGGTTTCTGCTCCGTTTTTACAGTTTATGCTACAGGAGATTCGCTTTGACGTAATTAACAGCATTCTTGAAGATAGCGAGTCCGTCGCCTTCTTCAGTGTCGGTGTCTTGTGTATCGGTAAGCCGGGTCCAGTGTGGATGATTCCATTTCGTTAAGAACCGTTCCGGGTGGGGCATTAGACCGAAAATCCTGCCTGTTGTGTCGCAGATACCGGCAATATCGGCATCCGAACCGTTCGGATTGCTCGGATATTCGCTCTCGGCATACCGAAACACAACTTGATTGTTCGTTTCTAATTCAGCCAATACATCTGCTGGTGCGGTGAACCTTCCTTCAGCGTGCGCGACGGGTAGATAGACACGTGGCTTGATGCCTTTTGTAAAGACACACGGACTTTCTTGCGTCTCTAAGTCTACCCACCGACACTCGAACCTTGCGGAGGTGTTCATTGCGAGTGTCGAGCGTTGTACCAACTCTGGTGCATCGCTGTTAGAAGCAGGAATTCCCGGCAACAAGCCTGTCCGTACCAGCACCTGGAATCCGTTGCATATCCCGATTACGGGTTTACCATCCGCGACGAACTGATGGAGCGCGTCCGTTAATTTATGTTTCATCTCAATCGCCAGCAGGATACCGGCTGCAATATCGTCGCCGTAGGAGAAACCGCCAGGAATCGCGAGGATCTGATAGTCGGTTAGGTTAACTTTGCCGGATATAACATTTTGGATGTGGACTAACGCGGTCTCAGCACCGGCGAGTCGAAACGCCGTGTCTGTTTCTGCATCGCAGTTAGTCCCTGCGGTTCGTAAGATGAGTACTTTGGGTTCCGTCATTTTTATCTCCTATAAATAGAACACACGTCTTGCTTAAAAGTTACGAATGCAATGGTGTTTGCCACGCGAATTTAAGAGCATCAATTGAGGTTTCGATAATCGTGTGTCCCGCTTTCCCTTTGATGGTGAAGTCTGGAGCGTCTATGACAGTGCCGAAGTATCCTGTAGGTACATCCGCCATGTGATTCTCAAAAGCATCGCGGTGTTGCAGTTCAATCTCTACAATGAAACGGCTGTTTGATTCCGAAAACAGAAGATAATCGTCAGCAGTAATCTCGTCGCCTGTAGGAATGTTATCAAGGTTCAGAGCCATTCCGTATCCGCCAGCAAATGCCATCTCTGCGACTGCCACACCGATACCGCCTTCAGAACAGTCGTGACACGAACGGACCAACCCACTGTTGATCGCCGCGCTAAGCCGTTCCATCGTCAATTTACCTTCATCGGGACGGATGGCGGGGGCGTTGTTTCCGATAAACCCGTGGATACCGAAGTAGTGGGATCCCCCCAATTCAGCGTAGGTGTTACCAACAACATAGATCAGATTGCCAGGGACTTTCACATCCATTGTAACGGCGTTGCGGATATCTGGGATGACACAAATCGCGGATATAAGGAGCGTTGACGGAATCGCGCGTTGCTCGCCGGTTGTTGTATCGCGGTATTCATTATAGAGGCTATCTTTGCCAGAGATGTAGGGCGTACCGTAGGCGGTCGCGATGTCATAACACGCTTTCGCCGCGCGGACTAACTCGCCGAGACGGTCAGGTTTATCCGGGTTCCCCCAACAGAAGTTATCCAATAATGCGGTCTTTTCAAGACTCCCACCGACAGCGACGATGTTTCGCAAAGCCTCATCAATCGCTGCTGCGGCACTGAGGTACGGGTCTACGTCGCTATATTTGGGGTTGATACCGTTGGCGACGATAACGCCTTTCCGGCTGCCCAAGACTGGGGTGACGACGCACGCATCGCTCGGTCCGTCGTTTGCGACACCGACGAGTGGATTGATAACGATACTGCCTTGGACCTCGTGATCGTATTGCCGAATGACGGATTCTTTGCTCGCGATATTTGGGCTTGCGAGCAACGCTTTGAGGTCGTCCGTATAGTCTCGCGTTGCTGCGTCTCGCGAGGCCATCTCAGGATGTTTCGGCGATTGCCAAACCGCCTGTTTCACGGGTTTCGGGAGTCCATGGTGCAGGAACTCCATCTCTAAATCAGCAACTATCTCGCCTTCATAAAAAACCTGTAATCTACGCGTATCCGTGAAAGTGCCGAGGACTGTGGCTTCAACAACTTCTGCTTCGCATATCTCCATCAGTTCCGGTAGGTTTTCGGGTGGCACGGCGATGACCATCCGTTCTTGTGCTTCGGAGAGCCAAATTTCCCACGGGGCAAGCCCTTCATATTTCAGGGAGACGCGTTCGAGATGTACCTCGGCACCTACGGGTTCCCCCATCTCACCGACAGCAGACGAGAACCCACCCGCACCGCAATCGGTAATAGAGCGATAGAGGTTACGGTCGCGCGCCTGTAGCAACGCATCGACGATCTTCTTTTCCATGATAGGGTTGCCGATTTGCACCACACTGCCGAGGCTTTCAGAGGTATCGTCCAGTTCAGCGGAGGAGAAAGTCGCACCGTGGATGCCGTCGCGTCCTGTCTGCCCGCCGATAGACACCACCAGATCACCGGGTTCAACCGATTTCTCACATCGGTTTCTCGGTATTAACCCGACATTTCCACAGAAGACGAGTGGGTTGGCGGTATAGCGGGCATCAAAAAGGATTGCACCGTTTGCCGTCGGGATACCCATCCGGTTGCCGTAATCTCGCACACCCGCGACAACGCCTTTAAAGACGCGTTTCGGGTGGAGTGTACCTTTCGGGAGCTGTGCATAAGGCGTGTCCGGCATTCCGAAGCAGAAGACATCCGTATTCAGAATCGGTTTCGCGCCGAGTCCTGTACCGAGCGAATCGCGGATGACACCACCAATACCAGTGCCAGCACCACCGTAGGGTTCAATCGCTGAGGGGTGGTTATGTGTCTCTACTTTGAAGACAAGGTTGAATGTATCGTCGAATTCGATGATACCGGCGTTGTCTGAAAAGACGGAGACACACCACGGTTTCGCAATCTCTTCGGTTGCGCGTTGGATATAGGTCGGAAACAGCCCGTCGATTTGCTCTGGTGCTTTCCCGTCTTCGGAGTAGCGGATGATGCTCTTAAACGTTTTGTGAACGCAATGCTCAGACCATGTTTGCGCGATCGTCTCTATCTCTACATCGGTTGGGTTGCGTCCTAACGCGCCGAAATGGGTCTGGATTGTCTTCATCTCGTTGAGATTCAGCGACAGGGTTCCCTCTCGACTGATACGCATCAGTTCAGCGTCATCCGCATTGAGAATCTCTATTTCTTTGACCGTGCTGGACATCACTTCCTCCCGTATTTATCGTATTTGGGTCAAAATCCAATCCGTTAGGTTTGGAATGTAGACCCTACTCTCGTGTATCAGATCAAAGGCTATCGCTCCCTTTTCAGTGCTCCCCACAAGGTGGTCAGGTTCATTTTGGCGGAAACAGGCCGGATGTCTATTACTTCTTGCTCAGGTTCTTTGTCGGGCATGGGTGTCAAGAGCCCCACTAAATCATCAAAGCCGAGCTCACGCGCTACCTGCAAAGGCGTTTTGCCGCTTTTGTTTTTGATGTTGGCATCTATACCCTTGCGTGCGAGCAGTGCCTTGACAACGCGGGCATATCTGTTCAAAACCGCATGATGCAAGGCAGTCAAGCCGTCGCCGTCGATGGCGTTTATATCGAACTTGTTATCTTCGCGCAAAATTAGCAGAGCAGACTGGGCGCGTCCCTGCTTGAGTTCAAAGATGAGCGGATACTTGGGACGGCAGCCATCGGGGGCCTTTTCCAGTTCGTAATTGGGAAAAAAACAGTCTTCAAGTGGCAGTTTCTCGTGGATGCGCTTGTAGAGCCAAATGATGCCGTTTTCGTCATCCTTACCAATACCAGCTTGGAAATTGAGGTGAGTCGACATGATTGAGGCGGGTTGTGTGCCCACAGTCCTGCGTAGTCCTCCCGTGCTAATGTCAGGTTTCTGCAGTCTGCCAACATAGGTGTCTGCTAAACCAAAGGTGTGTCCTATCTCGTGCAGGAGGGTTCTTTTGAAGTGTTCATTTATTGCGCTACCCGTGCGCATTTCAACCCAAGGTGCGGGCAAAAGTGCTCCTTTGCGAAACAATAGTGCCCTAGAAATTCCTATTTCGTTGACACAATGCACAACTATCCTTAGATCCTCCTTTTTCAGATCCTCCCTGTTATTAACGGCGGTGAGTTGGTAGTGAAAGTCTTTAACGATCGGTTGCGCGGTATTCATGTCGCGCAGCGGTTGCAGCCACAGCTGCAAGGCGGTGGTGATTGCCTTTTCCAATTCCGCGGCATTTTTTTCATCTTCTGGGAGGCAGTTATCACCGTATGCATAGCCGATAAGCCAACGCTCCTTATGCACTACATGTATTATGAGTTGATGTTGCCTCTTGACCACATGTTCCATCGAACTGAAGCCTTGCACTGATAGGACAATGCCAAAGAGCAGGCATCCTACCAGCACGCCTATAAATAAAAGGTTGTTTTTTTTCCAAAGGTTCATTACGAATTTTCATTCCTTGAACGAAGCGGTGACTCGCGGGATACTCTCTTCGCAGGCGAACCGTTCAATGCTGGATGCACCCACAAAGCCGACGGTGTCGGTATTCTCGTTGATATACGCAGCATCTGGTGCCTTTGCGATTGGACCACCGTGTGACAAGCAGATCACATCAGGATTCTGTGCCTTTGCTGCATCACATATTTCCTGTACACGTACAGCTGCGTCTTCAAGCGTAAAAGCAGTTTCTGCCCCAATCGTACCACCGACCGTCGTGTTCATGTGTGCGATGATAACGTCCGCGCCGACTTTCGCCATGTTCTCGGACTCTTCAGGGTTGAAGACATAGACAATCGTGAAAAGATCCATCTCATGCGCGATGCCGATGGTCTCGACCTCTTTGTAGAAACCCATCCCCGTCTCTTCGAGTGTCACGCGAAAAGTCCCATCAATCACGCCGACAGTCGGGAAATTATTCACACCGTCAAAACCGACATCGCGGACCTGCTTGAGGAAATTGCTCATCCGACGCGTCGGGTCTGTGCCGTTGACGCCAGCAATAACCGGTGTCTCTTGGACGACAGGTAACACCTCGCGTTCCCCCATCTCCATGACGATGGCGTTTGCATCGCCGTAAGCCAACAGACCCGCGCAGGATCCAAACCCTGACATCCGGTAGCGACCGGAGTTGTAAATTACGATCAGGTCTGCTCCACCTTGCTCAGCGAATTTTGCTGTGATACCTGTTCCTGCACCGACTGCAAGTAAGGATTTACCTTTATCCAACTCGGCTCTTAGTCGTCCTAAAACTTCATCTCGTCTATAATCTGGCATATTTTTAAATTTCCTTGCGGTTAAATAACGTGGATTTGAGTTTTGACATGTCCTTTTTGAATCCGCGCTCCATTTTGCGGCGTACTCGCCCATAAGCGATCTGCTTCATTACGCGCTGCGTTTTTGATGCTGTTGAAGAGCGGGCTGATTTATAGTAAAGTTTAGAATTAATTGGGCACTCTCGAACAGTCTGAATACCTATGACAGGCATTCAGACTGGCACAAACTAAAAGTTTATGCTACGAATGTGTCTATTTATTTTTAGGTTTTACTATAATCAGCAATCTCTTACTGATAGCCGAAAGCCGACGGAAACCGATGGTTGACGGCTAATCGCTATTCACCTCTTGATTTGGCTTGTAGACGTGCGGCTGCTCCTGCATCCCCGATGTGCATCGTGTTATACGCCTGTTCGGAGCTCTTGAATGGACCGACCCCTGTGTGTCCGTGCCAATCCCCTTGGGTCATGATCGGGTTCGTCAAGCCTGTCTCCTGTTCTCGTTGGCGAATCCAACTTTTCATCCGTGTTTCGAGGACATTGACAATATCGGGGTGTGTATCAGCGAGGTTGTTATTCTCATCAGGGTCTTGGATAAGGTTGTAGAGTTCAACGGGCGGCTTGAAGTGGAAGTCGGGTTCAAGCGCGACGATGAGTTTCCATTCCGGGGTCCGCCAACCGTGTTTACGCATCCATGTACACTCTGTGATATAGATCTCACTTTCAAAGGAAGTTATCTCGCCATTAATTAAGGCGGTGAGGCTCTGTCCGTCGAATTCGATATCGGTTTCGATGTCCGCTAATTCGAGGAGTGTCGGCACGAGGTCTTTGTGTTGGTTATAGCCTGAGACCCGTTTTCCGGCAGGCACGCGACCAGGATACCGGATAATAAGCGGGACGTGCAACGTGACATCGTAGAGCCCGTGATGATCGAACCAGCATTCGTGGTCGTAGAGCGTTTCACCGTGATCCCCATTGATAACGATGATCGTCTCATCCATCACTCCGCGTGTTTCAAGGGCATTAAAAAGCGTCTGGATACACGCATCCATGTAAGCAATTGCGCCGTCGTACTGCGCGATGACGTAGTCCTTATCGGTGATGCCGGGTGGCATCCAAGTGGCGAAGTAGTCGCAAAACGGTTTAAACGTCATCACCGGTTCCATAGATTTATTGCTTGGATCGCACTCATCGCCGTGATAGAACGTTCGTTCGTAAGGCGCGGGTGGTAGGTACGGAGAGTGTGGGTCCATGTGGCGCAGGAACAGGAAGAACGGTTTTTCGTCGCTCTGGTCAATCAACCGATTCAGTTCTGGGAGGGTAGTTTTGTTGAGATTTTCCGCTTTCGGACTCCGTCCAGTGTCATCGGGCCCCCATCCAGAGTAGTCAAGATAGGTGTCAAACCCACGCGCACTCGGACCGCCGAACCCGACGCACGTCGTGTCGTAACCTACGTCTTTGAGGATTTCTGCCAACGTTTTGACCTCTTCGCGGAGTGGTCCTTGGTGCCGTAACGCGACCACTTGTGTGCTGAATGTATCTAACCCAGTTAGCATAGATGCATACGCACTCGTTGTCGGGATGTGTGCGCTGTAAGTTTTTTCAAAGAGGGTTCCGCTCTCTGCAAATCGGTCGATATGCGGTGTTGTCAATCGATGGTACCCGTAGCAGCTCATGTGTGTTGCGAGGAGCGAGTCGACTCCCATCAGTACAATATTTGGCTGTTTTGCCATATCACAATTCTCCTTTTTATTAATAGTTATCAGTTATCAGTAAAGAAGTGGTTTCCAGTGTCCAGTGTCCAGTTGCCAGAAAGGACACATCTGGTAACTGGACACTGGTAACTGGTAACTATTCCCCTTGTGTTTCCCAATCTTTATGCCAGACGAGTGTGTTCTGGATGTTGTTGTCAAGCACGTCACCAATTTCGAGCGAGTTAAAATAGTCTTCCGGTAGGATGTTTCGTTTGCCGTTGAAGGTGCATCCATCAGGCATAAAACCACACGTCATAGCTCGGCGATGGGAGAATGTCATGTTCGCGCCAGCACCGTGTGCGCATAAGCCGTTATGCCATACCATTGAGCCGGCGGGGCAGGGTGCCGATTGCGGTGCAAGTTCTTTCCATTCCGGGTAGACATTAAACAACGCGCCTATGTTTTCACCGATGCCGACGTTATCAAAGCGTGCAGTTTTATGGGTGCCGGGTAGATACCACATACACCCGTTTGCGAGGGTGGCATCGTCCAATGCGACCCAAAACGAAACCGCGTCCCGTGAGTCAAATGACCAGTAGGGGACATCGAGGTGCCATGCAGTCGGGTTCCCGGATGGTGGTTTAATCAACGCTTGATCGTGCCAGATCCGCATCCCATTAACGCCTGCGAGCAGCGTTGCCATCTTCCCGATTTTCGGCTCGTGTATCAGTTTCCGCATGCCTGTGTGTGAATCTGCCAAACGCAGGCATTGTGTAAAGACCCGTGCATAAAAGTTAGACGGGTCCAACTGGTTTGTCATGTGTTCAACGGAGGTGCCGAGCCGTTCTTCGACAGATTCGTCGGTGCACCGTCGCCATTCTTTGAGTTCGTCGGCATCAAGGAAGTTCTCAATGACGAGAAATCCGTTTTTTTGGTAGAAATCTATTTGTTCCGTGGTGAGTTCGTGTCGCATTTTCCAGATGCTCCTTTAGTTCTTCTGACTGAGGGTTTGCAAGTGCCCTGTACAAAATTGTATCATAGAAGTGATATATAGACAAAAGAAAAATGGCAGACCAGTTACCAGTTATCGGTTTTCAGTTTTCAGTTAAAGAGGTTTGCTGTTGCTTGGATAGTGAACGCAACTGTTCCAAGTCCCCTCTTAACTGATGACTCTCACTGCGAGGCAAACTGATAACCATAAATTATGTTGAATTGTGATATGTAACTGTGATATAATGTTTTTAGAGGTTGTAAAAACGTAGCGTATTGTTATTAGTTCATAATTATGAGGTAATTACGTGAATTGCGAAATGAGCGAAACCCGAATGCGAATCCTGCAGCTGCTGAAAATGCGTGCTGGTATGACTGTTGGTCAACTGACAGAGGCGTTGCATATCAGTCAGATGGGGGTCCGACAACACCTCGCCATCCTCGAAGCGGAAGGATTGGTTGCACACTACCAAGAAAAACAGGGGCGTGGTCGTCCGGTGCACGTTTATCAATTAACCGATGAAGCGAACGGTCTCTTTCCGACGACTTATGCCAACTTTGCTGTCGGGTTGATGCATGAGGTGGCAAAATTTAACGGTCCCGGTTTTATTAACAAAGTTTTCCGTGGACGTATGAAGTCGCAGTTGGAGACGTATCAACAGCGGCTTGAAGGCAAAACGCTGTCCGAGCGGGTCAAAGAACTTGCACGTATCCGTGATGAAGAGGGATACATGGCACGTTTTGAAGAGGATGGTGACGATTACGTCTTAATCGAACATAACTGTCCTATCGCCGTGATTGCGCAGGAGTATCCGCATGTCTGCGAGATCGAAACGTTACTTTTCCGGCAATCCTTAGGTGCGAAGGTTGTTCGAGAAGAACATCTGATGCGCGGGAGCCATAGATGTTGTTACCGGATTTCTAAGACGAAAGAAAAGTAGTGTTAGACAGGCGTGCGGGTCACAATTTTTAGGATAAATGTAAAGATGTCGGATCCAACAGGAAGACGCGGTTTTTTCAAGGAAGCCCTGAATCAAATCATGCAACCTGTCGCCGAATTTCTTGATGATAGGATGAGTGAGGGGCCGTCTGTTGAAGCACCCAGTAGAAATCTGTTGCGTCCTCCTGGTGCCTTGCCTGAAGCGGAATTCTTGGAGACGTGTCATCGGTGTGGTAACTGCGTCAAAAACTGCCCCGCAAATGCGATTTTCCCTTTAGATGAGCGTGCACAGCCTGACCTTGTTAACACACCTTACATTGATCCTGATGAACAACCGTGTGTTATCTGTGATTCCTTGGCATGTATGTACGTCTGCCCGAGTGGTGCGCTGCAGCCCGTTTATGCCGAAGACATTAAAATAGGATTGGCGGTTTTCAACGGCGAAACCTGTCTGCGTACCAAAGATGTGGCTTGTACCTACTGTATTGATACCTGTCCCATTGGCGCGGATGCGATTCATCTCACGGCAGACGGTATTGTAGAGGTGATTGAACCCGGATGCACAGGATGTGGCGTATGTCAATATGCATGCCCAACTGCCCCGAAGTCGATAGTCATTGAGCCTTGGACGGCGTAAAGTATTGCTTATTTGACAACCCAGGCCCGGTAGGTGCGGTTTCCTAACCGCACCGGAACCTCGAAAAAATACGAAACCTGATAAATCCTTAAAACTAAATACGCTTGTTGGTTAAGGGATTTCTGGTTGTGTTTTGTGCTTTTTTGCAGGAAGTATGTCCGTACTTACACAAATTCTTATGCAAGGCGCAGTGGACAGGCAAGGTCTGCGCGATATCAAACCGCCGCTGGAGGTGCCACAAGCCTTACTGTTTTATTTTATTGGTGCCGCGGTGATACTTGGGGTCATAACCGTTTCGGCATGGTTCTATCTCCGAAAACGTCCGCAGACCTTACCGGTGCTCGAAGACGAAGCGGTAGACGTCCCACTACCGCACGAGGTGGCTTATGAGCAGTTAGCAGCGATTGAAACCTCCGACTTGCTAAAGCGTGGGGACATGGAGACGTATCATACCCGAATCGCTTATGTGCTTCGCGAATACATAAGTGGGCGGTATCAAATTCCTGCGCTGGAATTGACGACGACCGCACTGCTTCACGCTATGCTGAGTGCACAAATAGGTGCTCAGTGTGTTCAACGGGTTCAACAGTTACTTGTTAGTTGTGATATGGTGAAATTTGCGACCTATCAGCCGGAGTTGTCAGAGGCATCTGCCCGGATAGCAGATGCTCGCTGGATTGTTGACGAAACGAAGGTTTCTGAACGCTAAGAATATTTTGGTTAGCAGGTGGATATTACGCAATAAATAAAAGTGTTGACATAATTTAAAATAATATAGTAAGATAACCTAAGTTGCCGCTTTAAAACAAAAAATGTAGGGGCAGGACCCTATAGAACACCAAGATTAGAGGAAATTCATTGTATTTTCAATCAAAAACGGTGTATACCTGTCTAAAATCTTATAAGTAGCAACTGGGGTTCGGATAGTTTAACTTTATTTGAATCTTTTATAGTTCTTGAATCCATAGAAAGCACATACTTAGACAAATTTTGTAGATTTCCTATATTATAACGACAATCCATAGCAAGGAGGGAAAAATAGCGTGTCAGATGAACACAAAATACTCCTCACTATACCTATGTACCCTGATATGGAACTTGCTGCAGCGAAAACAGGTTCTGCCCTTGCTGAGTTGAAAGATTTCACCGAGGAAGCAGTTGAAGAAATTCAACTCGCAATTATTGAAACCTGTATTAACGCTTCCGAACATAGCCAAAGCGATGATAAGGAAGTGCATATTCAGTTCTTGGTTACGGATGATCAGCTGCAGGTCAAAATCTCTGACCGAGGGGTTGGTATAACTACGGATACATTAGACGGCACGCGCTTACTTGGTACACCAGGGTTACACACCGATTTACGTAAGCGCGGCAGGGGCTTACAGATTATTAGGGCTCTAATGGATGAGGTGGTTATAGAAAGCAGCCCTAACGGCACAACTGTTAGCTTCACAAAAAAGAAGCCACCGAAATAGGCGGCTGTGTCGTTTTCGCTATACTGGTAACATAATTTTGAACCCGTCGCGAGGCATCGATGAATCTGTGTTCGAGTGTGCTGCTAAACGGCACCTTTTTAATATATCAGTTCTTATTTATATCAGCTCTTATTTTTAGGGGCGGTCTGCAAGGCCAGGTTAGGTACGTCAACGGTACCCACAACCTGAAGGTTGGGGCTTGTGCTTCGTAGACAGTGCGGTTTTCTCAGAGAGTCCACCGTCTTAATCCGTCTCCACAATAGCAGCCGAGCCTGCTATGCAACACCGAAGTGTCAACCTATTTGACTTTGACATGTGATTTTTCAACGGGTGCGGTTTTTACGCCTGCTACCCTATACATGCAACGGATACCGTGAAAGGCTTTGTCAATATAGAGGCGTGTGAGGCTTTTACGTGATTGTCTCGATTGACGAGCGTTCCGACAACGCATCAATCACAACCTATGCCGAACACTATGTATAGTTTACCATATATTGATTAGATTTTCAATTTTTTTTATTACGCTTTTGGTTTCCGTCTACATCCCGCAAGCTAAAGCATGGAGATTTGACGGAGAGTGTTAAGGAGGTAAACGGTTTGTTGAACAAATTGGATATTCAAGTTCGCGAGTTGCAGGGACACGCGGTAATTGAGACAGCTGGGTATCTGAATGACGCGCTCGGAGAAAAACTCTCCGAGAAAGCACAAGAACTCATTCAGAATGGTTATACGCAGCTCGTCATCAACCTTGACCAAACAACACTCATTAACAGCATCGGTATATCCATACTTATTGAAATCATAGAGGCGCTTGAAGAGCGTGAAGGCACCTTGAATTTCTGTGGATTGTCCGCTACACAAGAACGAACCTTTCGCATGATGGCGATTGCTAAATACGCAGGCATCTTCCCAGATGAGGAAGCGGCTATTGCGAATCTATAGGTTTCTTCTGAAAAACATGTTTTTTCAGGTGTAGATCAAAATTTATTCCTCTTAGATTTTGTAGCGTGTTTTTGGTAAACCGTATGTTCGTATCGTAGGTATATTTTTGTAGTAACAAATAGAATAAAATTAGAAACCGATTGCTTTAACACTATGAAAGATCCAAGTAAGCCTTCAGGAGACAGTTTGCAAACCCATAAAACGCAAAGCACCCCAGAACAGACGATGGAACGGCTCATATTCAGTCTATCTGAGTTGGAAAATTTGGGGCAAACGTTAATCTCCGGACACAGCAATTTCAATCATTCGAGCAAAACCTATCTCCGCATCACACTCGGAACTTTACAGATCCGGCGTGGCGCGATACTGCGTTACCATCCAACAGGTCAAAATCTTGATGTTGTTGCCGCGACACCTGATGAGACCTTTGGGCCGATTCTTGTTGAGCCAGCCGAGTTAGAAGCTTTACTTAAACATTCCTTCATAGAGAACGCTGCGCCTCCAGATGTTCTTAAACCGTTCTTCGATCGGAGTGTCAAACTTTCTGAAACGATTGATATACGTCTTTGGATTCCGCTAAAAATTCAAGATGAATTTTTGGGAATGATAGGGCTCGGAAAGTTCTTGGCAAGAGATGCATTAGAGACTTGGGAAAAGGAGTTACTGACAACCCTCGCACACCAAATTTCGATTGCCATTGCCTATTCGCAGATGGTGGAGGGTATTCAGAGTGAAAAGTTTCGGTTGTTCATGCTTGCAGAAAGCGCGCCACAAATCTGTCAACTTCTACAACCTGAGGAGGCTGCAGAACAAGTGGTCCACCAAGCCGTTTCACTGCTTGACGCTAACGCAGGCGCACTCATGCTCGCCGACACTGAGCGACAAGAACTCGAAATGCACTATGCGTTTCCTGAGTCCTTACTTGAAAATGCATCAGCGCAGCGTAATGGGAGCGGATTCGTTATTCCTTATGGTGAGGAGACACCTATATCTGAAGAAGTGACATCCGTAGAAGTATTGAAATCTGTTGTTAAAGAAGGGATCCCGGGGCACTGTCTGCCTGAATTCGACACCCTTTTTGGCGGCAAAAATTTGATGGCTGTTCCGATTCTTGGGCGTGATGGCGATATTTTGGGGGTCCTTGTTGTTGGGGACAAAGAGGAACGCGGCGGCAGAATCACTGCCTTTACGGATGAAGATGTAATCCTACTTGATTCCTTTGCCAAGCAGGCGGGTGTCGCTATTGAGAACGCACAACTCCATCAGGAGGCACTTGAGGCGCGGCAGTTACAGGCTGAAATGGAGGAGGCGCGTAAGATTCAGGTGAACCTTATACCCGATACACTACCAGACATCCCCGGATACGAAGTCGCAGGACATTATGAACCACGGGGACCTGTCGGTGGGGATTATTATGATTGTATTGATTTACCGACAGGACATTGGGGACTCGCAATCGCTGATGTTTCTGGAAAGGGTATGCAAGCTGCACTGCTCATGGCAACCCTCCGTGCAGGACTTATCTCGGAATTGTCGCGGGCAGAAAATGTAGAGCAAGATGTCTTGGACGCGTCGGCTTTGTATGCTGAAATTGCCGAGATGGCGATGACACTGAATTCGCTGCTTTACGCCAGTGGTACAGAAGAAAAATATGCTACCTTCTTCTATAGTCATCTTAACCCAGAAACGAATGTACTCACGACGCTGAATGCCGGGCATAATCCGCCACTGCTCGTCAGAAAAGATGGTACCTACAAGTGGTTGGGTGAGGATGTTGGTGGTATTCCGCTGGGAATGTTTCCGAACGATATGGTGCCAAGCATTGCCGAATATGAAGCGGAACACGTCCAACTCACCAGTGGCGATGTCATTGTGTATTATACAGACGGTGTCACAGAAACTGTCAACATTGAAGACGACTATTATGAAGAAGAGCGGCTTGTGGAGGCATCAAAAGCATGCAAAGATAAACATGCTGAGGGGATTCGTGAGTATCTTCACAACGCGGTCATGGAATTCCAAGGAGAAGCGGATCAGTTTGATGACCTTACGCTCCTTATTTTGAGAAAGCAATAGGGGAAGAAGTTGCCAGTAACCAGTGACCAGTTACCAGAAAAGAGTCCTCTTGTAACTGGAAACTGGACACTGGAAACTGGAAATATAATGCAACAGAGTTCAACAGTTGGACGCACCTTTTTAGATCCGACAATCCTCGCCCGAATCGGGAATCTTGAATTAATCGCAAAATTCGTTGTTGAAGGTTTTATCTCAGGGCTACACAAAAGCCCGTATCACGGGTTTAGTGTTGAATTCTCACAATATCGACAATATATGCCCGGAGACGATACTAAACATATAGATTGGAAAGCCTACGCTCGCACTGATAGGTACTATATCAAACAGTTTGAGGAGGAGACAAATCTCAATTGTTACCTACTCTTAGATACAAGCGAGTCTATGGCGCATCCCTCAGATGATGCGCAGACAGACAATGCGACTACAGAGGCGGATAGCGCGGGGACACCAAGACTAACGAAGTTGCGATATTCGAGTTTCCTCATCGCGTCACTTGCCTATTTTATGGCGAAGCAGCGCGATGCGGTCGGATTTGCCTACTTTGATGATGCGCTTCGGCAATACCTACCGGCGCGAAGTAGTACATCACATTTACACTCAATTTTACTCACATTGGAGACGTTACAGACAACAAAAAACACAAGGATGGGAACACCGCTGCATCAAATTGCTGAACGTCTGACCAAACGCGGATTGGTACTCTTCATCTCCGATCTCTACGATGAAAATCATGAAGAGGTTATCGCCGGATTGGAACATCTCCGTTATGAAGGACACGAAGTTATCGTCTTTCATGTGCTCGCAGAACAGGAACTTGAGTTTACTAATTTTGAGACGGGACGCAGTTCGGAAGCACTTATCCGATTTATTGATTCAGAAAACGACGCTGAAATTATCACAACCCCGCAAGCGATTCAGGAGAGTTATCTGAGCAATTTCAACGACTTTCTTGATACCTATAGGCTCGCACTACGGCAAGCGGATATTGATTACAATATAATAACAACAGCAACGCCGATTGATCTTGCCCTTGCTTCTTATCTTGCTAAGCGGCAAGGTGTCCTCTAAAAGGTCAGTAACCAGTAACCAGTTAAAGAAGGCTTTTTCTGGTAACTGGTAACTGGTAACTTCTAAAAAATGCCTTTTGGTTTAACTTTCTTAGCAGGTACTTTTGCAATAGCCGGTGCGATAGGCGCGTCCATCCCACTTATTCTTCATCTACTGAACCGGGAGCGCGCGAGGCGACTGATTTTCAGCACCGTCCGTTTTATCCAGATGTCGCATCAGACGAACGTGCGTCGGCACAAGTTGAAACGGCTGCTGCTCCTGCTAATGCGTATTCTGATGTTGGCGTTGCTCGGTTTGGCGTTTGCACGTCCATTTTTCGCCGATGCACCAGAGTTTACGCAGAAAACGGGTGGGAAACGGAACGCTGTTATTATTCTCGATACCTCCTATAGTATGCAGTATGAAGGGGTTTTTGAGAATGCGAAAAAAGAGGCGGGCAAAATTCTGGATGGACTTGATGCCGCCGATGCTGCGTGTCTCATTCTTTCGTCCGACAATGCCCGTGTTGTTGCGCCGCTCGGCTCAGAATTTGCGCACGTTCGTACGGCTTTGAACAACGCAGAAACCTCTAACGAGCATACGGATTACTTGGACGCGATGCAAACTGCTGATGAAGTCCTCCAGCCTATTCCTATCGGTGAGAAACAGGTCTATCTTGTCGGAGATATGCAAAAACGGGGATGGGAGAATTTCATTGAAACAGACAAACTCAGCCCTGATGTCCAAATTCATTTTGTTGATGTGCGTGCTGAAAAACCACAGAATTTTGCGATTACAGACATCAGCGTTCCACCTGTTATCTTAAAAGAACAGAAAGCGTCGCAGCTGGTCGCACGCGTCCATAATTTCGGTGCTGAACCTGTTGAGGATCTGCAGGTGCGTCTCTTTATAGACGGCAATGTGATTGACAGTGTTGCGCTTGACATTGAACCAGATGACCTCGCGGACGCTGTTTTCAAAGTCGAGTTCCAAGATGAAGCAACACACACAGGTTGGGTCGAACTTCCAGAGGATACAATCGGTGTTGACAACAAGCGATACTTTACTTTGCAAAGTCTACGGTCGATCAAGGTCCATGCTGTTCGTGAAAGACTGAGAACGAGTGGCCGTTATCAAACTGTAGAGACTTTCTTCATGAAGAAGGCGTTGGTATCAGGACGTGATGCTGTCCAAATTGATTTCACTGAGTCTATCTCGGTACCGAATGCATCGACACTCGCAAGTGTGGATGTACTGATCCTTGCGGATGTTGCAGAACTCTCTTCCGGTGAAGCGGAGCGTGTGAAGGCTTACGTTGCTGCTGGTGGCGGTCTGATTCTGACAGTCGGTAATAATATTGATGCTGAGGTCTATAAACAACGTCTTGGGGGTGAGACCGGATTGATGCCGTGTGATTTTGTCCAAGCGGTTGGTGATGCGCTGGATCGCGAACAGTTCCGTGTGCTCGCTACGGTGAAATACGAACATCCGATTTTCGCGCCATTCAAGGAACCGAATCACGGTGATTTTGGTAAGGCTCGGTTTTACAGAATTTTTCAGGCGGTACCTACAAAGGATGCAACCGTCATTGCTTCTTATGATGATGGGAGTCCTGCCGTCTTTGAGAAACCTTACGGGAACTTAGGGCGTGTGCTCTGTTTTACCTCGACAATAGACAGGGAATGGAACGATCTACCGATTCGCGCTGTCTATTTGCCGTTTCTGCATGAGTCTATTAAGTATCTCGCGCTTAAGGATGTAGACGCTGCGCCGAATTACCGTGTTGGTGATAGCGTTGAACTGAAAGTCCCAGAGGATGAAGATGGCAACGCTGCGCGGAGCGGGGAAATTGCTGTGTTTAATCCGAACAACGTTGAAACTCGCTTGCAACTAAAGAAGTTACCAGAAAAGAGTCCTCTTGTAACTGGAAACTTAAAAAGTGTTTTCTACGATGACACTACAATACCGGGCATCTACTCAGTCCATACATCCGGGACAACCCCTTACTACTTTGTTGTCAATGTTGACACAACTGAGTCAGACCTTGCGGCACGGGATGTAGAGGAACTCACAAGTATGCTGAAGGGTGCGGCGGACGAATCTGTTGCAGAGAAACCACCTACCGAACTTATAGCGCAGTACGAAAAAGATGTAGAGAAGAGTCAAAATGTTTGGGTTTATCTGATGTTAGCTGTTTTCGCGTTGACGGTAACAGAGATGTTCCTTGCCAATCGCGTTTAGCAGTTAGCCGTCAGCAATCAGCATGCTTCGCAGTGAGAACAAGGAAAAGAGATGTTTTGTAACGCTTGCGTCTTTGCTGAAGGTTTCCGATGGAAACCGATGGCTGAATGAAGTTTAATTATTTAAATCGGAATTCCGAGTATCTATCCCATCTATTGGCAATATAAGGGAAACACCCGCTCGTGGAGACGGAATAAGACGGTGGACTTTATGAGAAAACCGCGCTGTCCATGAAACCGAAACCCACGCCTTTAGGCGTTGGGTGCTATCACGGAAAAATCGGTGAGGAAACCTAATAATATGAAGTTTGAAGCAAGCGCACCGATTGAGGTGCCGAAAATCGTATCTGATGAGCAGACCCAATTTTTTGTGGACAACGGGTATCTTGTTGTCCCGGATCTGCTGTCGCTTGATGAAATAGAGGAATTGCGACAGGACACCGTCACAATTGCAAAGGGTGGGCATCCGTGTGACAATCTCCAACCGCTTCCTGAAGATATTAGTGATACTGAGGTTATCAGTCGTATCCTTTGCATTCATCAACCGCATTTTATCAGTCCAATCATAGAGAAGTACGTCAAGCACCCGAAAATCTGCGGTATCTTGAGTCAAATAGCCGCTGCACATCTTCCGCATTCGCATTGGGATGGGAGCGTTAAGTGCATGCAGTCCATGCTCTTTGTGAAGCCCCCTAATTTTCAAGGTCAGGCGTGGCACCAGGACGAAATCTATATTCCGACCCGTGATCGTTCTTTAATTGGGGCTTGGATAGCAATGGACGATGCCACAGTCGAAAACGGATGTCTATGGATTCTCCCTGGCTCGCATCGTCGCGGTTATCTCTATCCACAGAAACCGCATGAGAATCCAGATGAATTTGATTTTGCAGAAGAGAGTTACGGTTTTGATGACACCAGTGAGGTACCGGTTGAAGTTACAACAGGGACGTTGGTTTTCTTCAACGGATATTTGCTCCATCGGTCCCGTAAGAACCGTGGGAATACATTTCGTAGGGTCTTAGTGAATCACTACTGTAACGCTTGGTCCCTGTTACCTTGGTCAATTCGGGATGGTGAACGTCCAGCGAGTGCTGACCGGCGATGCATTGTGCCGGTTTCTGGCGTTGATCCTTATGCTTGGAAAGGTTATGATAAACCGCCGAAAAGCGTTTCTCTACGGACATGCAAAGCCGTTCAGCAAATAGAGGAGGCATCGGATGCAGATTGATAGTTTATCGGAACTCAGGCAAACGTTAGAGACAATGTTTGCACGAATTGAGACAGGCGAAGATATATTGGAGCAGTTAGAGCACATTAACGTCCTACATCAGAAACTTGACCCAACAGCACCAAAGATGCTAAGACACTATCTTGAACGGAAAAGTTACACAAAGGCATTAGCACTGCTTGAAACCTTGTAAATGGGGAGAACGATGGCGAGACAGGATGGACGCCGGCCAGATGAGTTGCGACCGGTTAGGATTAAACGACACTATATCAAACATGCCGAGGGTTCAGTCCTCGTTGCAACAGGCGATACCCATATTATATGTACGGCTTCGGTTATCGACCAGCAGCCACGGTTTATGCGCGACCAGCGGATCAAAAATAAAGGTTGGGTGACAGCCGAGTACTCCATGTTACCCCGTTCGACTTCTCAGCGGATGCAGCGCGAGATAACCCGTGGCAGCGTCGGTGGTAGAACACAAGAGATACAACGTCTCATTGGTCGTTCTTTGCGTGCTGCTATAGACTTGCACGCCTTAGGAGAGCGGACAGTCTGGGTTGATTGTGATGTCATCCAAGCCGATGGTGGCACGCGCACCGCATCGATTACAGGTGCGTTTATCGCGCTCTGGGATGCTTGTCAGGGACTCGTGAAAAGTAAAAAGATCGAGACATTTCCTATTACCGATAACATCGCCGCAACGAGTGTCGGACTTGTTGATGGTGAAGCCTTGTTAGATCTGTGTTATACCGAGGATTCAACAGCGGATGTTGATATGAATATTGTTATGACCGGTAGCGGGAAATTTATAGAGATACAGGGTACTGCAGAGGAGAAACCCTTTTCGCGAGACGATTACAATCAGATGTTGGACCTTGCTGTCGGCGGTATACAACAACTTGTCCGGTTACAAAATCGGATAATGTTGGAGGACTTAGATGAAGCTGGTATTGGCGACGCGTAACCAAGGCAAGGTACGTGAACTCACGGAAATGCTAAAGAAGTTAGCAGTAACCAGTGGCCAGTTACCAGAAAAGAGTCCTCTTGTAACTGGAAACTATAAACTGGAAACTGGAAACTTAAAAAAGGCGCGAGTTCTTGGTCAAAACCAGTATGAGGTGATCTCCTTGAACGCCTATCCTGATGCCCCTGAGGTCATTGAGGATGGTGAAACATATATGGAGAATGCCGCCAAAAAAGCGTCTGTCATTGCGCAATACACGGGTTATCTGACGCTTGCTGATGATGCTGGATTAGAGGTGGATGCGCTCAACGGCGCGCCGGGTATCAATTCTAAGCGTTGGGCAGGTGAAGACGCTACGGATGCGATCCGGATTGCGAAACTGCTTCAAGCACTTGAAGGGGTTACTGATCGACGTGCCCGTTTTGTCGCCGCGATTGCAGTCGTCCACCCCGATGGTGCACCTTTGACCAAGAACGCGCGCCATATCTTTCAAATATCGGAAAATCGCGTTCTTGGTCAAGGTGTTCTCGGGGTTTGCGAAGGACATATCAGACACGCACCCGTAGGAGAGAGCGGGTTTGGTTATGATCCAGTGTTTGTCCCGGATGGTTACAACCAGACTTTCGCAGAATTGGGAGAAGAAATAAAAAATCAGATGAGTCATAGAGCCAAGGCGTTGCAACAAGCACTCGCCTTGCTGTAGGAGGGGTTTGAAACCCCGAATTTATTTATCATTTGTAGTTATTAGTTATGAGTTGTTAGTTAAAGAGGGTTGTTGTGCCAGGTACAACAAAAGTAACATTCCACAAGCAGTTAACTTATAACTTATAACTTATAACTTATAACTAAAAACTAATCGGCTGATGGCTGATAGCCAATAAAGGGGAAAATGGCAGCACTTAACGATTTACGCAACGGGTTGGTTATCCGACTCAATGACACGATTTACACGATAGTCGATTGTCAGCATGTGAAACCTGGGAAGGGCAGTGCCTTCGCACGGACAAAGATCAAACGTATCACCGATGGCGCAGTTTTGGATCGGACATTCCGATCTAATGAGACTGTCGAAACCGTTAGGGTCATGGATCACAAGATGCAGTATATGTACCGGGACGGTGATGTATTGTGGTTTATGGACGACGAAACATTTGAGCAACATTCGCTACCACTAAGTCTCTTAGAGGATAGTTTAAAGTTTCTGAAAGAGGGAGAGACTGTCACCGTCAAAATGGACGGACAGATACCGCTCGCGGTTGAACTTCCGAACTTCGTTGAACTTCAAATCATTGAGACCGATCCCGGATTGCGGGGTGATACCGTCAGCGGTGGTTCCAAACGTGCGACGCTTGAGACAGGTGGGGTTGTTAACGTTCCACTTTTTGTGCAAAACGAAACGCGTATCAAAGTTGACACGCGTACCGGAAAATACGTAGAAAGGATCTAATAGTTGTCAGTTACCAGTGGCCAGTAACCAGTTACCAGTTAAAGACTGGAAAACTGAAACATTGGTAACTGTTAACTGTTAACTGGTAACTGATATGCGTCAAAACAGACCCAAGGATAAATCTGAATCCGGGGAACAAGACTACAGTGATCTCCTTGAACTCGTTGAGCAGTTAGCAGAGATACTCGACCGCACGGGGCTCACAGAAGTGCGCGTTCTTCGGGACGAGGAATTTGAGGTGCAAGTCTCCAGATATGAAAGCAACCCGGGCGGCTATGATCGGATGCCTTCGCCACAACCAACTGAGACAGGTATGGCGGTAGGAACACCGCATTTACCGGGAGAAAAGGTAGATATGGAGGTGGATGGAGATGGACAGAGTGTCTACATCAGCGCACCGATGCCTTCGCGTTTCTATCGTGCGCCTGCTCCTGATGAATCCCCTTTTGTGCAAGTGGGGGATACGGTCAGCACGGGTGAACCTGTTGGTATGCTCGAAGTTATGAAGACTTACAATCCGGTAGAAGCGCCTTTTAACTGCGAGATTTTAGAAATTCTTGCTGAAGATGGTGAGGCGGTTGAATATTCCCAACCTCTGTTCCGCGTGAAACAGCTGTAAAGGAATAGTTATAAGTTATAATAAGACCTATAATTAATTGGGCAATCCCAAACAGTCTGAATGCTTCTAATGGGCATTCAGACTGACACAAACTAAAATTATGCTACGAATATGTCTATTTATTTTTGGGCTTCGCTATAAAGCGGATATCCGTAAACACGACAGAAAACCTCTTAACTAACAACTTATAACTAACAACTAATGACCACTTATGATAAAAAAGATACTAATAGCAAATCGCGGTGAGATCGCTGTTCGCATTATCCGAGCCTGCAAAGATATGGGGATTAAGACGGTAGCTATCTTCTCGACCGCCGATGAAGACGCATTGCATGTTAAATATGCTGACGAGGCGTACTGTATCGGACCCCCGCCTTCAGCAGAAAGTTATCTCAAATATGCGAATATTATTGCAGTCGCGGATTTCGCGAATGTTAACGCCATTCACCCAGGGGTAGGGTTTCTCGCTGAGGACGCACAGTTTGCTGAGATTTGTGAGGCACACGAAATAAAGTTTATTGGACCCTCCGTCACGAATATTACGACTATGGGCGATAAAGTGCAGGCACGCGAGACCGTAGCAAAAGCGGGATTAAAACTTGTACCAGGTAGCCGGAGTGGGAAACGCAAAAACAGCAAAAAAGGGACAGTTGAGACAGCTGACGAAGCCGCGCAGCTTGCAGAGAAAATTGGTTACCCCGTAGGAATCAAAGCCGTCGCTGGCGGCGGTGGGCGCGGTATCCGAATCGCTGAGAACCGACCCAGTCTGCTGACTCTTTTTCACACCGCGAAAGCAGAAGGCGAAGCCTCTTTTGGGAACGGAGATGTCTACATTGAAAAATGGATTGAAGAGGCGCGGCATATTGAGGTCCAGATTTTGGGAGATTTGCACGGCAATATCGTCCACTTCGGTGAACGTGAATGCTCTATTCAACGTAAACAGCAGAAACTCCTTGAGGAAGCCCCCGCTGCCTCTATTTCGCCTAAACTGCGTGCGGAGATCTGTAAAGCCGCTGCAAAAGCGGCAAAATCCATCGGCTACACAAATGCTGGGACTATTGAGTTTGTTGTTGATAAAGATGACAATTTCTATTTTTTGGAGATGAACACCCGCATTCAAGTGGAACATACTATCTCCGAGAGTATAACCGGTGTTGATTTGATCAAAGAACAGATCCGACTCGCAATGGGGGAACAGCTCGGATACAACCAATCCGATATTCAGATCCAAGGGCACGCCATTGAGTGTAGGATTAACGCTGAGGACCCCTTGAACAACTTCATGCCTTCCCCAGGGCTTGTCACAAAGTACCATCCACCTGGTGGTATCGGTATCCGAGTTGACGGATATATCTATACGGGATACACCGTGCCACCGCACTACGATTCACTCATTGCGAAACTCATTGCGTCCGGTAGGGACCGGGAAGAGGCGGTAGCTCGGTTGAAGCGAGCACTGTCCGAATTTGAAATTGAAGGCATAAAAACCACAATCCCGCTTTTCCAAAATATTCTCAACGATGAACGCTTTCGCAGCGGAACTATTTTTACCAACTTCTTAGAATAGTTTTTAGTTATAAGTTATAAGTTATAAGTTAAGAGTCGAAGACCTGTTGCAGTCAGGTTGACTGTATCCACCACAGAAACCCTCTTTAACTAACAACTAACAACTAAAAACTAATAACTACTAAAGCTGATATGCGTTTCTTTTTAATCACACTTGCGATAGTTGTCCTAACACCCCTGACGCTACAGGGGGTTACGTTTGTTGATGTCACAGACGTAGCAGGTATCCGTTTCCAACATTCGAGTGGAACGCGTTCCAGTCTACTTCCAGAGGATATGGGGTCTGGTGCCGGTTTCGCTGATATAGATAACGATGGCGACATTGACCTCTACATCGTCAATATCTCCCATCCATTTACACAGGAGGTCAGTCCCGAGAGCAAAACAAATGTTCTCTATCGCAATAACGGTGATGGTACGTTTACAGACATAACTCATATTGCCGGTGTTGGACACCAAGGATATGGCATGGGGTGCGTTTTTGCTGATTACGATGGTGATGGTCATGTTGATCTTTACGTAACAAATTACGGCGCGAACGTTCTTTATCGTAATAACGGTGATGGCACCTTTCGGGATATGACGGGAACTGCCGGAGTCGGTTGTGAATTGTGGAGCACGGGTGCTGCCTTCGCGGATGTTGATGGTGATAGCGATCTGGACCTCTATGTTTGCAACTATGTTACCTACGATTTAGAGAAACTTGAGCAGATGCAGGAGGAGTCCTTACAATCTGGTAGACCGGTGCCGAGTGCGTTGAATCCGCATGTCTTTGAGCCGCAGGATAATGTTTTCTACCGTAATAATGGGGACGGCACCTTTACAGATGTAACTGCCGAATTAGGGATCGCGGCACCGGGTGGCAGAAGTATGCAGTGCCTCTTCAGCGATTTTGACAATGATAATGATTTGGATCTGTATGTTGCAAATGATACGTCTGTGAACTATGTCTATCACAATACGGGGTCTGGCACTTTCGTGGATGTGAGTGAGAAATCGTGGGCAGCTGATTTTCGCGGTTCTATGGGACTCACTGCTGGCGATTATGATGGTGATGCGGACATTGACCTTTTTATGAGCCATTGGATTGATGAAGAGAACACACTTTACAGGAATCTATTGGCGGAATCGGGTTTACAAAACCCTTCTACCAGCAAGAATATTAGATTCGTAGATGAATCCTATTCTGCGATGTTGGCTGAGGTGAGCATCAAACAGATTGGCTGGGGCACTGCACTCTTTGACTACGATAACGACGGCGATTTGGACATCTTTGTTACAAATGGAAGTACCTTCCAAGAACTGAAGAATCCAGAAGTGCTTATTCCACAAGCAGATGCCCTCTATCGCAACGACGGCGATGGCACTTTTAGCGATGTCAGTGAAAGCACTGGAATCGCTGCACTACCTATTCGTGTGGGGCGCGGCGCGACGTTTGGGGACTACGACAACGATGGCGATGTTGATATTTTCATTGTCAATAACTATGCACCGCCAGCCTTATTGCGCAACGAGGGGGGCAATCGCAATAACTGGATGCACGTTGAACTTATTGGAACAGACCAGAACCGGAATGCCATCGGCGCGAAGATTCAACTCAAGACAGCAGATCGGATACAGATACGAGAGGTTTATGCCGGTGAGAGTTATATGTCCTCTAACAGTTTCATTGTTGAATTTGGTGTAGGAAACGCCACACAAGTAGAAACATTACAAGTTACATGGTCGAATGGGGACACACAAGCACGTCACAATATACCGACAAACCAACGAATCCGTATCACCCAACAACAGGGACAGTAGAAGAAGATGGAAACGAATGAAAAACAGATAACTTTGCAGGTATCTCCAAAAATCCGCTACATTTTGCTGATTGGGATATTCTTGTGCTCTCTTTTGGGTTGTGGGGACAGCCCTGATATCAAACGCGGCAAAGAATTAGCAGCAAAGGGTGACACCGATGCAGCAGTAAAGGCGTTTCAGGAGGCAATTAATCACGATGGTTCAAGGGCGGAAGCCTTCTATCAGATCGGTCTGATTTATGTTGAAATGGTGGACGAAAATCCGAGCGGAACGGACTATAGAAATGATGCGAAAGAAGCACTCTCTTGGGCACTTGATATGGCACCACGTCGGGCACCGCGGAGAGCGGAAATTAGTCTCACACTCGGTACACTCTATTGGCTTGACAATCAGAAATCCCTCGCCCTTCGTCAATTTAATCAGTTGTTAGAAAAATCACCACCTCATGACATCATTTTCAAGATTGCTGGACTCACTGGTGATGCCTACTACGTCCAACGCCTCCGTACTGAAGGCAGCGACGATTATGAGCAGACTTTTACTGAAAAAGGGGATATCATGACGTTTACTGCGAAGTACAACGACGATTATAGTCCTGCCATCTCACCTGATGGCAAATGGGTCGCCTTCGCATCAAATCGTCTCCAGAATGCTGAGTTGTATCTGATAGATCTCACGAATCGTTCACTTCGTCAACTCACGCATACCGACGAACTTGACGAATACATGCCCGCTTTCTCACCAGACGGAAAATCGCTTGCTTTCGTTACAGAACGTACTCGCGGCGGTGTGATGCTCCCGCCTGTCCAAGCAAGCGGTTCTGATCCGAGCCGTGCATCTATCTATTTCATGGACATTGACGGGAGAAACCAGCGTCCATTGGTAGATGCAGATGGCGCGGACCGCGCACCCGTTTTTTCTTCAGATGGACAAAAAATCGCCTTTGAATCCAAAGCACCCACACAGGAAGTTCCAAGCACGCCTGGGAGTACCGAGAATAACGACACATTGGAAATCTATGTCATTGATATTGATGGCAGTGATAAAACGCAGCTGACGCATAACGATGTGGACGATGGACACCCTACGTGGTCGCCGAATGGGAAGCAGATTGCCTTTTCTTCAATGGTAGAGGACATCTATCAGATTTTTATTATTGATGCAGCAGGCGGGACTGCAAAACAATTAACCTTTTCGGATGCGAGTCATTATCACCCGACTTTCAGTTCTGATGGTAAACGGATCATTTATGTCTCGAACGCACATAACCATTATACGCTTTGGATGATGAACACTGACGGCACCAACAAAACCCAACTCACAAACCACATCGGGGCACATTTTGAACCGAGCCTTTCGCGAGATGGAAAGAAAATTGTGTTTAGTTCGGACCGTTCGGATCACATGCGCATCTATCTCATGGATTTAGCACAACCTGTTCAGAAAGAAAAATTGAAGGCAAGATTGGTAGGCTTTTAGGAGACCCTCCCTTTAAATCCAAAGCGGAGTTGCTTTGCACTGACTTACTGCTATTATACCGAAACCTTGAGTGCATTTTCACAAAGTTTGTAAATGAATCTGTGCGATTATGAAAGGCTGTTTTGTATGGAAACCATGAATATTAAGTCAAAGACGATATTCACGGGTGACAATTTACCTATAATGCGCGGGATAAATAGTGAGTCCATTGATCTCATATATTTAGACCCTCCGTTTAATAGCAAGACTAACTACGCAGCCCCTATAGGTTCAAAAGCTGCTGGTGCGGAATTCAAAGATACGTGGACCCTTTCAGACGTAGATAACGCTTGGCTTGATCTAATTGAGACGAAATACCCTGCTCTAAACCGAGTTATCCATGCTGCAATGACGAACAGCGATAAATCTTATCTCATTTACATGGCTGCTCGGTTACTGGAAATGAAGCGTATTCTGAAAGATACTGGCAGTATCTACCTACATTGCGATACGACAATGAGTCATTATCTCAAGTTAGTTATGGATGCGGTGTTTGGGAAGGGAAACTTTCGGAATGAGGTTGTTTGGAAACGAACCGCAGCACATAATGATTCTGCAATTTATGGGAGTATTCATGACACTATACTCTACTATTCAAAAGGTGATACCCCCACCCTTAATGAGCAATATCAACCCTATTCTGACGAGTATCTCAAGAGGTATAAGCATACGGATGAAAATGGTAAAAGATTTTTGGACAGAGACCTAACCGCTGGCTCTTTAAGTGGCGGTGGGTATCAGTACGAATGGAACGGCATTACTAAAATTTGGCGGTGTCCGTTTACCACTATGCAGGAATATCATAAATCTGGTAAGTTATACTACACTCGCAATGGAACACCAAGATTAAAGCAATTTTTAGATGATATGCCGGGAGCGCCTGTTCAAGATGTTTGGATTGATATACCCCCTATAAACTCACAAGCCAAAGAAAGGGTTGGTTATCCAACCCAAAAACCGCTTGCTCTCCTTGACCGCATTATCAAAGCCTCGTCTAACAAAGACGAAGTTGTTTTTGACCCGTTCTGCGGTTGTGCGACAACTCTCGTCGCAGCAGATAGGCTTCAACGGAATTGGATAGGGATTGACATATCAGAGAAAGCAGCTGAATTAGTTGTTGAACGTATCAAATCAGATCAAGGGCTGTTTGAAAATATTATCAATCGCGAGGATATTCCCAAACGCACAGATTTAGGTGATATTCTGCGATATAATCACCCTAAAAACAAGACCCAGTTATATGGAGAACAAAGCGGGTATTGTAACGGCTGTGGCACACATTTTGAGAAACAACACCTTGAAGTTGACCATATTATTGCAGAAAATGTTGGGGGAACTGACCATATTGAGAACCTTCAACTGCTCTGTAGTCATTGTAACAGAGTTAAAGGTGAACGCGGGCAAGAATATCTGATCTCAAGACTGAATAAAGATTGAACTGTAAAAACTAACCTTAAGCAATTCAAAACCACTTATTGCAAATTATTTCGGGAGGAAAAGAGAATGAATAAACAACAAAAAGGTCCAAGAAGACATCATTGGAGACCACAATGGTATTTAAATGGATTTTCTATACCAGATAATCCAGAGCGTTGTCACGCACTTAATGTTGTATCAGGTCAAGCAATATATAATAGTCATATAAAAAATCTGGCTGTTGAAAAGGATTTTTACAGATTTTCAGATGATTTTGCGGGTATAGAGCCTCAAGTATCACAATTTGATGGTGTCGTGAGCTCCATATTCTCTGAAATTGTTTCAGAGAATCAAATGACATTCAGTAGCCAACATGAATACGAATATAAAACAGAAATGATGTTGCGTTTTATTGCATACATGATGGCTTTTGATCCTGCCGTAAGAGACAGCATAATTCATGCAGCTAAATTTATAGCACCCGAAGATATTACCGATAAGGATGATGTAGAACCTATTCCACTGCATATAGCCTTTTACTTAGAGTATTTAGGAATTATTAGAAATATGGGAAGTAAAATCGGATTCAAAACATTCACTGCAAGTGATGATAATTTTTTTATTTGCCCAGATATCATTAATTTTACAGCAACTTATGATAACGAGTTACACTTATGTTTCCCCGTACATAAAAACCTATGCTTCTACGGCTGTTCTTCAAAAGAAGTTTTAGATACTCTTAATCCATCTGTACCACAAATCAACACAATGCTTCTATTACATAGTAGGCAATTTGTATATTTTCCCAGTTGGGATTTAAAAATAGATAATGGAATCAGTGAAATTCCGATTAAAGATTTAAAAAATAAAGGGATAGATGAAATAATAGAAATATGGCTACAAAAAAAACCTACTATCATTAATCCTTTCAATACTGACCTAATCTTTCACATAATAGAAAAACACATACCTGATGACGCACGAAAAGAAGCCTCAGACTACATAGAAAAAACAATAAGCGATATTAAATCTGACATATACGCAATGTACATTGTACATGATGAAAATTACGATGGTCGTAGTCCACTAAGCTTAGATAAGTTCAAGGAAATCACACTGGAAGTGTCCCAACTTACAAGCGTAAACATTAAACATTTTTTGTCAAAAGGCATGGCAACTGTATTCTTTAGAATGCATGAGTCTAACGACGGCTCAAGCATGACGTTGCGTGTGGCAAAACGAGATGATATTAACACTGCGGAAGATGCCTTAAATGCTCAAATTGTATGTAACATTATGCCGATTGATCAATGGGTAGATGCCGTCGTTACGAGCAAGATATATGACAATGAAGGGGTCCGTATTGCGACAGAAATGGCTGGATCTGTGAAATGCCCGATATATGCAGAACAGGCACACACATTCTTATCAGAATTTGTATCCCATACACAGATGGAATTGAATGATATTCGCGACTTAGCGAGGCAGGGTCAGGCAACACCCGACATGAATACCCCATATTCTATGTTATTCATGCCCGAATCCAAAGAGGGTGGTTCTGTAGAAAATTGTAGCATGTCGGATATTGCTAACAAGATTGATTCCCTTATCCAGGCACAGTGGATAGATACTATTACGGATTCTATGGGTTTGAATGAGATATTCCAATCTGATGAATTACTTATACCACATTCTGATAACAATCTATTACTTTTTTCATCTTGGGATGAAAAAATTGAGAATCTTTGTATTTCTAAAGCAAAAAAATCGGGAGCAACATTTTCTATCTGGTTGCATATCTTTAATTTGTGCCTTAGCACACCGAGATTTTTAGTATTTGTTGCAATGAAAGAATATTCGACACTTTTAGAAACAATCATAGACGATTTGGAACAAGTTATCCTCGGATACAAACTTAGTAATTCAATGCCTACTATATCTCTTATAGGCAAACCTTCTCGTCCAGAAGGAATAAGATTCCCAAACGGTTCAGAAATAAAATTTCTTGGATTAAGGGGTAAAAATGGATTAAGGAGTAAAAAAACAGCAGAAAAAATAGAAAAGGAATCGCCTCAACTATTCTGGCTTAGTGATGCTTCCGAACTCTATGATTTTGATATATGGAATCCAATTCATAGAATCTTGCTATCACAAAATAAACAATGCCAGATAATACTTGAGGCGTATCCTAAATCACCCCAGCATTGGATTTACAAATTGTTTCACTCAGACGAACCGGGAATTCTTAATTTGCATGAAGGTAGAGATATTGCAATAAGTGATACTATAGACAAATGCAGTTCAATGATGTGGTTAGATTTTAAGTTAGATGATAACCCAGTCATGGTTCAGTTTTATGACGAAAGAGAAAGAAAAGACATTGCGATAAAACTGCTTAAGCATATACAAATTGACAAAGCGGAAGAATAGTGATTTCTGCCGAATTTCTTCCGTCAGCAGATTAACTCTCGAATGGAAAAATCCGGTACAGATTAGACCTTCAAAATAGCGTGAAAACCAGAGAAAATCCTACCTTATACTGTTTGGCACGAGGCGAACTTTTATTACCAAATAAATTCTGATAAGTATGAGGGTATCGCAAGTCAGTTAGGGACAGACCCGTTAATTGCCTCACTGCTTGACAGCCTCGGAATTCTGTTTGCCTGTGGCAAGATAGGAGTTGAACTAAAACTACGAAGGCAATAGAAGATTACGCAGACGTAGTGCCTGCTTCAGGGGCGGGTTCGGAATTTCAAAAGTATTTTCCAAGTGACGATTATGACCAGTTTGGCGAGTAATGGACAACATGATAAAATGTGCTATAAGGAGATATTATGGCAGATAACACACCTTCCAAGTTACGTGTGAGTGAAGCAAAAGCCTCTGAAAAGATACGCAGACGTATTGATAAAGGCAAAGAATTGCTTGAGACTGAAATATCTACAATAGAAGAATTTATGGACTTTGAGCGTGTGACAGAGAAATGGTCTAATTACAACACAACGCTCTTTCACGTTTTATTTGACAAATCTCCGTTGCCAAATACGCATGGAGAAAGGGCAAACCGGTCATCTTATCGAGTTAATATGGCAATTCATTGGGTAATAGCGCATAAGGAAGATATAGCTAATTGGATTAATGATTTGGACAGCATTTATGAACAATTGGAATTATACGAGGAATTACCAAACAATACTCAACAGGCTGTGAATAATTCCCCTATAAATAACGAAAATAAGAAAATCTTTATCGGGCATGGTCGTTCACATTTATGGCGAGAATTTAAGGATTTTTTAGTGGAAACATTAGGCCTGGAATATGAGGAATTTGATCGTATTTCAGCAGCAGGCAAATCTATCAACGATCGTCTCGAAGAAATGTTAGACAAATCGTGTATGGCATTCCTGATCATGACAGGCGAAGACGAACACTCAGACGGTTCATCACACGCACGCCAAAATGTAATCCATGAAATAGGAAAGTGTCAAGATAGACTCGGCTCTGAACGAGCGATTATTTTACTGGAAAAGGGTTGTGAAAAGTTTAGTAACATGGACGGCATTATATACATTGACTTTGCAAAAGGAAATATAAAGGAAACTTTCGGAGAGATTGTTAGGGTTTTGATACGAGAGTCCATAATTAGAATAGAACTTTGTACTCAGTGATTATGAAGCCTAAAACAACATAATACAATTTGTTATACCAGATTTAACCAATCCCAAAATGGCTTATAGCGTTTGGTTTTAAATAAATTATTAGATTGTCTGAATTTTTGAACCCTCTTTTTCAAGTCCGGTGCGGTTTTCAACGGCACCATGGGTGTCAATTTAGGGATATTTGATAGGGTCCTAACAACGATAGATATAAGGATTGAACACTCCTGAAAATCCTTGAATCTTGGAAATCCTGCTTCAGGCACAGATATAAATATACCGTCCTTACAGGGCTTAGGAGATGGAGTCGACGCATTTCTATAAACATTACGTCCCTACGGGACTAAAGAGGGTTCTGAGGTTTTCAAGGTTTTCGCGTAGAATTCGGTTCGGTTGGGAAACCGAACCTACCGGATCTGGGCCTGCGATGGTTATTTTTTTTTAAATTGACAGTTATGGTGTGGTTGGAAACTGTACCTACCAGGCCTGGGGGGTTCAAAATTGGGCGAAAACACGGAAAACTAAATCGCTCTGACTGACCGCTACCTCTGCTTGACTTTCCCCAGTAAATCTGTTATCCTCTGTAACACCTGTGAGAGGGGTTTCTAACCCCGAAATCCTGATTCAAAGAAGAAAACAGATATGCGAACTTCTTTTTCTATTTTCCTTATCTTCCTCATCATTGCCGGTTGTGATGCGGATACACCACCAGATAAGATGGCTCCGCAATTGGCTGCGCAGTATCAGCGCGGTATTGATGCTTTAGATAAGCGCGACTTCGCCGAAGCGGAACAAGCGTTTCAAACGTGCTTGCAGATGGATGCGAATGCACACGATGCGCGTATGCAGTTAGCACGCACCTACATTAGACAGCTGAAGTTTGCCTCCGCTGAGGTGGAATTACAGATGTTAATAGGACTTCTGAAGCAGGCACCAGGGGCACAGGATAAGTTATCAAGGGCATATCTGACGTTAGCACAGGTTTTTAGTTACCAACAACGGTTTTCTGATTCTACGGCTGCGCTTACGAGTGCCTTGGAAGTCAACCCCGGCGATACCGATGCACGCATTAGGCTCGGTTATTTTTTAGGTGCGCCGCAACAGATGCTCGTGCCAGACCTCTCAGCATCTAAGCGGCAATTTGAGAAGGTCCTGGAACTTGAACCGAATAATCTGGAAGCGATGCTCCAACTCGGTTTGGCTGAATTCCGCCTTGGTGAAGCCGACAAAGCCGCGGAACGATTTGAAAGTATCATCGAAGATTATCGTCGCCACTCCGGAGCGTACTACTATCTCGGTGTTTATCATCTCCGACACGGTAATCTTGAAAAAGCGGTAACAAATTTCAAAGAATCGCTCCGCCTCAAACCTCGCGATCCCGAAACCCTATGGAACCTATGGACGGCATATAGCCAACTCGGTGGCTATCCGCCAGAATTGCCAGAGGAATTTAAAATAGATTCTCCAAACTTCCAAACTTCCAAACTTCCTATATTCGATAAAGAAAGCGCGCAGCCTGAAACGAAGTGGAAGGCGGATATACGGGAAAACACTTTCAAATCTCAAACCCATCTAAACGAACCGCAAGGAAAATTAAAAAACCAATTCATCAATGTCGCGCCCGATTTAAAGATGGACAAGGTTGATGGGGGTCGCGGGAGTGCTTGGGGGGATTACGATAACGATGGCGATGAAGATATCGTCGCAGTCGGTACTTACCAACCGCACGCGCTGTATCGCAATAACGGGGATGGCACCTTTACCGATGTTGCTGAGCAAGCAGGCATCGCTGATCCGAGAGGCGGTTGGGGATCACTTTTCGCGGATTACGACAACGACGGTTACCTTGACCTCTATATCACCCGTAGCGGATGGTCTGGTGCAGCAGAGAATACGCTGTATCACAACAACGGTGATGGCACTTTCACTGATGTTACATACACTGCGGGTGTCGCTGACCCACAGAGTAGTTTCTGTGCCGCTTGGGCGGATTACGACAATGACGGTTATTTGGACCTCTACATCGCAGATGGGGTGATCGGCGATGGTGCTGCCAATGTTCTATACCACAATAACGGTGATGGCACGTTCACCAATACCGCTGAAAGTGCGGGTGTCGCGGATACCGGTAATTCCCTCGGAACCGCTTGGGGCGATTATGATAAGGACGGGTATATCGATCTGCATGTCATAAACTTTGGGCAGTCCAATGTCCTGTATCGCAACAACGGGGACGGCACGTTCACCGATGTTACCCCGACAACCGGCATGAATATCCCTGTTACCGATGCCTTTGTCACCTTCTTTTTAGATGTTGACAATGATGCCGATTTAGACATCTTCATCTCAAATTCAGGTTCGTTCCAAGCCTTTATTGCGGGTCAAATCACGGGGATTGCGCCACACGATGCTGACCGACAGGTGCTTTATCGGAACAACGGGGACGGCACCTTTACCGATGTTACCCGTGAATCAGGACTCTATCACGCTTTTGGCGCGATGGGGGCAAACTTCGGCGATATTGATAGCGACGGCTATCTGGATATCTATCTCGCGACTGGTGCACCACAGATGGGTAGACTCGAACGCGATGCGCTCTTCCGCAACAACGGGGACGGCACATTTACCGATGCCACGCTTGCTCTCGGATTAGGCAATATTGGAAAAGGACACGGTGTAACTTTCGGTGATATTGATGTCGATGGCGATGTTGATATCTACGTGCCTGTCGGTGGCGCGTTTGTTGGGGATCAGTGGCACAATCTCTTCTATCAGAATACCGGTACAGGAAACAATTGGCTTACTTTGAAGCTGGTTGGGGTCAAAAGCAATCGAGATGGCATCGGTGCCAAGGTGACTTTGCGCGTTGGTGATGGCGTGATCTATAGAGAGGTTAGCGGTGGGTGCGGTTTTGGTTCGACGAATAGCCTGTCTCTTGAAATCGGTCTCAAAGCACACACGAAAGTTGACACGCTTGAAATCGCCTGGCCCTCCGGTCAAGTAGATATACATCGGAATCTATCTGTCAATCAAAAATTGGTTGTCACTGAGGGAAAAGGACTATGAAGGGCATTGGACGGAAGGAAAGAGCGAAGTTGGAAGGATGGAAGGACGGAAGGATGGGTGCCCCTCACCCTTCTCCTCCGAAGTCTGCTTTGCTTTCAGTAGATGAGATGGCACTCTTCGTCGATTACTATCAATTGACGATGGGGCAAGCGGATTTCGATGCGCAGCATAATTCTGTTATCACTGCGAATTATTACGTCCGCAAAATTCCACAAGGACAATATCTTATTGCCGCGGGATTGGAACAGGTCGTCCATTACATCTTAAATTTGCGTTTCACCGATGCGACCCTCGACTGGTTGGCAGAACGTGGCGATCTGCATGCTGACTACCTCGCTTCGCTCAGAGATTTCCACTTTGACGGCTCCGTTTTCGCGGTTCCTGAAGGCACACCTGTTTTTCCCAACGAACCGATTATTAATGTCACAGGTAGATCCCGAGATGTCCAACTTTTTGAGACCTATCTGCTCTGTGTCATGAATTTCCAAACGTTGATTGCCACGAAAGCCTCGCGGATCGTGCATGCCGCACGCGGAAAACCCGTTTTTGACTTCGGGGCGCGACGCGCACACGGTAGAGATGCTGGTATCCTCGCTGCGCGTGCCTCTTTTATCGGTGGTGCCAGTGGGACATCTCTGGTGCTTGCAGGGTGCTTATTCGATATTCCGTACGTCGGCACGATGGCACATAAATTCGTCTCTGAGCGTCCAAACGAGTTAGCGGCTTTCCGCGATTACGCCGCTGCTTTCCCAACGAACACAACGCTCCTGATTGATACGTACGATACGCTCGAAGGTGCGCGAAACGCATGTATCGTCGCAAAGGAGATGGCGGCACGTGGTACACGGTTACGCGCTGTCAGATTGGACAGCGGCGATCTCTTGACACTCAGCAAACAGGTACGTCAAATCCTTGACACTGAAGGGCTGGATTACGTCCAAATTATCGCAAGCCATGAACTGGACGAGTTTCAGATAGATACACTGCTCAGTCAGGGTGCGCCGCTCGACAGTTTCGGTGTCGGCACGCGGCTTGCTACGGGTGCCAACCTCAATTCATTTACAGGTGAAGGTGGCACCTCTGCACTCGGGGGGGTCTATAAGTTAGTCGAAAGCGATGGGAAACCTGTCGGAAAACAGTCGCTTGATGAGCCGTCGAAAGCGACGATACCCGGCAAAAAACAGATTTATCGACTCACCGATACCGCTGGGAATTATACGAAAGATCAGGTGGCACTGTGGGATGAAGATGTCTCCGAGGGGCAACCGCTTCTCGTTCCTGTCATTGAAGCCGGAGAATTGGTGTCCGATTTTCCGACGCTGCAGGACATTCAGGCACGCATGACCACAGCACTCAAAAGGTTACCTGATTCCCATAAAAGTTTAACGGAAGCGACACCTTATGCTGTAGAAATGCATCCTTCGCTCTTAGTGCGTATGGATGATAGGTAACCTCCCCGTTATCTGCCTCTTTTACATCAGATAGAGAAGGCCAACAACGGGTGGTTGCTGTTTAGTTCTATTGTGAAGGCTGTCAAAGAATCAGTCGAATTTAGTTACTGTGTTGAGAGGCGTTTTTGCTTTTCTGTGAGGTATTGCATAACTGCATCTGGGTCAGTGGATTGGAGGGTACCGAGTGCGTTCGCCTCTTCAATGAGCATCGTCATTTGTACAGAATCATCCTTGATTAAGGTCTCTGCTTTTTTGTACAATTCGATGGCTTGCTTATTCTCAGCACGTTCTTCACTGATGGCGGCGAGGTAGATGTAAGCAGCAGCGAGACGTGGGGACTGTGTACGGTTCTGGATGAATTCTTCAAAAACGAAACGCGCTTCGTCGGAACGGTTTTCGTCGTAGTAGACACGACCGATGCGGAATTGTGCCCTATCGGCGAAACTATCCCTATATCCACCGGCGAGATACCGATTGCGTTCTGGATACCTAAGGGTTGCCTCGTAGGCTTGCAGTGCTTCGTTGTAATGGTGCAGTTTTCTGTAAATCTCACCCAACTGGAAATTTGCCATCATTGCTTGTAGGGTGTTCGGATGCGATGTGATAACATGCTTATAGGCTTCGATAGCTTCACCGGGTGCCGAGAGGTGCTCAGCATAAATGAATCCACTGCGATAGAGTGCTTCAGCGGAATAGGCTGAATCCGGATGATGTTTTGATGTCTCTTGATAGACCTTAAGTGCCTTGGCGTAGTCCTGCAAGGGTTTCCGTTCGTAGATAGTGCCGATTTGCAACCGTGCGCGTGCCGCGTCTGTAGGTGCTAAGGTGTTGTTTTGAAGTTGCTCACGTAGATTTTCAATCGCTGTGAGATGTTGAAGTGTAGAAAGTTGTTCCGCTGCTTGTTCTGCCTGAGGTGTATGCGGTGATGTGGCGATGAGGTTTAGCGCAATATTTAATGCTTCAGAGAAGTCTCTATTTGCGCGCGCTGTGTCCAATCGTTCTAATTCCACTTCCGCCATCTGTTTGGCGAGTTGTTCAATTTTTTTACCAATTTCTGCCTTCACTTCAGATATACTCTTATCGTGCATTGAGATCTGCCCTAAATACCCTGGGTCCAATTGTGGTAGATAGGCGTGGAGGAACGTTTCAAAAGCCGCAATCGCTTTCGGGTAGTTCATGTTTTTCTCGTGACAAACACCTGTCCAATAGAGAACAGCGTGCATGTTCCAGAAGTCAGGATATTTCTGTTTGAGTCGCTCAAACACAGGGATCGCTAACGAGTATTTTCCAGCGGTGCGATGGATGTTTGCCATTTGGAAAAGTGCTTCGGCAGCGAAGTTGCTCGTCGGGTAATCATCAACAACTTTTCTGTATGTTGCCATCGCTAAGGCGGATTGATTGAGAATGGTATGCCTTACATTTGCGATGCGCCATCTTGCTTCCGGTGCAACGGTCGCTTCTGGATGTGATTTTAAGAGTGCCTCATATTTCGCGATCGCCTTTTCGGGTTGGTTGAGTTGTGACGGATTCCTATAGAGTTCAGCGATCTGGAATTCGGCAATAATGGCAAGCGGTGTGTCTTTGTACTGAATCGCGATGCGTTGCTGTTCTCTGAGATTCGCGAGTCCGGTATTAATGTCCCGAATCTTTTGTAATCCCGTTTTATGCACGAAGTGGGAGGCGGGGGCAAGTTTAATCAGTCTATCGTAAGTTTGGACAGCGTCTTGGTAATTGCCCATGCGGCTGTAGACATCCCCTTTTTTGATAATGGCGAGGAAAAGTTCTTCTGGGGGAAGTCCCTTTTTTTTAAGATTCAGGATTTTGTCGTAAGCCTTGAGCGCCTTGGTGTATTGGTGCGTATAATTATAATAGATCTCGCCGATGTGATAGTAGCACCAACTTTTTACCTCAACGTCTTTGGTGGATTCGGCGATTGCTTCAAGTTTATCGTTGGCTTCCGCATAGCGTCCTGCATCAACTAAGACGTGCACCTCTTCAAAGTGGGCGTGAGCAAACGAGCTGATGAGAATTATCAGCAGCGCGTGTAAGAGAAAGGTAAGCCTGTTTGATATTCCCATGGCTAGTATCCCTTATTTGTGCTATTGTAAAGTTGAATTCTCGGATTGAAGGTTCTGAAGGTGTTTGTCTGCCACTTTTGTCCAATTGGTGCCGTGTGCTTGTTCCTTCATTCGCTGGAGTTGACTTTCTGTCTCCCAGGCATCGTTTCGGAGATGACGTGTAATCAGTGCCTCCTCTAAATTCCGTTGGATGCCTTGCTGGCGATACTGTTCGATACGTGCGTCAGCGGATTGTGTTTCGGTGAGCCGCCAGGTGTCTTCTGGTTGCATGGGTTTTCCGATGAAGACGGCAGCGGCGATCAAAACGATAGCGACACTGCTTACTGCAACGGTTTTGTACCAGCCAAAGGGGGATCCGACACTCGCAAAGTAAGCGCGGATGCGTGAGAACAGCGTCTGCTCTTGTGTGGCAGCAAGTCGTTTGTACACGTTCATCTCTATGGTCTGGAGCGCGAGTTGAGGTACAATGAGTTCTTCTTGTGCCTTGTCTGTCAATTTAAGGACTGCTGTATAGGATTTGACTGCTTCGGTACAGTCCTCGCAATTTTTAAGATGTTCTTCAAAGGGGTCTTCTTCTGCCGGTGGCAGAAGTTTAGAAGCATATTCGATAGCTTGCCCTTCGGATTTTTTACACTTAGGCATAATAAATCCCTCTCCTTTCTGCGGTGGCACGCCGTATCGCGTGCCCACCATCAAATTTCATTGTTTTCCCACAGTGGACGTAGGAGCGTTTGCAATCGTTTTACTGCGCGATGCAGATGAATCTTCACTGTGCCTTCTGCCATATCCAGCGTTTCAGCAACCTCTTTAAGCTGCAAGCCTTCATACCGACTTAGCATGAAGACTGCTTTCTGTTTCGGGGAAAGTTGATTGACTGCCTCACGGATAAGGATGCCCCGTTCTTTCTCTTCGAGTTGTTTCTCTGGATTGCTATGGAGATCAGTGGCAACGAGATGCGCTTCGGGAATTTCTGTGTCGTCTAACGCATAAACAGGGTGACGCGCCTTTGCACGGTGGTAATCGATAGCAAGATTGGACGCAATCTTGTAAAGCCATGTCGAAAATTTGGCTTTCGGTTGCCAACCTTCCAGCGCGCGGTACGCTTTAAAAAAGACTTCGATGGTGATGTCCTCGGCATCCTCGTAATTTCTGACTGAACGTAGGAGGTACGAGAAAATCTTCGATTTGTAACGTTTCATCAACTCATCGAAGGCGTTTTGGCGACCGGCTTGAAACTGAGCGACTAACAATTCATCATCAATCAATTTGTCCATGAGTCCCGACTTTTTGAGGATCGGTTTGAAGTTTTGCCGCACCTCACCTACGGTAGAGGTGGACAATTGCATACTAACACTTTCTTAAACGGAAGCCATTAAAATAAGTTTACAAAATTTATAAGCAGATGTCAAGATTTTTCATGAGTCGTTTTCGGTTTTCAGTTGTCGGTAACGGGTTGTCAGCCATCAGCAGGCATCATTTTCTCTCTTGACTATTTTTCATAAATCTATTATGATGCTGTTATCATTTTCCAATTAATACGCTGTAACGCGGTTAAGAGAGGATTTCCGCCAGTTCCAGCACCATTATTTTTAGAAAACTCTCTTCTGAATCGTGAGATGGTTAGAACGCTAAAGTTCGCTCAGGTTTAATCCAAACTACGGACCTTGCCTGATCCGAACACTTTACTTAAATAGTTGGAGAATAACTTTCGGACCTTCGTATCGGGAGTATTCAATCGTATAAGGAGGCGTAGAGAGTAGAGAGATGAGAACCAGATTAGTATGGACGGGGATAATTGTCCTATTTATTGCAGGCACATTAGCCGTTTCAAGTGATGCCATTTTGGATCCTGAAACTATCGTAGGGATGTGGAAATTCGATGAAGGTAAGGGCGATACTGCAAAAGATGTTTCTGAAAACGGGAACGACGGCACACTCACAGGTAAACCGAAGTGGGTGAACGGCAAATTTGGCAAGGCTCTTGAGTTTGATGGTTCAAATTTTGTGGATATGGGAAATGATGCCTCGCTTCAGTTCGATGGAGATGTGACCATTGTTTTTTGGGCTAAACCTGAAAGTGTAGGTGGTGGTCGCCAAAACTTAGTTTGCAAATCATACGGCGGTGAAGGTTGTTTAACAATGGAACCGGATGGTAGATTGAGTTTTTATTGGGGTGATTGTGGCGGAAATTGTCAACCTTATGTGGAAGTAGCGAGACCGGCCCCTGGCACCTTTTTAGATGACGAATGGATTCACGTGGCTGAAGTAAGAGATGTCTCAAAACGCGAGTATAGGATGTACAAAGACGGTGAGGTCACAGGCCAAGATAAATGGCAGAAATGTGGGGCTCACCCGTGTGGCGATTCCAGCCCGAGCGACCTTAATTTGCTAATTGCCTCTGGTTATGCCGGTAAATTCAGAGGTATCATTGACGATGTCGCTATCTTTAATGTCGTGCTGAGTGAGGATGAGATTCAGAGTATCATGGATGAAGGGTTGGAGAAGGCTTTTGACGTTTCACCCAGCGACAAACTCACCACTACATGGGCAACCCTAAAGAAATAAGGGATCAACACAAAAAGGCAAGAATACATTGTTCTTGCCTTTTTTATTTAAGTAGGTAGGCATTTTCGGCAGGCAGGGTTACAAATCCCGCCAGCCAAGGAAAGGCGTGTGTTTCCTAAAGGGTCAACTTATTTTTCGGTTTCACTATGAGGGTTTAGGCTTTGTAGAATTCAACCGTTCTGCCAGCCATATCCTCGACCTTTTCTATCAATTTCTGCCGTTCGTCGTCTGCCATTCCCGTGAAGGTTTTTGCTATGTCAATTTTCTCTTGCATCTGTTCTGCATTGTCGGGCCCGGTAATAAGTGTGCTGACGGGTAGTGCCCAGACGAACCGGATGGCTTCGGATATGCTGACGCGATCCGGGACGACTTTCGGATTCGGACCGTGCCGTCCGTGCTGCGAACCCCCAAAGAACCCTCCGTTTGCCAAGGCTTTCATGCCAATTACACCGATGTTTCTCTCTACAAGGGTTGGCACGACTCCTTCGATGAAGCTCTCGTAACTGACATCAGCAAGGTTCATCGATAATTGACATGCATCGAAAATATCGGTCTTTTCAAGGACACGTTGATGGGCAGCGGGGCTTGAATGCCCTGTAAACCCGATATAACGCGTTTTCCCAGTCTCTTTCGCCTCAAGCATAACATCAAAAACACTGTTTTCGATTCTTTCATCTACGTCTGCGGGGTTTCGGACGGCATGTACCTGCCAGAGGTCAAGTCTGTCTGTATTGAGGCGTGAGAGCGAACCTTCAAGGTGTTCCCACGCTTCATTTGCGTTCCGTGCTCTCGTCTTCGTCATAAGGAACACATCATCTCGATATTTTGGAACGAGCAGTTTTCCTAAGCGGCTCTCACTGCCTCCGCTCTGGTAACCCTCTGCGGTATCAAAGAAGCGCACGCCGCCTTCAAGCGCGGTTTCAATGGTTTTCTGCGCCTCACCTTCGTCCATATCTCCGATATGCCATCCGCCAACGCCGAGCATTGTCACAGCCTCACCCGTGCGACCGAATCGTCGTGTCGGTAGGAGAGGACCGAGGCGGTCACTGTGGCTATTTTCGTCATCACCTTCTGCGCATGCAGATGATAAAAGAACGCCGGTTGTCAAGCCCGCCAGCGATTTTAGAAATGCGCGTCGATCAATCATGAGTACACCTCCGTTATTTTCTTTGGGTATTTTACTGTATCTTGGAATTTTTGTCAAGCATTTTCTGTAGCAGTCAGCCATCAGCGGTCAGTCGTTAGTACGCGTCGCGACTGGGAGTGCTTCGCAGTGAGAATCCTACAAGAAGAGGTCGCTGATGTAATTTTCCCTTGATTTAAACAGCAGTTTGCGACTATAATAGTTTGACAATGCAGTATAGCCTCAAGCTCTTGAAATAAAGACAGAAGATAGACTGAGAAGTATGGAAAACGTTTTACACAAAGAAATCCCTGATAACCTTGTCGTACTTACCTTTGATGACGGTTGCAAATCGCAGGCGACTTTTGTCGGTCCGCTCCTGAAATCTTACGGATTTGGAGCAACCTTCTACATTACGGAAGGTTTGAACTTCCTAAAGAATAAAGAAGCGTACATGACGTGGGAAGAGGTCCGTGGGTTACACGATGCGGGTTTCGAGATTGGCAATCATACGCGGCACCACCGCAATGTTACGCAGCAGTCAGCGGCGGAGCTGCGCGCCGATCTCGAGCATATTGATATCCAATGTGAGGCTTACGGCATTCCACAGCCGACAACGTTTTGTTACCCCGGTTATAGCCACGGTGAAGCAGCTGTTGAAGTGCTCGCTGCACACGGGTTTGATTTTGCGAGACGCGGCGTTGCCCCCGAATTTCCTTACGACAACGAAGGTGGGCGCGGGCCGGCTTATAACCCCACACAACACCATCCGCTCTTAATTCCGACAACAGGTGCTGCCGGTCCTCATTGGAACTTTGATGATTTCACATGGGCACTTGCCCAAGCGAAGGATGGGAACATTGCGGTTCTCACGTTCCACGGGGTGCCGGATCTGGAACATCCATGGGTTCACACAGAACCGGAACAATTTGAAGCGTATATGGCACACCTTGCCGAGAACAATTACAAAGTTATCGCACTCCGAGATCTTGTTGATTATGTGGATCCAAAGGCTTCGTGAGGATTTACGATATTGTCAACGGTACCCACAACCTATAGACTCTTTTTATATCACACGCTGAGTCGTCTATATCCCGCAAGTTAAAGCTGGGGATTTGACGGGGGGTGTTAAACCCCCTAAATCCCCCTTATCAGGGGGACTTTAAGGAAGAATGCGTAAGTCCTAAGAAAGAAAAAAGATTTGACCTTTGTTTGTATGTATGGTATAATATCTGCATGCGTTGTTGGTAGAGGAAGCCCTCGCTGCTCTCTACTTTAGTGGAGGGTGTAGGTCCAAAAGAATACAAGGGAATAGAGTGGGTCGGTTTTATACCTCTGCCTACTTATCTTATAAACTATGCTAAGACAATTCACAAATAATTTAACTCGGTGGGATAGGTTGCTGTTTGATCGCATTTTTAGTTGGGGCAACGAACGCATCATCCTTGACCGTTTATTTCGTTTAATCTCGTGGAGTGCTAACGGCTGGTTCTATCCATTTTTATTACTCTACGTATACCTAACATTCAGTCCTGCTATTAGCAAGCCCTTTCTTTTATCAGCTGCAATTGCTTTCTTGCTCGAAAGACTGTTATATCACCTGATTAAGCAGTCGATGAAGCGTGACCGTCCGTGTGAACGGATTCTGGACGTTGAATTTCGCGTGCGTCCACCGGATCAATTCAGTTTCCCATCGGGGCACACCGCCTCAGCTTTTCTAATGATGACCCTCTTGGCAAGTTTCTTTCCAATTTTGCGAATCCCCGTGTTCCTCTGGGCAGCTACGGTTGGTATCGCACGCGTCTATCTCGGAGTCCACTACCCGACAGATGTTCTCGCAGGTGCGATTCTTGGTATTGTCACGGCGCGAATCGGTATATGGTTCATCGTCTAATTAAAATATTGATCATGCCTGATTACTTAGCGTTGCCTCACAAGTAATCTCTCCCTTAATTTGGGATATTCCAGCGCGTGCTTATTATCGCGGTGAGGTTGCCTCACAAGTAGTCTCTCCCTTAATTGTTTATACCTAACAACGCCTTCCACTCTTATAATAATTCTATCTTTTTAGAGAATCTTGTTAGTTAAAAGTGCATCCGTGAATGTGTATATTACAGCACGCAGCATGTGCCTATTACTCTAATGACACATTGACGGGAGAGTGTCTATGAAAATGGCCTACTTTTCTACTTTCTTCCTACTTGTTGTCTTCATGCTGCTCCTCTCAGATGTCTTTGCAGAAGATTCAACACAGTGGAAATTGCCTGAAGGGGCTATTGCCCGCTTCGGAAAAGGCTATATATACGATTTTGCATATTCACCGGATGGCACTCAAATTGCTGTGGCGAGCACGATCGGGGTTTGGCTGCATGATGCGCTCACGGGGAAGGCACGCAACCTACTCACAGGGGATAAATATGAAGTGCATTCGGTTAATTTTAGTCCTGATGGAAAAACGCTTGCCGGTGGGAGCTATAATGCCACTACCGTATTATGGGATGTTGGCACCGGACATCCTAAGCAGACGCTTACAGGACATACAGCCGGTGTGCGTTCGGTAGCGTTCAGTCCTGATGGCCGTAAACTTGCCAGTGGTGGATTTGACGAAACAATCCGTTTTTGGGACGTGGATACCGGACAACTCCTGCGAACCGTGCCGGGACATATCCAGTCAGTTAGAACCGTTGTATTTTCTCCAAACGGAAAGATGTTAGCAAGTTGTGGGTCTTGGGATCACAACGTTTCTCTCTGGAATGCCGACACCGGCGAATTCCTCAGCATGTTTAGAGGACATGCTGATGGTGTTGTTTACCTCGCCTTTTCGCCAGATAGCAGTACATTGGCAAGTGGGAGTCGGGACGGAACGATCCGATTATGGGATACAAACACAGGAAAACACCTAAAAACGGTAAACGGATTTTCTGTGGCGTATGCTCCCGACGGTAGCACGTTTGCCAGCCGTGAAAGAAACGACGGGACAATCCAAGTTTGGAATGCCGATACCGGCGAACTTTTCCGCACCTTCAAATCCCCCGGAAAAAATGTCTATGCTATGGCGTATGCTCCCGATGGACGTATATTTGGGAGTTCTACTGGATTAGCAATACATTTATGGGATATGGAGAGCGGAGCTCTCCTGAAAACTATCTCGGGTTATGGGTCGGGTGTTGATGCTGTTACGTATTCGCCGGATGGCCGCACACTGGTGAGTTCAGACGATATCGCACGCATTTGGGATGTAGACACTCAAGCATTGTTAAAGACGCTTTCACATGAAAGTCCGGTATCCGCAGTCGCCTATTCTCCCGACGGGGAGACGCTCGCTTGTGGCACTCGCGACAATACAGTGGTGCTATGGCATGTTCGCACATGGAGAAAAAGGGTGATCCTCGAAGGCCACACGAAAGCCGTATCCACGGTAGTATTTAGTCCGAAGGGGCATCTCCTTGCCAGTGGCAGTTGGGACAGGGACAACACCATCCGATTGTGGGATGTACATACCGGTGCCCTCCTAAAAACCTTCGCAGAGCAGGAGGGAGGTAGGAGCAATGTGGTATTCTCACCGGATGGGACGATGCTTGCGAGTGTTGGAGAGGATAGGAAAATATATCTGTGGGATGTTTTTAGTGGAGAACTCATTAAGAATATCGTTCCGGGCAGGAATCAGATATATTCTGTAGCGTTTTCTCCAGATGGCGCGACACTCGCTGCTGGCGACGATCACAATGAGATTCGGATTTTTGATGTTGTCACAGGTGAACTTCTCAAAATGATTCAAACGCAGTGGGGGACACACAGCTTGGTTTATTCTCCAGATGGACAAATACTGGCAAGTTGTGGCACAGATATCTACTTCTGGGATGTCAATACTGCTGAGTTGATAAAAACGATTACTGGACATAGTGATGAGGTCTATACGCTTGCGTTTTCACCCGATTGGCGGACGCTCGCCAGTGGCAGTCGGGACAGTACTGTGATTCTATGGGATTTGTCGAAATGAAACTATTGAACTTCTTACTGTTAATCTTTGGCTTATGCTTTTCGTACGCCTTTGGTCAAGAAAATCCGCAATGGAATTTACCTGTTGGAGCCAAAGCACGCATCGGCAAAGGCAGTGTGAAGGAAATAAAATATTTTCCCGATGGTACGCGGCTTGCTGTTGCCAGCACAATAGGCGTATGGGTTTACGATGTCCACACGGGTGAACCGATTGACCTACTCACAGGACATACGGGCCCAGTGAATTCAATTGTGTTTAGTCCTGACGGTAGCACATTTGCCACGGGGAGTGATGATAACACCATTCGGTTGTGGGATGCGAACACCCGACAACACAAAACAAGTTTCGTTGGACATGCGGATGATGTCAATTCGGTTGCATTCAGCTCGGACGGTAAAATACTTGCAAGCGGCAGTGACGACAACACGGTGCGTTTATGGAATCCGTTGACAGGGGAGCAGATTTCCAGCTTTGCGGCACACACAAGCAGTGTTTCAACAGTGGCGTTTTTGCCAGATGGCACACTTCTTGGCAGCAGCACTGGACCAGGAAACGACAGGATCGGTTTATGGAACCCGCACACTGGAAAACTGATTAATACCATTACCGATGAATCCAGTGTAGAATCTATTGCCCTTTCGGCAGTTGATGGCATACTTGCAAGCGCATTGAATTGGAGAACGATTAAACTTTGGGAAGTGAACACCGGCACCCTGCTCATAACATGTGAGACAGAAGACTGGATAAATAGACCCAATACAATGGAATTTTCTCCTGATAGACAGACCCTCGCCGGTGGTGTCCGCGGGGCTGCTGTCTGTTTCTGGGATGTTGTCTCAGGCAAACTCATTAAATCCATTAAGCACGAAGATTCCGTTGTTTCTATGACGTATGCCCCCGATGGCGGTTTCATTGCAAGTGCTATGGACAACGGTAAGATTCAGTTCTGGGATGTTGCTACAGCGGAACTCCAAAAAACTATTCCAAACACTACACCGCATATAGCTTCCGTTGCATGTTCCTCAGAGAGCAACATCGTCGCGAGTGCGCACGACACGAAGATCTACTTCTGGGATCTGGGGACGGGTGAACGCCTGAGAACTATCACTGGATCCCCGCGCCATCCAATAAATTCTGTTGCGTATTCCTCGGATGGTAAAATACTTGCAAGCGGCTGTAGGTTTCGGAAAGCCCGACTCTGGGATGCGCAGACAGGTAGATTCCTCGGAACATTCACGGGGCATAAAGGTTACATTACTTCTGTCGCTATTTCACCAGATGTCTCCATACTTGCGAGTGGGAGCACCGATAGGACAATCCGTCTGTGGGAAATTCACAGAGCGCAACTATTTCCTATTGGAGAACTAATCAATACACTTGCTGCACATACCGGTTATGTATCTTCAGTCATATTTTCACCCGATGGACAGGTCCTTGCCAGTGGTAGTCGAGATAGTAGCATCCGATTGTGGGAAGTGAAAACCGGAAATCTCTTGAAAACGCTTGCACCGCACAGAGAAGATGTCCAAAGTGTGGTGTTTTCTCCGGATGGTAGCACACTTGCAAGTGCAAGTTGGGAGGGTGCGGTCTGCTTGTGGAATAGCCAGACTGGCGAATTGTTGGAAACCGTCGGTGGCCCCTTGCGGAACGTTGCTGCTGTGATATTTTCGCCAGATGGTAGCCATATTGTCTACGGGAATGATGATAAGATTTACTTTTGGGATATACGCACAAAGAAGATTTTGAGAACGCTTGCAGGACACACGGATGTAGTGGATAACCTTGCGTATTCATCAGATGGTAAGACACTTGTTAGTGGGAGTAGAGATGGCACAATTCTCTTGTGGGATTTAACGACATTGGTTCTTAATCAGTAGCGCGTTCTGGTTCCATTTTTTGGAAAATCTTGTTAAAAGTGCATCCGTGAATGTGTATGCTACGGCACGCGGCGCGTGCCTACTACTTTAAACATTGACAGGAGAGTGCCTATGAAAATGCCTTACTTTTTTATTTGCTTCCTATTTGTTGTTGCCTCCGTGCTATTCATATCAGGGACTGCTGCGGCGGATTCGACACAGTGGAAATTGCCTGAAGGGGCTATCGCGCGGCTTGGAAAAGGTGCGATATACGATGTCCAGTATTTTCGAGATGGCAGTCGGATCGCCGTAGCGAGTTCGATCGGTGTCTGGATTCACGACGCACAGACGGGTGAAGTGCTTGCTCTGTTGAACGAACAGCAGGATCGTATTTTTTCATTGGCGGTTACGCCGGACGGAACCGTGTTTGCGAGTGGTGGCGATGCGGGTAGGATATTTCTGTGGGATGCCGACACTGGTCAACACAAGCGCACCTTCACAGGACACACAAATGGAGTTACTTCTCTCGCTTTTAGCCCAGATGGTAAGCTGCTTGCAAGCGTGAGTTACGATACCACGGTTCGTTTGTGGGATGTCCAGCGTGGTGAACTTTTGAAAACCTTGACGGGTCATACAGGATATATCCACTGCGTTACTTTCAGTCCAGACGGGAACACCCTTGCAAGTGGTGGTGGTGCTATGGACGAGAAACTGCTCTTGTGGGATGTCCACACAGGTGAACGCCTACAGACTGTCACTGAAGAGATTGACATGATCAACAGTCTTGACTACTCTCCAGGTGGTAATCTGCTTGCGAGTGGGAGTGACGATGAGACAGTCCGGGTGTGGGACGCACACACCGGCGAATTGTACCACACCCTTAGAGGGCATACATGGTTTGTGCAAGCGGTTGCATTCAGCCCTGATGGACAAACACTCATAAGCGGCGGTGCCGATGGCAGTATCTTTATGTGGGATCTCCATACGGGTCAACTCATGAATGCGCTCATGGCGCATCCGTATAAAGTCTTTTCCGTGGCATATTCGCCGGATGGAGAGACCCTTGTGAGCGTCGGAAGGGATGAAATCTGCCTCTGGGATGTACAGAGTGGTCAGCTGTTGAAGATGGTTAGAGGATATAGAAGTTGGACCGGAACTGTGGCGTATTCGCCGGATGCTAACAGGCTCGCGAGTGGTGGTAGCGATGGTGTTTATATTTGGGATGTCCACTCAAAACAAGACTTGCAAACTTTTATAGCCGACGTTACACATCATCCGCATTATGAGATCACCTCTGTAGCGTTCTCGCCAAACGGAGGAACCATCGCAAGTGGAAATCGCGGTTATGTCTACCTATGGGATGCGCGTTCCGGTTTACAGCTGAAGAATTTTAAAGCCGGACCGCCTCCGCGCACCTATATAGAATACTCACCTGACGGTACCACGCTTGCATTTTCAGGTAGAAACAATTCAATTTATTTGGCGGATTTGAAAACAGGAGAAATTAAGAAGACACTCGTGGGACACACCAATAAATCTAAGACTGAAATTACCTCTGTTGCATATTCCCCGGATGGCAATCTTCTGGCTGGTGGCAGCGATGACAACAGGGTACGTATATGGCATACACAGACAGGGCAGTTGGCACATATACTCGTTGGACATACAGATCGTATCCATTCAGTAGCGTTTTCGCCGGGTGGAGAAACGATTGTCAGCGGTGGTGGACGAAATGACAGAACCATTCGTTTATGGGATCCGCGCACTGGAAAATTCTTAGGAACCTTGGCATCGGGCACAAGTGGGATTTATGCCTTAGCGTATTCACCAGACGGTAAAATACTTGCGAGTACGTATTCTAACGCAACCGTTGGTTTGTGGGATCCACACACACGGGAGCTTCTGAAAACACTCACGGGGCATACCTCTTCGGTTAGTGGACTCACATATTCTCCGGACGGTAAAATACTTGCAAGTAGCAGTGGCGACGATACAATTCTCTTGTGGGACCTAGCGACGACAGTGCTTAATCAGTAAGGAATTGTCCAAATTTTAAGGAAAATTTGCTATCAGACGGAAAATGTAAACAAAATTTCGCATAAATTGGAGGCTTGTTCATGAAAGCAGTGTTTGCTTTGCTTCTCCTTGTTTCTTTCTCACTCTATTTACCAAACGCTTTTCCACAAGAACACATAAAAGGTTACTTACCCGAAGGGGCAAAAGCCCGTGTCGGAAAGGGGTATGTGTATGATCTTGCATTCTCTCCTGATAACACGAAACTGGCTGTAGCGAGTTCAATAGGTGTTTGGATCTATGATAAACAGACTGGAAAAGCACTCGATTTGCTCACGGGTCATACGGGTCGTGTTTATTCAGTGTGTTTCAGTCCTGATGGTAGCACACTCGCAAGTGGGAGTTCCGACCGCACCATCAAGTTGTGGGATCTTCGGACAAGCGAAATCAAAACAACCCTAAGTGGACATACAGGAACCGTTTATTCAGTGTGTTTCAGTCCTGATGGTAGCACACTCGCGAGTGGCAGCTACGACCATACTATTCGGTTATGGGATATTCACACAGGCAAACTCAAGAGCACATTAACTGGACACACCGAAAGAATTTATTCTGTGGCCTTCAGTCCTGATGGCAGCACGCTTGCAAGTGGGAGCAGAGATGAGCTTATTCGGTTCTGGGACGTGAAGACTGGTGAATTGCTACGAACGATCGCCGGACATGTGGAGAGAGTTTCTGGCGTAATGTATTCGCCTGATGGCGAAAAACTTGCGAGTTCCGGTTACGATGAAAAAATTCGGGTGTGGAATGCCAATACGGGTGAGTTCTTGATGTCTTTTGAACCAAACTATGAAAGTGTCACTTCCTATTCAGTAAGTATCTACGCAATGGCATTTTCCCCGGACAGTCAAACGCTTATGTCTGGCAGTAATAATGGAATGATTCGCGTATGGGATATTAACAAAAAGCAGCAAATATCAACTTTTGAAAAAAATGAGGGTAGATGCTATTCGATGGCCTTCAGTCCTGATAGGCGGACGCTTGCAAGTTACAGTCCTGATAATACCGTACGTATTTGGGACATTGCAACGGGTACGCTTCTACAAACGATCACTGGACATAACACAATGGCGGTTCGGTTTACAGCGTATGCGTCGCATGGGCGGACCCTTGCATGTTTGTCAATTACAGGCGATTTTCAACTCTGGGATCCACACACAACCACGCTTATAGAATCTTTTGAGGTTGAACTCAACAGAATCTCTTGTGCTGCCTATTCTCCGGATAATGTAACATTCGCCTGTGGCAACGAGCAAGGTGATTTGGCTCTATTTGATGTAGACACTGGAGAGCGAAATCATACTATTCGGGAGGCACACGCGGATCGCATTACAGCCGTCGCTTTCAGTCCTGATGGTGGTATACTCGCAAGCTGCGGTTATGACAAGGTAATTCATTTGTGGAGTGTCCACACAGGGACTTTAAAAGATGTACTGGTCGGTCACGAACAAAGGGTTCGCGATTTGGCCTTCTCTCCGTCCGGAGAAATCCTTGCGAGCGCAAGTAGTGATGGCAAGATCCGATACTGGGATGTTAACACCCGTAAAACCGTAAAAATTATTGAAACCTTTGGCAGTAGGGTTGACAAGATAGCCTTCTCTCCGTCCGGAGATGTGCTTGTGAGTTCAGGTAGAGAGAGCCCAATTGCGTTTTGGGACGTTAGCACCGGCGAACATTTAAAATCTATCACGCCCCCGCCCGAGCAAATCACGTATTCTATCGCTTTTTCACCAGATGGACGGACGTTAGCAAGTTCACATCAGAAGACAATCAACTTTTGGGATATAGGGACAGGAGAACTCACGAAAACACTGAGCGGACACACTGATTATTACATTTACGCCATTGTTTTTTCGCCGGATGGTAAAACGCTAATTAGTGGTAGTTATGATCGCACTATGATTTTTTGGGAAATCAATCCATAGTGACGTTCTTAAACATTGTTCAATTTGATCGTTTCAAGGGAGTTGACTTTTATGAATCTAAAAGATCTGTTACGTCTGGTGTGTCTTATATTTTCTGTAATGTATTTAAGTTTCGTGCAAAGTACCTTCTCGGAGCAATATAAACACTGGGGTTTACCAACGGATGCTAAAACCCGATTCGGGAAAGGCAGAATATCTGATATCAAGTATTTTCCAGATGGGAATAAAATCGCTGTTGCAACAGGTGTTGGTACCTGGATATATGATGTACCGACAGGGAAAGAAATTGATCTACAGTAGCGTGTGATGTCTCCGTTTCTCCGAAAAACTTCGTGCAAAGTGCATCCACGAGTGTGTATATGATAGCACATTGTGTGTCAATTGACACTTGTCAAATTTCTCCCGAAAATTGAGGTCTTTCGATGAAGATAGTGCTTTCTTTTTTTCTGATCTTTGCTGCTTCTGTGCTATGTCTCTCAAATGTGTTCGCGCAAGCGTATGTGCAGGCACACTTGCCGGAAGGTGCTAAGGCACGCATCGGAAAAGGCGGCGTTTATAAACTTGCTTACGCCCCGGATGGCACGCGGCTTGCTGCGGCGAGCACAATCGGCGTTTGGATTTATGATGCGCGAACAGGTGAAGCCCTCAGACTGTTCACGGGGCATACGGACTACGTTAGGTGCGTTACTTTCAGCCCGGATGGTAGGACGCTTGCGAGTGGGAGTTCCGACACTGCAATCCGTCTGTGGAATGCTGGGACGGGCGAACCTAAGGCGACGCTCACAGGCCATACGAGTAGTGTTTATTCTGTCGCCTTCAGTCCGGATGGCGAAACACTCGCCAGCGGCGGCTCGGATGAATTCATTAAGTTTTGGGATGTCCGGACCGGTGAACTCTTGCGAACCGTCGCGGGGCACGCGGGTCGGATTGATAGCGTGGTATATTCTCCGGATGGCGAAACACTTGCCAGTTATGGCATGGATAGAAGAATTCATCTGTGGGCTGCGAAAACCGGTGAATTCCTAATGACTCTTGATCTGGAATTTGAAGATGCCGGATTGGCACTGGATCGTATCTATGCTATAGCATACGCGCCAGACAGCCAGAGACTCGCGAGTGGGAACAGTGATGGCACGATTCGGGTCTGGGATACCCGGACGGGGGACCTCAAATCAACGCTGGTAACACACGCGAGTGACGTTACAGCGGTAACGTTTAGTCCTGATGGACAGGTACTCGCTGGCGCAGAGCATCTTGAAAACGATAGCACTATCCAGTTCTGGGACGTTGCCACCGGTGAACGTTTAGAAAGTTTCACTGGGCATACGGATAGGATCACATCTTTAGTGTTCTCCAAGGATGGCGGAATGTTTGCGAGTTCAAGTGATGATGAGACAATCCGTTTTTGGAATCCTGCGACTGGAACGCCTTTGCGAACCCTCACGGGACACAATAGGGAACGGATCCGGGATGTAATGTATGCATCGCATGGTCGTATACTCGCCTGCTCGCGTGTGGACGGCATTCGGTTGTGGGATCCACACGCAGGTAGACTCCTAAAAATTGTCGATTTCAGAGAAAGAATTTTCTCCACTGCCTATTCTCCAGATAATGTGACGTTTGCCTGTGAAACCTCTGGAGGTAACGTGTGGCTGCTGGATGCAAACACCGGTGCGAATAATGAAACCGCTTTGACTGGGCACACCGAGGGTATTTCATCATTAGCTTTTAACCGCGATGGCAGCATCCTCGCGAGTAGCAGTGCCGACGAGACAATCTGTCTGTGGGATGTTGATACAGGTGAGTTGCGTACAACCCTTAAGGGTCATACAGATAGTGTGCAACACGCAGCGTTTTCACCAGCAGGACTTACCCTTGCAAGCGCGAGTGATGATGGCACAATCCGACTTTGGGACATCAAGGCAGGCGAGGTTATCAAAATCCTTGATGGTCACGCAGACAGGATTAGACATGTAGCGTTTTCACCGACAGGACTTATCCTTGTGAGCACTGAGGGTGATGGTACAATACGACTCTGGGACATCAAGACAGGTGAACCTTTAAAAACGATTACGCCAGCGTCAGGCGCGTTTTTTACGATGTATTCACCAGATGGCAACACGCTTGCCAGTACAGATCGGAAAGTTATCCATCTTTGGAATGCACATTCGGGTGAGCTTCTGCGAACGCTCACGGGACATATAGGTTATATCTATTCTATTGTGTATTCGCCAGATGGTCAGACGCTTACAAGTGGCGGTAGTGATGGCACAATGCTTCTTTGGGAGATAGCACAGTAGTTGTCAGTTATCAGTTGTCAGTTAATCTGAATCGCGTTGCTTGAGAGAAAAACCATAATCTAACAGATTACGCTACAATATGGACCATTCTCAATTATATTATAAGGATCTTGTCGCCATGCGAATAACGAATCCGTTAGGTATTACACTCCTGTTAATTTTTGCGGTGTTATTGAGTTTTCAGTCAAACGCTTTCTCCGAGGCATACACGCGCTGGCACTTACCACCGGGGGCGAAAGCCCGACTTGGGAAAGGCAGCATAAATGCCGTAAAATATTTTCCGGATGGCAACAAACTCGCTGTAGCGACCGCCATAGGCATCTGGATTTATGATGTCCATACCGGTGAAGCACTTGACCTGCTCACGGGGCATACAGGTCAGGTCTATTCGGTGGCCTTTAGTCCGGATGGAAAAATGTTTGCCACTGGAAGTGGCGACGACACTGTTCTGTTATGGGACGCACGGACGGGTGAACAGAAGGCTGCTCTCATCCAGCACGAGGGTACTGTCTCTTCGGTCGCATTTAGTCCGAATGGCGAAATGCTTGCCAGTGCAAGCCATGACAATACGATCCAATTATGGGACATGCGCACCAACGAACCCCTGAAAACGCTCTGGGGACATGGCGACTCAGTTTATTGCGTGGCATATTCTCCGAATGGCGAGCGGCTTGCAAGTGGTGCTGCAGGTGGCACGATACGGTTGTGGGATGCATCTACTGGTGAATCTTTGAAAACTATTGTCTTACAGGACACCCGGATCGAAACGATTGCATTTTCTCCAGATGGGCGTGTCCTTGCATCTGGTGGAAATGATGGCGCAGTTTATCTCTGGGATGTTGGTACAGGCGAACGTCTAAACACTCTAACAGCGCATCGTCGTTATATCCATTCTGTCCTATTCTCGCCTGATGGGAAGACGCTCGCGAGCACAAGTCATGACTGGTACCCGCGTCGTGGTGGGACACTCCACCTTTGGGACGTAAATACTGGGACCGTCCTGAAAACGCTGACATATCAAAGACGCATTGGCACTGCCGCATATTCGCCGGATGGTGGCACATTGGTCAGCGAAGGTTACGACGGGACCCTCCGGTTTTGGAATAGTAGCACTTGGGAACTCTTAAAAACCATCACCGGACATGCGCCAAGAGTGACTTCTATAGCGTATGCACCAGATGGCGACATACTCGCTTGCACTGTTGAAGATAAGCTTGAATTGTGGGCACCGCATACTGGCAAACGCCTCAAAGTTATTGCTGTTCCGAATATGGATTTTCATTCAGTCGTATATTTGGCAGACGGAAAGACCATCGCTAGTACGGGCGGCTTAAACTTTTTCGGTATGCAAGTTCGCCTGTGGGATGTCGAAACGGGTAGATTTATGGGAAGTTTCGCAGGGCATACACGCCACATTACTTCTTTAGCCCTTTCGTCAGATGGCGGCATACTTGCGAGTGGCGGTCATGATGGTCCCATCGGGTTGTGGGAAGTCCGCACAGGTGAACAATTGCGCGTTGGAGATTTACGACAAACGCTCGTTGGGCACACAAGATATGCTGGCACGCTTGCTTTTTCCCCGGATGGTGGTACGCTCGCGAGTGGGGGTTACGACGATACGCTCCGTTTGTGGGATATCCGTACCGGTACCCCTCTAAAAACACTCACAAAAGACACAAACTGGGTCAGAGCGGTGCTCTACTCGCCGGATGGCAGTATGCTTGCGAGTGGAAACAGAGATAATACACTCCGTGTATGGGATGTGGAAACTCAGGAATTGCTGTATCCGCCAATATTACATTCCGCAGATGTTACTTCGCTTGCATATTCGCCTGACAGCCGTGTGCTCGCCAGTGGGAATTACAACAGTCGGGTTTATCTCCGGGACGCGCGGACAGGAGCAGACTTGCATATTTTCACGGGACATACGTCGTCTGTCAGCCGTATCGCGTATTCACCAGATGGGAAGACGTTCGCCAGTGGCAGTTCTGATGGCACGGTTCTCTTGTGGGACCTAACGACCTTGAATCTTAATCAGTAGCGCGTTCTATTTGCATTTTCCAAAAAACCTTGTGATCACGCCGGAAATGTGGTATACTTTCCTTTAGTTAAACGGATACCCAATTTCAAACTTACTTGTCGCTCCGTCCGGTGCCGCGCCTACTGTAAGTCATCACGCATCTTGGTCTGGGTTGCTTTTTCTGTGCAAACTTGTCAAACTCCTCCCCAAAACTGAGGTTTTTTTTTATGAAAACAGTGTTTTCTGTTTTAGTGTTTCTTGCTGCTTCCGTGATATGTTTTTCAGATGCTTTTGGGCAAGCGTATATGCGAGAATACTTGCCGGAAGGCGCGAAAGCTCGCATCGGAAAAGGAAATGTTTACGGACTCGCATACTCCCCGGATAGCACACGGCTTGCCGTTGCGAGTACAATAGGTATATGGATCTATGATGCCCGGACTGGTGAAGACCTTAAGTTGCTCGCAGAGCATACGGAGAGTGTCCATTCAATCGCCTTCAGCCCTGATGGCAGCATGCTTGCCAGCGGTAGTTCTGATGAAACCATCCGGTTGTGGGATGCGCACACCGGCGAACCCAAGGCAACGCTTATAGGACACACAGGGTTTGTCCGTTCAGTCGTTTTCAGTCCTGATGGTAGAGTGCTTGCCAGCGGTGGTTATGACAAAACCATCCGGTTGTGGGACACCCACACTGGTGAACCCAAGGCAACACTAACTGGGCATACCGACAGGGTCTATTCAGTCGCCTTCAGTCCTGATGGACAAACACTCGCCAGTGGCGGCAGAGACGAACTCATTCGAGTTTGGGATGTGCATACCGGTGAACAACTTCAGGCTTTCGCTGGACACGCGGGGTACATCTCTACGGTGGCGTATGCTCCGGATGGAGAAACACTGGTCAGTTATGGTGGGGATGGAAAGACTTACCTGTGGCATCCGAAAACTGGCGAATTCCTGAGGCCCCTTGAACGAGGGGCTGAGGACATCGTATTCAACTCACCATTGGTCTATTCTATAGCATATTCTCCGGACAGTACGACCCTTGCATGTGGAATGGACGATGGCACCGTCCAATTGTGGGATATCCGGATGGGTCAACGCAAGTCAATCTTGACAAAACATCCGGATGCTGATACAGCAACCGACGCGGCTTTAAAAACTGTCAACAAGGGGACGAGTGGGGTTAAATCTGTCGTATTTTCACCAAGCGGTGCTATGCTTGCGGGGGCAAGTTATGACGGTACAATCCACTTTTGGGATACTGCCACCGGCGTTTCTCAGCAAGTCGTCACTGGACACACCGCAAGGTTCGTTAGGACCGTGATGTATTCATCACATGGGCGTATACTCGCTTGTGCACGCTTGGGCAGCATAGAGTTGTGGGACCCACACACCGGCACCCTGAGAAAAACAATTAACTCGGATGTCAATAGATGGACCTGTGTTGCCTATTCTCCAGATAATGTGACGTTTGCCTATGGCGATTACAGGACTGTGTGGTTGTTGGATGCAAACACTGGTGAACACAACGAAACGGTTCTGAGTGGGCACAAGGACAGAATTACATCAGTAGATTTTAGTCCAGACGGAAGTATACTCGCGAGTAGCAGTGCCGACGAGACAATCTGTCTGTGGGAGGTCGTCACAGGCGACTTACGAAATATTCTTGTTGGGCATATGGCGCGCGTTCAACAGGTGGCGTTCTCACCGACAGGACAGACGCTTGCGAGTACAAGTGATGATGGCACCATCCGCGTATGGGATATCAATACCGGTGATGTCATCAAAACCCTTGTTGGGCATGCGGGTGGGGTTGGACAGTTAGCATTCTCACCGACAGGACAGACGCTTGCGAGTACAAGTGATGATGGCACCATCCGCGTATGGGACATCAATACCGGTGAACCGATAAAAACCATTACGCCAGCGTCAGATAGATTCTCTTCTATAGCGTATTCCCCAGATGGTAGCACGCTTGCCAGTATCGTAGATCGGAAAAATATCCATCTTTGGAGCGTGCATTCGGGTGAACTTCTGCAAACCTTTACGGGACATATGGGGTATATATCTGCTATTGTGTTTTCTCCGGATGGACGAACACTCACAAGTGGCAGCAGCGGTGGCACAGTGTTTCTTTGGGAGATAGCACCGTAGTTGTCAGTTATCAGTTGTCAGTTTTCAGTCATTGATTTCTGTCAATTTCTATTCGTGTTCATATATTTTTGGGTTTTGGTATAATAATTGAGGTATTGTATCTATGACATGGCTCCTTAAGAGAATAACGCATCTGTTGGGCATCGTGCTCCTGTCCATTTCCATATTGTTCTTGAGTTTTTTGTCAAACGCTTTCTCCGAGGCGTACACGCGCTGGCACTTACCACCGGGGGCGAAAGCTCGGCTTGGGAAAGGCAGAATCAATGCCATAAGATATTTTCCAGATGGCAACAAAATCGCTGTAGCGACCGCCATAGGTATCTGGATCTACGATGCCCGAACCGGCGAAGCACTTGATCTGCTCACGGGGCATACAGGTCGTGTCTATTCGGTAGCCTTTAGCGCCAATCGCAAATGGATCGCTACAGGGAGTACTGATGACACCGTCCTGTTATGGGACGCGCATACGGGTGAACAAAAGGCTGCCCTTATCCGGCACGCAGATACTGTCTCTTGGGTTACGTTTAGTCCCAATAGTGAAGTGCTCGCCAGTGCAAGCTATGACGATACGATCCAACTATGGGACATGCACACCAACGAACCTTTGGAAACGCTTTGGGGACATGGTGGATCGGTTTATTGCGTGGCATATTCTTCAAATGGGAAGTTGCTTGCAAGTGGAGCTTCGGATGGCACGGTCCGGTTATGGGAGGTGTCCACCGGCACCCCTTTGAAAACTATTGTTTTACAAGACATCCGGGTCAGAACCATTGCCTTTTCTCCAGATGGTCGTATCCTCGCGAGTGGTGGAACCGATCACATAGTTTACCTTTGGGATGTGAACACGGGTGAACGCTTGAAAACTATGGGAGGGCACAGTCATTATATTAGTTCTGTGGCATTCTCACCGGATGGACGCTCGTTGACGAGTGCAAGTCATGATTCAACGTTCCGCATTTGGGACGTAAACACCGGCAACCTTCTGAAAACTCTCACACACGAAGATTCTGCTATCAGTGTTACATATTCACCAGATGGAAAAACGCTTGTCAGCGGAAGTTACGATGGGAGCATCCGATTCTGGAATAGTAGCACTGGGGAACTCTTAAAAACCATCACCGGACATACGCATAGGGTTCTTTCTATAGCGTATTCCCCGGATGGTAACACACTCGCCTGCGCTGTTGGGAATAATTTTGAATTGTGGGTGCCACAGACCGCAGAACGCCTCAAAACCGTTGCTGTTCCCAATATAGATTTTCATTCAGTCGTATATCTCGCGGATGGAAAAACGATCGCCAGTATAGGGGGATTCAACTTTTTTGGTAGAAAAGCACGTCTATGGGATGTCCAAACGGGCAGATTTATGGGCAGTTTCGCAGGTCACACAAACTACGCCACTTCCTTAGCGATTTCGTCGGATGGAGGCATGCTTGCCAGTGGTGCCCGTGATGGACCTATCCGGTTGTGGGAGGTCCACACCGGTGAACAATTACTTGCTGGAGATTTACGACAAACCCTCGTGGGACATACGAGATCTGCTGGATCTCTTGCATTTTCGCCGGATGGTAGCACGCTTGCGAGTGGGAGTTCCGACAATACACTTCGGTTGTGGGATATCCGCAGCGGTGAACCCTTGAAAACGCTTACTGAAGACACAAACTGGGTTAGAGCGGTGGTCTATTCGCCGGATGGCAGTATGCTGGCGAGTGGAAACAGGGATAATACGATCCGTGTATGGGATGTGGAAACTCAGGAATTGCTGTATCCGCCAATAGGGCATTCCGCGGATGTTACTTCCCTCGCCTATTCTCCTGACAGCCGTGTGCTCGCCAGTGGGAATTACAATAGTAAGGTTTATCTCCGGGACGCGCGGACAGGAAAAGAATTGCATATTTTCGCCGGACATACGTCAGATGTTAGCTGTATTGTCTATTCTCCAGATGGCAAGACACTCGCCAGTGGAAGTTATGATGGCACCATCCTCTTGTGGGATTTAACAAAGTTAACTTTTAATCAGTAGTGTATTCTATTTCAATCTTTTTCAGAAAACCTTGCTAAAGGTGAATTCATGAAAGCAACAACTTTTTTGAACGCTATCTTCATTTTATTCTTCACCGCGGGGTGTGAAGTTTTGGTACTGCAAAGGTTAAAAGAATCCGATGATCTTTTTGAAGCTATTGACGATGCAGCCCGTGCTATGAAACAGCAAAACTCTAAAGAGCTTCCCGCGGTGAAGGTAGATGAACCACCAATAATTGACGGTAAACTCAACGATGCCGCTTGGCAGAATGCACCGCAAGGAACAGATTTCACCGACAGAAATGCGGGCGGTGCGCCTGCTGAAGATCAATCTACTATCATGTTAGTTTATACGGATGAAGCCATTTATTTCGCAGGTTATTTTTTCGATAGCGAACCTGATGGCATCGTGGCGCGTCAAGTAGAGGACCAGATCCGGCCCTTCGGTGAAGATTGGGTCTCTCTTACGATTGATCCGTTTCACACGCATCAATTCAGAGACCGCACCTTTTTTATGGCGAACCCACTGGGTAGCAAGTTTGTGAGTCATCCGCCACCGTTTGTGGGTCCGGCTGAAATATCTGGCATGTGGAAAGCCGCTGCAAGCATCGTTGATGATGGATGGATTGTCGAGATGGAAATTCCATGGGAGATGCTGAGTTACCCTGAGACGGTTGAGCCGATTGATATTGGGATTAACGTTGACCGAGGACATCATAGAACGGGTGCGAATACATGGTGGTCGAAAGTGGACTTTGTTGAAGATGATAGAGTCGATGGGCATTGGATCGGTGTATTACCGCCGCCAAAATCGTCCCTGATACAGGATAACGAGTAGTGGCAATCAGCAGTCCGCGATTATCTATTAATCATCGGTAGGTGGAATCAGGTGGAATTTAGGAAACCGTTCACCTCACCCAAAGATTAGACAATTTATGGTTATTGATAATGAAACCCATTATCATTTATGTTTTTCCTAAGTAATGATATTTGCTTAAAAATGTAGGTATTATGTGGGTTTACAGCCTATAAACTCCGAAAATGCGACGCTGAGATCTTGGGTGAAAGGTGTATCGCTTCCATTGGAAACAAAAGCATCAGGTCTTGGTTATCTGAGGTTGGTCGTTGGGAAAATGTTGGTGAGGAATAGAAAATTTGGCGCGAATTCAACTTGATAAAAATTCACAATATGATAAATTTGGGCGGACATTAGGTGCGATTTGGAACTGCGCCATAAGTGTCAATTTAGCGGTCCCCCAGGCCGTAAGATCCGGTGCGGTTAGATGAAGTTTAAAAAAATAAATCGGTAATTCTACATTTTCCCCAGGCCCGGTAGGTGCGGTTTGGAACCGCACCGGGCATCGCCAGGAAATTACCGAATTAATAAATTAATCTTCATGAAACCGCACCATAGGTGTCAATTTAGGGATTTTTTCACGGTATTTTGTAGGAGTCTTTCTACAAATGCCGCCCCTACGGGGCTTGGTTCTTGGCGGAGCACATTTCTACACAGATGCCGTCCCTACGGGACTGAAGATGTTTCTGAAGTCTTCAAGGTTTCCGCGTAGGATCCGGTTCGGTTAGGAAACCGAACCTACCGGACCTGAGTAACCAAGCGGTTGTTTTTTCTAAAATTGACACTTATGGTGCGGTTAGAAACCGTGAAGAAACACCCAAGCAAAAACCCTACCGGTCTTGGGGCCACGAGGGTTGTTTTTCTAAAATTGACACCTATGGTAAAGACGGGACAAAAAAAATGGCGAGGTTGGGAACCCTCGCCAGCAAGTATTATGGAATTCGTGGCTTTAGGAAAGGTCTGGCAAACTACCAGTGCTATCACCTAATTTTGCCAAATTGACATCCATACGGTTGAGCATCGACAGCCAGAGATTATTAAGCGGTGTCTCTTTTGGATAACGGATATGGCGACCGCTTTTAAGTGTGCCACAACCGTTGCCTGCGAGCAGAATCGGGAGATCGTGGTGGCTGTGTCGATTACCGTCTGCGTTTCCACTGCCATACAAAATCATTGAATGGTCTAACAGGGAACTGTCCCCTTCAGCAGTTGCGTCCAGTTTTTCCAAGAAGTATGCCAACTGCTGCATGTGGAAGATATCGATTTTACGGATTTTCGCCACCTTCTTCTCGTCACCTTGGTGGTGTGACAAATAGTGATGCCCTTCAGTGACATTGACAGCCGGATATGTCTTATTGCTCCCTTCGTTTGCTAACGTGAAAGTTACGACACGGGTCACGTCTGTCTGGAAGGCGAGAACAATCAGGTCTGTCATGAGTCGGACGTGTTCTTGGAAGTCTTTGGGAATCTCCTCCGGCGCGTTATAATCTGGGCTTTCGATCGCTGGGAACTTTTCGGCTGCGTCAATTCGCAGCTCAATATCCCGAATAGCGGAGAAGTACTCATCGAGTTTACGCACATCGTTTCCGCTGACTTGACGGATTAAATCCTTTGAGTCCTGCATGACAAAGTCGAGAATACTTTTTCGTTGTTGATCGCGCTCGACGCGTTGGGCATTTGGCATCGTAGAGAACAGGCGTTCAAAGGCGAGTTTCGGGTTCACCTCTTTCGGAAGCGGCTGCGTTGCGGAACGCCATGACAGCGTTGCAGAGTAGACGCAGCTATAGCCGGAGTCGCAATTTCCTGATCTATAGCCGGGATCAATACCGAGTTCCAGTGACGGTAGGCGGGTCTGTGTACCGATGTGTGATGCTGCGGCTTGGTCAACAGAAATCCCTGCGTGAATGTCAGCACCGTCGGTTTTACGGGGTTGCGTGCCTGTCAGGAAGGCTGCCATCGCTCGGGCGTGATCACCGCCGCCGTCGCCGTTGGCGCGTGCCTTATCCGCGGTTAAACCGCTGAGTACCAGCGTTTTATCCTTCACGTTCTCCAAAGGTTTCAGGATTTCTGTGAGTTCATAGTCAGTGCCTACCTGTTTCGGGGTCCAATCCTCCATAATCTTTCCGTTAGGCACATAGAGGAACGCCATCCGGTTGGGGACTGTCTGTGTCGCGCCTGTAGACGCTGCTGCCCACGATGTAACAGGTCCCATCACTTCTAACCACGGTAGCGCAATGGTGACCCCTAAACCCTGTAGAAATGTTCGACGTGAAAGTTGCTTTGAAGTGTTCATAATTATTCCTTCGCCAACTCCCATAGTGAAAGCAGTAAGCAACTTGCCAAAAGCCTCTGCTGTCACTTTATGATTTCTTGGTTCATAACGACTATAACACAATTATACCTTATTTTGTTTGACTTGTCAAGTGTTTATGGCGCGCGTTTAAAAGTACGGTGCGCCTTGTGCTTCAACGTAAACTGAATAGAGGGATTGGCTACCTGTCATAAAAAGCCTGTTCCGCTTCACGCCGCCGAAACAGATGTTGGAACAGATCTCAGGAAGATGAATTTTACCGATAAGTGTGCCGTCCGGTGCGAAGATGTGTACGCCGTCGTAGCCTTCACCGACCCAACCTGTGCCTGCCCAAACATTGCCATCAGTATCACACCGGAGACCATCAGCGGCACCGGGTGCCATCTCAGCGAATACCTGTTTGTTATTCAGTTGCTCACCGCCTACGACATCGAAGGCAACGATATTTTTTGGTGTTCCTGTGTCAGCGATATAGAGTTTTTCGTAGTCAGGCGAAAAGCAGATGCCGTTGGGTTTTTCGAGCTCTTCCGTAACAATAGTTGCTTTCCCGGTGCCCGGATTGAGGCGATAGACAGAAGTCGGCAGTTCAAACGGGGCTTTATGCCCCTCGTAGTTAAACATGATACCGTATCCGGGATCCGTAAACCAGATATGTCCATCCGGATGGACGACCACATCGTTCGGTGCATTGAACCGTTTTCCTTCAAAGTTGTCAATCAGGACGGTAACCGTTCCGTCGTATTCGGTGCGTGTGACGCGTCGGGTGCCGTGTTCACAACTGATGAGTCTGCCTTGCCGGTCGCGGGTGTGTCCGTTGGTATGGTTAGAGGGTTTTCGGTAGACACTCACTTTACCTGTGGCTTCCTGCCATTTCAGTATACGGTTGTTCGGAATATCGCTCCAGAGGAGGTACCCGCCATCACCGAACCAGACGGGTCCTTCGGACCAACGCGCCCCTGTCCATAACCTTTCTACAACAGCGTTGCCAATCTTGTATTTTGCGAAGCGTGGGTCAATAACTTCAACCGCTGGGTCAGGATAACGGGTAATTGGTCCCTCTTTTGAGGGAATATCTGCCAGAGTTGTCAAGGGGTTGAGTACCGGTAGAACGGCACTGACACCCAGACCACGTAAGAATGTTCGACGTGAAAGTTGTTTTGATGTGTTCATGCGTATTTCCATCTGAAAATTATGAGCCACACGCAAATCATTGTGGGCTGTTCTCAAGTGACTCTATTGAAAACTTAAAACCGAGTCTACGCAGAATTGGACCAATTGTGTCAAATTGCAGAGTCCCATTTTCGGATAACGCCTTGTAAAGACTCTCATGACTCAGTTGGGTGTGCTCTGCTAATTTTGATAAATCGCCTTGAGCGTTTGCGACATCTCTGACTGCAAGCAAAAATGCTGCAATATTACCATCTTCCTCATATTCCTCAAGTGCTACGGTAAGATATTCTTTCGCATACGCCGAATCTGCCAACCGCACCTTGAGGCCCTCTTCGTAGTTCTTGTATTTTCTCATCGTATTGATTCCTTAAAATGCTGCCAGTATCGTTTTGCTATCGCAATGTCCCTCTGCTGCGAATTTTTAGTTCCGCCTGTTAGAAGCAAATATGTTCACTCCCGATTCTACCAAAATATATCCGGTAGCCAGGACCAAAATCCAAACGGAGTTCAAACACACCGTCGCCTATTGAACGATGGTCGCCTAACAAACCTAACCGGACCCGTTTAATACGGTTATCAATCCGCGCCCAAGTTGGATTATCTCTGATTGAAGAAAGCCATTGCTCAAATGGCTCATTCCCATTTTTATCCTGGTAAATCCGTATATCCATGAAACAATTATACACCGAAAGCGAAAAATTCTCAAGGGGGTTGCCGTTGTTTCGGCGAACTCAATATCTTTATCTATTTTCCGTATTGAACGCACGCTATTTTATTACCAACATTCTGCGGGTAGCCCTGAAATCGCCTGCTAAGAGCGTGTAAAAATAAACGCCACTTGCCACTGGTTCGCCTGCTTCATTCGTTCCATCCCAATACGCTGCACGGTCTCGATTTCGATAGATACCAGCCGGTTGATGTCCCAATGCCAACGTACGAATCAAGGGACCGTTGGCAGAATAGATCAACACAGTAACCTCTGCAGGTTCTACTAATTGATACGGTATCCATGTCTCAGGATTGAACGGGTTTGGGTAGTTCGGCAAAAGGGCAGTGTTTTTAGGGATTAATACGGTTAGCAGTTGTTCAAGCGTCAGCATACCTCGTTGGTACATAGAATCTGGCAAATTAACTTTATGTGCCGCACGCAACCATTGTTGCACATCGTCTGTTGTGATCATCGCTTGTGTATCTGCATAGACTGCTGGCGCGGTCGCTGTATCTCCGAAGGCTCCGGCGACTAATACAAGGTCTATGATGTCCACTCGTCCATCAGAATTAACATCCGCTACATTTCCGCCACCTCTTCCAAAATGAGTCGCAACAAGCACTAAATCTTGGATATTAACAACACAATCTTTATTTACATCTTTGGTATTGGTGACTGAGCAGTCACTATCTTCTGTGGTAGCGGTTTTTAATATCTGCGCGCCATCAATCCATGCATAAGATTCATTACCTTCATTGTCAGATAAGATAACATCTCGTAAAGACAGTTTTGAAGTTCTGATTGCGTTTACTTTGAATTTTATGGTAGCGAGTGTTCCATCTCCATTACTTCCAATACCTGATAAGGATAACGACGCAAGTTTAACTGTTCCTAAATGTTGATTCAAAATAGGCTGAACGGGGACTCCCTCAGATAAATAATCCCCGTATGTAGTTTCTATATATTCAAATGCCTCGGGATCAAATTCTATTGTGGCTTGATACCCGGATATATCCTTACTGTTTGTAATTTTAAGGTCGAATGTCAATTCTTCACCAATAGTTGAAGGTGTGACCGAATCTGGTGAAATACTGACAATTGGATAGGCGGTAAAATCCCATAATAAAATAGTTTTATCTGAACTGGTACTGGCAATAGTATTTCCGTCTGGAGAAAAAATTACGGAAGTTACATTTCCAGTATGTCCTCGTAGTGTATATTTATACTCGCCAGTTGTTGCATCCCATAAATACATTTGATCGCCATTACTTCTATCACTACCACTCACAATTGCATTGCTATCTGGAGAAAATTTTAAAGATGGGATTTGGCTTAAATATTGACCAAAAATTTTCGGTTTAGAAAGTGTAAGTTTATGTTTTCTTGATTTAGCGTCCCATAAATGAATTTTACCAGCACTATCACCGCTTGCAATAGTGTTCCCATCAGGGGAATATGCTACAGATAAAACTCCACCTCTATGGCCACCATGGTCTTGTGTAAATAACGTTATTTCTGTATTTAATTCAGCGTTATATATCCAAACACCAAGACTGCAAGCTATCGCTAATTCTTGCCCGTCTGGAGAATAACTTAATCCTCTAATCCTCGGAACTGTTACAGATGATGTCGCTATAGGAGTAGCTACAAAGCCATCTTTAGACGTGTCTATAGCAGATGTGTCTGTAGGCAATATGCCTATAGGAGGAGATGTATCTGTGGTTGGATCTGCAGTTGAATTCCAAAAACGGATTCCTTTTACGCCTGCCCCAGCTAAAGTCTTACCATCTGGAGAATAGACTACATGGTTCTCATATCCTTCTGAGTCAGAGAGGATTAACTTAGGTTGTCCAGTTGTTGTATCGTATAGTGTATTACCACATACAAAAGTTTTACCATCAGGTGAAAATCTGATAGAATGATAGCTATCATTGGGGACTATGATTGTTAATTTTTCTATTTTATTTTCTACATCCCACAGAATTATCTCCCTTGGGCAACAATAAATTAGGCTTGCTAAAGTTTTGCCATCAGGTGAAAAATCTAAATCGGCTGGGTATTTATTTCTTGGTATACATAACCTGGCTATAGCGTGTTCTGGCAAGCTTAATTGCGTGCAACTCTGTGCTAAAAGGTCTATTGAAGACAGATGAAATCCGAGAAATAGCGTTAAAAAAATTGAAAGGCATAGTTTTTTCATCTGATCGTTTTCCTTTGATAAGCCGATTTCCTGCGTCACAAAACTTATGAGTCCGTGGCGACTGAAAGACGCTCGCGCGTAGTCTCTCGCTGTGCACTTGGATGATCCGTATCCTTAACTTCAAGACTTGGGCTTATAGCCGCTATCGGTTCAATTGATAGCCGACATCCCAGCGCGTTAGCGATAATATTGAGCGTATCAATGCAAGGTACCTTGTCGCTGGAGAGCACCTCAAAGAGGACTTCAGGTTCCGTATCCGTTTGCTTCGCAATTTCAGTAACCCCACCGAGTGCCTCTATGATGTTGCGGATCCCTTTTAGAAAGAAGGATGTGTCACCGTCAATTTGGTATTCTTGTAGGGACAAATCAAGATAGTCAATGGCTTCCGCCCGATTGGCAGCAAGATCCGCGATTAAGATTTCGTGCCATGTTCTCAGTTCTGTCATTGTTGGGACTCCTTGTATTGCAACCAATAATTCTTGGCATGCACAATGTCTCGTTGCTGTGATGACTTATCCCCGCCACAAAGTAGAAGAACAAGTCTATTATCAATTTCAGCAAAATATATCCGATAGCCCGGACCAAAGTGGAGGCGCAATTCAGAGACACCACTACCGACAGGTTGGCAATCGCCAAAATTTCCATCTTCAAGCCGGTCCAGTCGTTTGCGAATTCGGGTTCGCGTTTTTGTATCTTGAATTGCGTAAAACCATTCCGTAAAAGGCTGTCGTCCGTTTTGATCCCGGTAAATTTGTAGTCTTCTCGGTTCTGTGCTACGCATCGCTAATTTTTCGTTTGTTGAGAGACATCATCGCGCGTCGCTACATGCTAAAAACACAGACATAAAGACTTTTTCAGCAAACAACATCTCTTGTCCGTTCAATTTGGGGGCATCCTATTGTGTTAATCTACATCAGATTAGACGGCGTATGAAGTTTGCTATACAGAAGCATAATCCGATTGTGGATAAATTCATATTTCTCAGGGCAACAGGAACGGAGTTGATCAGGATATACGAAATAATATCCGATACTTTCTGCCATGTCCTCATTTGGATTTTCTGTATAAGCGTACGCTGTTACAAACGCTGATCGTTCTTTAGTCGTTGACCAACCGGATTCACTTGAATCTCGGAACCATCCCCCAAGTTTCGCCCAATCCAATTTAAGTTGGTCATTAAAAACATACGCCCATAAAAAATGTGCCTTTTCGTGGGTAATTATTTTACGCGTATCATTAAGATTGTAAGGACCATGGCGCATGAGAATAGATTCAGCTAACACTATAGAACCGCGACCTGGCCGCGCATAACTCATTCCTCTTTCTTCGGTATCAATTCTGCGGACTATATACTTTAATTGCGGTATTTTATGTAATGCCGGAGGGAATTCTTCAAATACTGATATAATGAGCATCAAGTCATCATTTTCAAAAGCCGAGTAGCGTTCTGGTGTTCTGTTGGGGGCGACCCCGGTTAATGAAGCGTGTACAGATATACCATACCTTGTTTGCAATATTAATTCTATTACAGATCTGTTTGTCCCATTCTCTGTTACAAACTGAACGACAGCATAATATAAGTGCTTGTCCGGTGACAAAACCTCTTCAGATGCCTCAACTGGAAAGATATTTCTACTAATCGTAACGAGTTTTAACTTGTCTTTCGATTCAATCTTAATACCGTTTTCTAAGTCATCATCGCTTATATGCCATCTGGAAAACTGTAGATTCAGACCGAATGGCATGGTTTCAAAGACCTTTAAAAGCGCAGCAGCGTCTTTTGTCGTCCATGTAGCATCTAAGTAAACGGAATATTTTTCCTCCAACGTCAAGTGAGCAGCGTATTTTTTCTCCCGTTGTGAGGTGGGATTTTTGTTGAGTGTGTTATAACCAGATACATAACAACTCGATTGTAGAATTATGAGTAATAAAAGGAAGGCAGCAAAACTGAAAAGGAAATTAAAAGACGCGCAGCCTGAAACGAAGTGGGAGGGTTTTTTCTTGAGTATTCCTTCAGATATACGGAATGGATTTATTGATTTAATCAACCGAGCTAACTGAATCGCAAGGACAATTAGAAAAATTCGCATTATTGATTATCCTTGGTGCCGCGTCGCAAACGGAACGGATCGCTTTTAACAATTTCAGTAATCAGGACGGAACTTCTGTAACCTTCGGCTTCAAGTTGCGCTACGATTTGGTCAACAGTGGGTCGGTCGTAGTATTCCAAGCCTCTGCCTAAAGCATACGTTAGCATTTTCTCTGTCAAACAGCGTACGAACTGTTGTTTCTTATCTTTAAGGATCTGCTTCAGGTCTGCTATACCATCAAAAGTGGTGCCATCTGGTAGTTCGGCGGTTGTATCAATTTGAAATTCGCCTTCTTTGGTCCGAAACGCCCCAATTGCATTATAGTTTTCGAGCGCGAATCCGATGGGGTCCATTTTGGCGTGGCAGTTGGCACACGCTGGGTCTTCTCGGTGTTGTTCAAGGCGTTCTCGCAAGGTGGTTCCGGTAGCAGCATCGTGGTCCTCTTCCAATTCTGGGACATCTGGTGGTGGCGGCGGTGGCGGTGAACCGAGTATCTGTTCCAAGACCCAACGTCCCCTTTTGACCGGGGAGGTACGGGTTGGGTTAGAAGTCACAGTCAGGACGCTGGCGTGGGTCAGTATACCGCCGCGTGAAGTGCCTTGCAACGCAACGCGCCGAAATTCTTTGCCTTTAATCGCTTCGCCACCGGGTACAGTCTTCTTCTGTCCCATCCAGTTTCCTTGTGTATCGGTAATGCCGTAATGGTTTGCCAATTCCTTGTTGAGGAAGGTATAATCCGCGTTGAGTAGATTGAGGACGCTCTGATCCTCGCGAAAGATTGACTCAATGAAGAGTTCGGTTTCCTTCAACATCGCGGCTCGCAATCTACGCCCGAAGGTTGGAAATCTCTCAGGGTCAGGCGTAACCGTTGCGATGCGTTGGATTTGCAGCCACTGTGAACCGAAGTCGCGTGCCAATTCTGTTGCTTTCGGGTCTGCCAACATCCGTTTAACTTGTGCTTCAAGATTGTCAGTCAGTTGGTTTTTCGCCGCGAGTCCAAAAAGTTCGTCATCTGGCATACTGCTCCACAAGAAATAAGAGAGTCGCGAGGCGAGTTGGAACGCATCAATCGGGTATGGTTCTGGACTTTGCGGACGGTCATCTAACTCCAATCGAAATAGGAACTTCGGTGAACAGAGGATAACTTTAATCGCTTCCTGAATACCTGCTTCCCACTTTGCGCCATCGGCTTGGATCGCGCCTACAAACTGCACGAGCTGCTCTATTTCAGTTTCAGTCGGCGGACGGCGGTACCCTCGACGGAGCAGACGCGTCAGCACTTCGCGCGTCTGTTCTATTTGCGGGATGTCTGGTGTGCATGCCAAAATTTCGAGTTGGGTATCAGGGCGGGTGTCCAACGGGCCTTCTGCCCAGAGTGTCCGAATCTGGAGCTTGGCGGACGGTTCACCTTCTGTAGGCTTAACCATTGCAATTCCGGCGTTTTGGATGTCCGGGATTCCGGTAACAAGAAACTCAATCGTCTGAGTTTTTTTCGGGTCGCGGGAAGTAATCTCAAAAGTTTTTAGAATCTTAATCCTGTTTTCCGCTGCCGGGTTCACGCCGATGAGTTGTGCGAGTGCTTCTGGCGGGGAAACCTCTGCAAGTGCTTCACCTTGGATAAATAGGGCGACTTCGACAGGCACTTCACTATCGGTTTCAGCGTAGAGTGTCGCTTTGTAGATAATTTCTTCGTCGGGGAACATCCTAAAAAAGGTTGCATCTGTTGTGAAAGGCCCCGATTGCCACGTTTCTGTAGCCGTAGGGTCGAGAAGTCGGAAGCGTTCATCAGGGACATCATCGTGGTGTGGAATGAGGCGTGACCCTCTTTGGTAGCGTTTGGAGGGTGGTGGCGGATCCGGTGAAATGACACGCGTCACGATGGCTTCTGCGGCTTCAAGATAGCGTTCCATCAGGAGTGGCGACATGGTTAGCACATCGCCGATATTATCAAATCCGTGTCCGACATCATCGGCGGGGAAATTTTCGGTAGGGTCGAAATCAACGCCGAGCAGGTCTCGAACGGTGTTTCTGTACTCAACTTTATTGAGTCGGCGGACGGTTATTCGCCCTGGATCCGGTTTCGCTTTACGGTCTGCGTGTTCAAAAATCGCTTCAATATGCGCAACAAAGGCATCGGATTCTTCCATCGTTGGTTGATGCTCACTCTCTGCTGGTGGCATATAGCCTGTCGTTACCATGTCTAAGACCCGGTCCCAGACATCACGATTCTCAATCAGTGAAAGGTTATCCGTGAATGCATCGAGCGCGAGTTCTGCAGCGGGTTCATCACCAGCGTGGCAATCAAAACAGAACTGTTTCAAGAATCCGGTGCCTTCGCGTGAAAAACTGGTGTCTTGATTTTCACCCAAACTGAGGGTGAGGACAATGAGTATCAACACCGAAATCAGACAGAGGCATCGCAATATGTAATTAAGTGAAATCATTGATAGACTCCGCAAGATGCAGAATTGGGTTTGCTTGTGTGTTAATAATTGCTTATATCTGTTTATGGTTTGATTGTTGTATGTAGTAATAATACCACAACTTTTTACGTAAAGTCAAGCAAAAGGTGAAGTATATCCAAGGCTATTTAGTTTTCGGTTTTTTCGTCCAATTTTAGACCTCTAGGCCCGGTAGGTGCGGTTAACCGATTTAAATAAGACGCAATAGAGTTTCCATTCGTGTCCCACAAGGATCACAATCTAACAGATCGTGGTACAAAGCGTCCGCCCATCGCGCCCCTATTCTCAACCGATGCCGGTGCCTTGATGATTCGGTTTGGCGTTGTAATGATTTATGAAACACCTTCAATTAATTCTCTACACCTTCAGCTTTTATAGTTCCAAATGATTCTGAGATTTGCTTTTTTAAGGCGAGTTTGATAGAATAGTAGCACTAAAATCGTGATGGGGGTCTATAGCCATGAATCTACACGAACAAGAAGTGATTGTAAATGCAGACGCGTTGCGAAGGGTCTGCAGCCAACTTTACCAAGAAGTCGGTGTTGCCGAATCGGATGCGGATACCATTGCGGAAATGCAGGTGCTTATGGACTTACGTGGGGTTCATTCGCACGCGACGCGCGGCCTGCCCGGTTATGTCCGGGGTATTATCAGTGGGAACATTAATCCGAATCCGCAACTCCAGACGCTTGCGGATAATCCTGCCTCTGTGCTATTGGATGGCGACCGTGGATTGGGGCATCTCGTCAGTATTCGGGCGATGAACATGGCTATCGAAAAAGCGAAGTCCGCTTCGATGGGTGTGGCTGTTGTTCGGAATAGCAACCACTTCGGTGCAGCCTCAAGCCATGCGATGCGAGCACTTCCACACGATATGATCGGTTTCGCGACGACCAACGGACTCGGTGTAAATGTCGCTGTTTTCGGTGCGAGGAGCGTCTCAATCGGCAATAATGCGTTTTCTTATGCTATCCCGGCGGGTGAAGAGCCGCCGATTGTGTTAGATATGGCGTGCGGTGCCGCTGCCGCTGGACGGATCGGAACTGCAAGGTTGTATCAGGAAAAAATTCCGTTGGGATGGGCACTCGACGCGGATGGTAACGAAACCGATGACCCGGGGAAAGTCGCTGTTATCTTACCTGCTGCGGGTCCGAAAGGTTCTGCGCTGGCGATTGTGATGGATGTTTTGTGCGGTCCGTTGAGCGGCGGATTGATGGGCATCAACAAACGGTTTCAGCCTGGGGACGCACCGATGGAAAAGCGTGTATCCTCACACTTTTTCTTCGCAATTAATATTGCCAGTTTCACCCCTGTTTCAGAGTTCAAGGCTGAAATAGATCGGCAGATTCGGATGACACGTCAAGCGACCCCACGTGCCGGTTTTACGCGCGTCACACTTCCTGGTGAGATTGAGTCGGAATTGACACAAGAACGCCTCACAAATGGGGTTCCGCTGCACAAGGAACCTTTGCAAACACTTGAGGAACTCGCCGACGAATTAGGTGTCGAAATTCCGTGGGACAGGCAGTGAATTTCTGCTTGCAATCGCGCCTTGTATCTGTGTATAATTGGCGTTGTTTTAAATCTGATTGCCAACGCTACACGGAGAAACGCCATGCCGACACTTAATATCAGACAGACACATAAACCCATCAAAAACTACTATGCAGAACTTGAAGCATACACGAAAATTGGCGCGGAACACGAAGGCGCAGTCCGAACCGCGTTCCAAACGCTCCTTCAACACTATTGCCGACAAGCAGACCTCACCCTCGTCTGTGAAAAGACACGCTACACAAAGGAAAATAGGCGTATTCGGTTAGATGGTGAAGTCGTTGATGCTTTCGACTTACCCCACGGACACTGGGAAACAAAAGATACACAGGATGATCTCCCTACTGAAGCGCGGCGGAAATCGGAAGCTGGATATCCGTTTAAAAATATCATCATTCAATCTCCAACTCGCGCCCTCCTCTATCAGAACGGGCACCTCCGCCTTGACAACGACCTGACGGATCCAAAGAATCTTATCGAGTTGTTGAACACCTTCTTTGCCTATCAAGAGGAAAACATCGTCGATTGGTATGCTGCAGTAGAGGAGTTTCGGGAGAAGGTACCGGTGCTGGGCCGCGGTGTTGCACAGCGCGTTGAGACCGAGATGCAGGATAATCCGTTGTTTCAGCAGGCGTTTGGGAATTTTCATCAGCAGTGTCAAGCCGCTATTGACCCAAATCTCACCGAGGCACAAGTTGAAGAGATGCTGATCCAACACCTCCTCACCGAACGGATTTTCCGCACCGTTTTTGACAATCCCGATTTTACCAACAGAAACATCATCGCCCAAGAGATTGAGAAGGTAATCCAGGTCCTTACGCAGCGTTCTCCGAGCCGGTCCGAGTTCCTGCGTCCCCTAAATCCGTTCTATATTGCGATTGAGAAAACCGCTGCGACTATCACCGATTTCTCACAAAAACAGTCGTTTTTGAATACGGTCTACGAGCAGTTTTTTCAAGGCTTTTCGGTGAAGGTTGCCGACACGCATGGCATCGTTTACACACTACAACCCATCGTGGATTTCATGGTGAAAAGTGTTGAACACGTTCTTAAAACCGAGTTCAGACGCTCACTTTCAGATATGGGGGTTCATATCATTGATCCGTTTGTTGGCACCGGTAACTTTATCGTACGCCTCATGCAAGAAATTCAGGGGCGGCGCCTACCACAGAAATACCGAGAAGAATTGCACTGCAACGAGGTAATGCTGCTCCCCTATTATATTGCCAATCTCAACATTGAACACGCCTATTTTGAGCGGACAGGCAGCTATGAACCCTTCCCACATATCTGCTTTGTGGATACGTTTGATACGGTGGATTTAATGGACGCGCCGCATCAAACGGGACAGTTTTCCTTTTTTACACCGGAGAATACGCTTCGGGTTGAGGAGCAGAGGGAGACTCCGATGTTCGTCGTTATCGGCAATCCCCCCTACAATGCAAGGCAGACTAACGAGAACGATAACAACAAGAATCGACCGCATGCAGGCGTTGACGAGCGGGTGCGGAACACGTTTGCCGCTGATTCTAATGCGCAGTCGAAAAATAAACTCTATGATCCGTACGTCAAGGCGTTCCGGTGGGCAATGGACAAGCTTGGCGATGAAGGGATCGTCGCGTTTGTGACGAACAACAGTTTTATTGATGGACAGATGTTTGATGGCATGCGAAAGCACCTGGCCGAAGAGTTTAACACGCTCTACATTCTGGATTTAGGCGGTAACGTCCGCAAGGGACAACCAGGGGATGCCAACGTGTTTGGTATTCAAGTCGGTGTAAGTATCAATATCCTTGTTAAAAGTAGTAGGCACAGTCCCTGTGCTGTAACCGCTGAAGGTGTTTCGCGTATGCTTTACAATGCCGAAACTGCCGAACTAAATAAAGCACGTACCTTCGCGTTCCTTGACGAAAACCAGCATATCGGTAATATAGAATGGCAGGAGCTGACTCCTGATAAACGGCATATATGGCGCACGGCGGATCTCCACACCGATTTTGACACGTTCATTCCGATGGGGAGTAAGGAAGCAAAGGCAGGTAAGGGTAAAGTTGAAGGAACGCTTTTTAAAACCTACAGTCTCGGTGTGTCAACGAATCGAGATGCTTGGGTTTACAACTTCAATGCGGCCTCTCTCACTGAAAACATTCAGCGGATGATAAAATTTTACAATGCTCAGACGCTTGAGTGGGTAGGGCTAAAAAACAGCGGAGGAGTGAGTCTTGATGATTTCGTGGATTCGGATCCGCAGAAAATCAGTTGGAGTGAAGGCTTAAAACGTAAACTGAAAGCAGGACAACTTGCAGAATTTGCTGAATCAAAATTACATCTGTCCCTCTACCGCCCGTTTACAAAAACAAATCTGTTTTTTGATAGACTCATGAATGAGCGCGTTTATGTATTTCCTTCCATTTTTCCTACACTTGAAGCGAAAAGGGAAAATCGGATTCTCTGTGTCAACATGACTCCGGAGAGGCCTTTTGCTTGTTTGATGAGTGATTGCATTCCTGTGAATGTTATGGCTGGTGGTTTTGGCTCGCCGACACAGTGCTTTCCGTTCTACACCTACGATGAGGATGGCACAAATCGTCGAGAGAATATCACTGATTGGACGTTGACGCAGTTTCAAAAACGCTACGCAGATGACACGATTACCAAGTGGGACATTTTTTATTATACCTACGGGCTCCTGCATCAGCCCGATTATCGCGAGCGATATCGAGAAAATCTCAAGCGCGATTTACCACATATCCCTTTTGCCGAAGACTTCTGGGTGTTTGCAAAAGCAGGCGCGCGGTTGGCAAATCTTCACATCACCTATGAATCCCAACCCGAATACGATAAACTTGAGCCAATTGAAACACCTGACATGCAAGTGAATCTACGTGTAGATCGAATGAAATTCTCCAAAGACAAGACACAGTTGAAATACAATGATTTTCTGATGTTAGAGGGCATCCCGTCTGAAGTGTTTGAATATCGGTTAGGGAATCGTTCTGCGTTGGAGTGGGTGGTGGATCAGTATCGTGTGAAGGTGGACAAACGGAGCGGTATCAAGAACGATCCGAATTGCGACGAAGATCCCGAGTATATTCTTCGTTTGATTGGACAGGTTATTACGGTCAGTTTAGAGACAGTGGCTATTGTTAAAGGCTTGCCCGCTTTAAAATCGTAGGAGAACAGATGCCGTATGTCGTTTTATCCTCATCGCTTTTCGCTTCGGACATCAACCATTTTCATCTAATCTTCGGGCAGGAAACCCAAGTATTTATGCTTGGGAGGAATGCCCGCTCCTATAGTAAAAGTTGAGGCGTGTTAACACGCTAAAATCAGACCGCTTCGCCCCTGTCGTTAAGCGTTTGTTTTCCAAACTGTATATTGAAAACAAACCCTTTTCGTTAACACCAGCAAGTCGTGTGAGACCATATTTGACGTGCTTTATCAACGTGTTTTTGACGAGACAGTTTCCTAACACAGTGCCGCCATATCTATTGCGTTTTCCACCTTTTGACTCTTGTTCTCTGTGTAGACACCTGCGTTGTGTATTGATAGGTGCTATACAGAATATATCGGTATTGTCGGGTGTGCCGTTGCCCCCGACGGCATGATAAGCGAGGCACCAACTATCCACACAGTGAGCGTCAAAGGTTTCTGAGAGTTTCTTTGACGACTTCTTGAGTCCTAACCGATCGCGTATCTCTTTTGTCTCCCACCCTTGAAGTGTTAGCAACTGCCACCGCTTTCGGACTTCACTATAGAACCACTCTTTACCGACTTGCAGTGGACTAAAAGACTCATTCCACTGCCTCGCACGCTCTATCGTGCGTGCCCTAATATCCTCTACACAGACGTGTGTCACTGGATATAACTTTGATAGCCACTCAAGGATACGAAGTTTCCAATCCCACCTCGCACGTGTCCCCGCAGGGATACGATTGCGATGAGAGAGATTGTGATGCTTCTGCTTCCGATTCGGACACTTACGACAACGGCGAGACCGCCTGTTTTGAGACCGCTTACCAATCTTACCGAGTTTCGTAATCTCACCCTTTTTGTTCCGCTTGTTACCCACAAAATCATGGGCATCTGCCTGAACATTCAAGTAAGTCCGAGACTCCGATTTCACAGTAAGACCCTCCTTCTTACTACCGGGGTCTACACCTACGACTATATCTTGCGTGTAGTCTGTAGTTTCGTAGTTTAACCGAATACAGAAGATACCATTAGACCAATAGGGCGTGGCTAAGCCTTTCTTGATTAGCATGCCGGCTTTATTAGGGTGTGTCGGCATTAACTTCTTGCCCGACTTACTCTTTACTGGAACAAACATAATTTGTAATCTCCCTTATGGGTTGTATATTGCCCCATCCAGATCGTAGTATCAGCGTTTACATAGGACGTGGGGAGTATCCTAACCACCTTTGCGAACCACCACACATACTACGATATTGGACTGTAGAAAACCGTTTAACTTGTGGAGTGAACGTTCGGTATACGCTTCGCACAAGCCCAAGTCTTTAGACTTGGGTAGTTGACGGCTATTATTCAACGCTTGTATTAATTGACAAAACGTTAGAGGGGTTTCGTTGAGAGGCACTACTTGCATGTGGGTGCGAGGGGTGAGGATGTTCACTACGGATCCCAATAGCCGGTGATTCCCGTCGTAGTATTTCCAAGAACTCCTGAGATGAATACTGGACCGAACGGTTTAGTCTCTGCAAACTCTCTGGAAATTTCGCGATAACGATACTGGATTCTTGCCCTTCAATCAACCAGAGTGCCGTGGTAAAAAATGCGGGAACTTCAAGAATGCGGACCAAAGAGTCAGTTTCCACTTCTGCATCAATCCAGCGAATGGCATCATCAATTGTCTTGGCAAGATCGCCTTTGAGTACCTGCTTAACCACCCAACCTGAAACATCTCCATCAGGGGAAACTGTAGAACGCGCCACCCCCTTTGGTTTACCAGAGACTAATATTTGAGAGTGCCAGCGGTGTGTGTCTTGCGCGAGTTCTGACAAATTACCTTTACCCGTATCAATTGCATCAGTAGACAAGGACCATATAGGAAATGTTTCCGTTAACTCCGCCGGAGGTTGGTGTTGCGTCACACTGG
>PYIY01000209.1:0-35352 GCA_003635195.1 Candidatus Poribacteria bacterium | reverse complement strand
TGGTGTTGCGTCACACTGGTGTCAAGCGATGGATATAATCTACCGACCTGTTTGGCAATAGCCTCCAATGCGTGATCTGGTAACTTTTCAACGTGAGCCATTCTTTTTCCCTCTATTCCGAATTTCAATCCATGTATAAAACCACTTACCTTCGCCATAAGCATCCAGCAACTCGGAATAGGCTACTATCCTGGAGGCACCGGTGCTGTCCTTAGGATCATTTACATGCACAAATTCTTCTGCCTCGATCGTATGCCATCCCCGAACAATAACAAGGTGCCCTCTTTGTTCTTTTCTCTGGTAGAAGACAATTTCAACAGGGCGATCCGCATCAATTTCGGACTGCAACGTGGAAAAAGACACATTTTTATCTACGAATTGACTCTGAATATTCCTACGCGAGTACAGCGTTGAAATTTCCTCTATCTCACAAGGCTTGTTACACTCTGGGTTAGATGGCTCCGAACAACAGTCAGACCTGCTAAAAAGTTCATTTGCAAGTTCACATTGTTGGACAGCAAATTCGCTGTAGTAGCGATGAACCATTTCAACACAAGCAGCCCAACACCAATTGGACTGTTCTTGTGCTATCTGAGGAACATTTATAATTTTTTCGGTCGGGATTGGTTCCCCGAAACTGATTGACTTCCCTGTTTTAACGCCTAAAGGCACTTCGTTTTTCCTTTCGCGGTAATGGTAAATCGCCTAACTCATAAGTGCAAAGCGAGGACAACACCTCACCTACACAATTAGCGCGGATAGAAAACATTCGGCAAAAGCCAATGGAATAAACATAGTTGGCAACAAATTTTTCCGCATCTTCGTTAGACGTTGGAAAAACGCATAGGATGGTTTTTTCCCAGCATACTATCCATTATCAATAATTATACGATAAAATTGCAATTTTTGCCAAAGAAAAATCGCAGTTTTTGCAGGGTTATTAGTTTTCGGTGTTTTAGTTGCCATCAAAAATATTTGACATTCCTTTAAAAGTTAGGTATAATTATGCTTTCTTATTTACCTCTTGTAGCGTTGTAGCGTTTGAATATGACACAATTACATGATTCACAACAAAAGAGAAACCGCGTGTTAGTAGCTAAAGACCTGCTGTGGAGATAATTATGCACCTAATTACACTGAACCCTTGGTCAGAAACAGATATCCTTGAAATGGTCGAAGAGAGCCTGAAGATAAAAAAGTACCCCGAAAAGTATAGGCACGCTGTAGGTGGAAAGAGCCTCTGCCTGCTTTTCCAAAAGACTTCCACGCGCACGCGCTGTGCGGGCGAAATCGGTATTACACACCTCGGTGGGCACGCGCATTATCTCGACTGGCGCACGACGAACTTCGCATTAGCTGACCTTGGCGATGAAATGCGTGTCCTTTCGGCATACGTTGATATTATCTTAGCCCGCTTCTTGAAACACGCTGAGCTCGTTGAAGCCGCCGCTGCCGCAACAGTACCTGTCATTAACGGTTGTTGTGACAAGTATCATCCGACGCAGGCACTCGGCGATCTCATGACGATACAGGAACACCTCGGTAGACTTGAAGGGGTTAAGCTATGTTTCATCGGTGTGCATAACAACGTCTGTAATTCGCTGATTGCCGCCGGTATGAAGGTCGGCATTGAAGTTACTGTCGTCGCACCGGAGGTGAACCCTGCTGCTATTGATAAAGAATTGTGGGATGCAGCCGCTCGAAAAGGTCTTTGTAAAGTGCTCGATACGCGTAGTATCAACGTCGGCAGTGCTCTGGAAAGCGTCATCGCCGAAAGCGATATCGTCTATACGGATACGTGGGTAGACATGGAGTTTTTCACGGATCCTGCTTTTGCAGAAGAACGAGAGCGTCGGTTAAAGAAGATGATGCCGTATCAATTGAATACTGAGCTGCTGAAAGGATACGAGGGCAAGATTATGCACTGCCTCCCTGCACATCATGGATATGAAATTGCAGGTGAAATCGTCAACGATGAACGCTCAATTATCTTTGACCAGTCCGAAAACCGGCTTCATAGCATGAAAGCGATCCTGCTCAGATTGCTTGCACACGCCTAAGTAAAAATATGCCAAACTATCTCCAGCACCTTGAATGTAGCAAGTGTGGTGAGACCTATCCGCAGACCGTGCCGCAGAACGTCTGTACCGCTTGCGGGAAACCGTTACTTGCCCGTTACGCGCTTGAACAATTGGCGCGGACATGGCCCCACGATGCCTTGCTGTCAAGACCTCCGTCACTCTGGCGTTATAGAGAACTTCTGCCTATATCCGACCCCAAGGACATAGTAACGCTTGGGGAGACAATGACACCACTCATCCACGCGAAGCGATTAGGCGCAAGCTTTGGTCTCACGGAGGTATGGGTGAAAGACGAGTCGCGATTGCCCACTGGTAGTTTCAAGGCGCGCGGCTTAGCGATGGCAGTATCCAAAGCGAAATCCCTCGGATTGACACAGTTGGCAATCCCGTCTGCGGGGAATGCCGCTACGGCACTCTCGGTTTATGCTGCCGCTGCAGGTATGACCGCACACATCTTTATGCCACAGGATACACCCGCCTTTAACAAAGAGACGTGTCAACTCGCGGGCGCGAATGTCACGCTGATTGATGGGCTGATCAACGATGCTGGCAGAATTGTCGCAGAACGGAAAACAGATGAAGGGTGGTTTGATGTGTCAACGCTCAAAGAACCGTACCGTGTGGAGGGTAAAAAGACGATGGGGTTTGAACTTGCGGAGCAGTTTAAGTGGGAACTCCCGGATGTTATCATTTATCCTACCGGCGGTGGCACGGGTATTGTTGGGATGTGGAAAGGTTTCGCGGAATTAGAGGCGATCGGGTGGATCGGTAAAAAGAGACCTCGGTTTATTTCTGTGCAATCAGCAGGTTGCGCGCCGATTGTCAAGGCGTGGGAAGAAGGTGCAGCCGAAGCGACACCGTGGCAGAACGCGCGTACCGTTGCGAGCGGTTTACGGGTGCCACAAGCGATTGGTGATTTCCTTATTTTAGAGGCGATTCGTAAGAGTAACGGCGCTGCAATTGCCGTCACGGATGATGCTATCCGTGAGGCAATGCAACTGCTTCCTACAACTGAGGGGCTTTTGACCTGTCCTGAAGGTGCAGCGACTGTTGCTGCACTCAAGCAGCTCGTCGCGAACGAAATGATTGAACCTTCCGAACGCGTCGTCTTATTTAATACTGGTGGTTATCAATCATAAAGGGAAATCGCTACCGGTTTTCGAGATAATCGTAGGTCGGTTTCTCTTCCGTTTCCTCTCCCGCTTCAGGTGCCTTGTTCTTCAGGTGATAGCCTACCTCATACTTCTGTACCGATATAATTGGATAGGGCCCGTCAAATCCAGTGACTGTACCTTGTACTTCAACCGGTTTACCGGTGGTTCCAACATCTGTCCGCATCTGATCGAACTCAGGGTTCGCGTCGAAAACGAAATTCTGTCCTTGGTTTTCTGTCGTCAACGCGTGCATGATATTAGAGGTCTCGGGTCGCCAGCGTCGCCATGCCGGAACATTTCGGATGTAACTCCGGGCGAAGCCGGGGTGTGCAAACATGTTGCCGCGGATCGTTGCGTCGGTTTTAAGGACACGCGCGCTCCCAAGTCCGTGCCGTCCGCGGAAGCGCGAATCGTTAAGCTGCCGCGTAATATCATACACATCAAACGTATGTGTTTCGCTGTACTTGGTAACACCTTGTCGCACTTTAATTTCCACAACGGTCGTGAAATGCCGCTTTCTGCCGTGCTTATCAACAGGTGTACTGAAAGTAATATCCTTTGGATCCGCCCAGGGTTTCAACAATCGCCGAATATGCCGTGCGTCGTTGTTGCTGACAACATCGGAAATCTCTATTTTCAAAACAACCGCCTCTTCAGCCATGCTTACCATACTTATGCCAACAAATAGAAGTACCACCAGAAAAGTAAGCCAGTAAAAATGTGCACGTTTCATTCTGATCTCCTCCTGATTTTCTCGCTTAATCTGTCCGTTTGCGTTCTCGTTTGCATTATACACCATTCGATAAGAAAAGTTGCAAAAAAAAAATCGCTGGGTCCTGTTCGATGAGTTCCACTTAATTGTTAATGACGCTATTTTGTAGTGAAAAGGGTGCATAATTTTGAAAAAAATCAAAATCCAAGTTTTACAACGTGAATTTGACTATCTGAAAATCTAAACGCTCAGTCCCAGAAAAAAGTTTACAAAGGGTCAGATAATTTACGTTTTTTCGCTTTTACTTTGAAAGCGCGTTACCCAGCTTAACTCAACGATGTAATACAAGACTGGCAATACAAGCAGCGTCAAAAGCGTAGCCGTTATCATGCCACCACTGATAACAATTGCGAGCGGTTTCTGAAGTTCTGCTCCCGAACCGTGTGCGAGCGCGAGTGGCAACATCCCTAATCCTGTGGTCAGTGCTGTCATTAACACTGGATTGATGCGCTCCTCAGCCCCTTTCATGACAGCATCGTAGAGCGGCATCCCTTCTGAACGCAGCGTATTGATGTGTGTCACCAAAATAATGCCGTTTCGCACAGCGATGCCGAACAATAGAATAAAACCCACCATTGATGGAATACTCAGCACGCCGCCCGTGAGGAAAACACTAACAACACCACCGATGAGTGCTAACGGTAGGTTCAGCATTACCAACAGTGAAAGCCGAAAAGAACCCATTGCCAGAAACAGCAGCACACAGATACCGACAACCACAAAGCCTGTCTGAATCAGAATTCTTCTTTGCGCGGCCTGTTGGCTCTCAAACTGTCCACCGTAGGTGAGGAAATACGCCTCAGGTAGGTCTATTTTTTCGTTAATTGCTTGCTGGACTTCCGCTATAAAGTTGCCGAGATCTCGATCTTGGACGTTACACTGAATGACAATGCGCCGAGAGACGTTCTCTCGGTTGATAGTATTCGGTCCGTAGCCGTAACTGACATCGGCGACCTGTTTGAGCGGAACGAATGTCCCTGAAGGCGTTTGAAGTTCCAGATTTCCAACAGATTCAACAGTGTCAACAAGTGTCGGATCAATCCGAATCAGGAGCGCGTACTGGCGTTGCCCTTGGATGACCCGGCTGACGGTCTCACCCTTGAATGCGGTTTCTGTGAAATGTGTTATATCTTCTACGCGTAAGCCGCGGCGCGCTGCTTCAAGCCGCTTGACCTTGATCTGAAGTTGTTCTACTTGGACTTGTTGTTCTACCTGTAAGTCAGCTACACCTTCAATTTCGGAAATGACTACTTTAATTTCCTCTGCTTTCTGTCTGAGCGTATCAAGGTCTGGTCCAAACAACTTCAGTGCCACTTGTGCGCTAACCCCAGACAAAAGATGATCGAGTCGATGTTGAATCGGTTGACCGACGGATACGATAACCCCTGGAAAGTTTTCGGGTGATAGCAACGTGCGTACTTCGGTGAGAAGTGCTTCCCGTGTTTTTTCGCGTTCATCGGGTGGAATGAAGTTTGCAACAATTTCATGTGTGTTCACGTCGTGGGCATGCTCGTCGGCTTCTGCGCGTCCAGTGCGACTGCTAACGCTTGTAACTTCAGGAATCGTTAAGAGTGTTGTTTCCATCTCTCTACCGATACGCGTCGATTCTCCTAACGAGGTCCCGGGTGGTGAAAAGACACTGATAGTGAACGTGGCTTCATCCATAACGGGCAAAAATTCGCGACCCAGACGCGGGATTGCCACTACAGTCAACACCACCAATAAGAGTGCGAAAGTGACAACTCCCCAACGCCAGCGCATGACCCGCGCGAGCATCGGGCGGTAAGCCCGTTTAATCCACACAACTACGGGACTCTCTTTTGGTGCTGGTGGCTCAGAATTGGGTCCTTCTCTCATACGCTGCCATCGGAAACGGGTCAACAGCAGGTCGCTCAATACTGGAACCACCGTCAGTGCAACGAGCAGCGATGCTGCCATTGATATAACAACCGCCCAACCGAGCGGACGGAACATTCTGCCTTCCATACCACTGAGACTGAACAATGGAACGAAGACAAGAATGATAATCAACGTCGCAAAAACAATTGATGCCCGAATTTCGTCACTGGCGCGTGTTACGACCTCTGCTGGTGTCTCGTCAGGTTCTTCACCCATATATCGGCGGCGGAAGTATTCCTGCAATCGCCGAAAGATGTTTTCGACATAGACAATCGCGTCATCAACCACCATCCCAACAGCAATTGCTAAACCAGCGAGCGTCATGATGTTGAGGGTGCCGCCCTGAGAAAGCAAAGCGATGATTGCTATAATGAGTGAGAGCGGAATCGCTGTCAGGGTAATCAGTGCGGTGCGAATGTTAAAAAGGAAGACGGCTAAGATTATAACGACGAGGATAGCACCATCGCGTAAAGCATCTTTGACAGTGTCCACGGCACGGCGGATTAAGTCTGCTTGTGCGTACTCAACTTTAATCTTTACACCTTCAGGCATTGACTGTTCCAATGATTTCAACACAGCAGTCACTTTGTCACTGAGGTTTATCGTATTGATGCCTGGTTGCTTAACGATTTTGCCTAAGACGGTTTCTTTGCCGTTGTGGCTCCCCGCGCCGCGCCGAATTTCTGGGAGTGATCCAATTGTCACTGTCGCAACATCTTTAACGAGGATCGGTGTGCCGTATCCCCGCACATCAACGACAACGTTTTCAATGTCTGCAACCGTAGAAATCCGTCCCAACCCACGAATCATCAATTCGCGAGACGCTTTGATAAGGAAACCGCCTGCGGAGTTTTCGTTGCTCTTCTCGAGTGCAGTGGCAACATCTTCAAGCGAAAGCTGATAACTGATCAATCGCTCAGGATTGACGAAAACTTGAAATTGTTTCACGTATCCGCCGATGTTAATCACATTAGCGATACCGCCCTGTGATTGGAGCTGGTATCGAATGACCCAATCAGCCAGATCCCGCATCTCCATCTCATTGAATTCGCCTGTTTCATCGACGAGCGCATATTCTATAATCTCGCCCAAAAGCGAGGAGGTCGGTAAGATAATCGGGGCATCAACGCCCTCAGGTAAATTCGGAGCGACGAGTTGAAGGCGTTCAGAAACCATCTGCCGCGCAAGGAATATATCCATGCCCCAGTCGAACTCAACGAAGACAAGCGACAGACCGATTGCTGACGAAGACCGAACCCGTGTAACATCGGGTGTACCGTTCATTGCACTTTCAATCGGTAGCGTTACAAGGGTTTCCATCTCCTCAGGGGACCAACCGTGTGCTTCCGTCAGTACGGTAATACGTGGCGGATTGATATCGGGATAGACATCAATTGGTGCCGATTGAAACATCCTGAAGCCGATGAGAACTGCTACCATCGCACAAGCAATGACGAGGAGTCTGTTTTTGAGTGAAATCTCGGTGATTTTTGACCACATTGATTCTCCTCCTCTGCCACTTTAGTGGGGATGCCCATGGTTTGCATCAACAACTTGGGTAGGTGCTGCCATCGCTCTCATTAGTTGATGCGTCCCCTGAACAACCACTCGCTCGCCCGGCAGCACACCATCTCTAACCTCTATGTATCGGTCGTTCTTGGCACCTACTACAATTTCATGCCTTGTGTAGGTGGCACCGTATTCAACAAAAACAAATCGGCTGCCCGCGTCTTCAACTACCGCGTCCAATGGAATGCTCAAGACATCAACGCCTTTGTCGAGGACAATTGTCTGGTCAGCAAACATTCCGGGTTTAAGCTGATGATCAGGATTTTCGATTTCTGCCCAAAAATGAACGGTCTGTTCCTCTGGCTCCACAACATCCGAAATGCCAGAAATCTTACCGGTGTAAATTGTTTCTGGGTAAGCAGCGACGCTAATACGGACCTCATTGCCTATCTGCCATTTGTCCTGAATTAACGCAAGTGTGTCTTCGTGAACTTCCCCTTGAGCCCAGACAATATCAGTGTCTAGTATTGAGAAGAGTATGTCACTCTTTTCAACTGTCGTGCCGACTGACACATGCTGCTCGGTAATTTGCCCGGAAGCAGGTGCTGTGACATAGAACATAGCGGACGGTTGACCTGTTTGAATAATCTTGTCGATGTCTTCAAGTGTGAGTCCGGATACTTGAAGTTTCTGGCGGACTTTGTTGAAGGTAATGTTCGCATTGCGCAATGTTTCTTCGAGTTGAAGCACTCCTTCCAGTGCTTCTGAACTTTCTACAAAGGCGAGGTAATTTTCAATCAATGTATCGGTGGATAAATCGTCAAAGGACGTGATTGAACCCGTTTCAGCCAAAGTTTCGAGAAGTGTTTCGGTTAATCCAGCAGCCAAGGCGCGTTGTCTGTTTGCTGCAACCTTGATCGCAGCAAGTTCGTATGCCACTTCTGCATCAACCAGTTTTGTTGCTTCCTCACTAAGCACCGCATATCTTTCCAGTAGAGGCGAGGTTACCTCGCCTCTGCTGTCCAGTCTATCTGTATCCAGTAGTGAGAGGATGGGTGTCTCTCCATTATCACGCAGGATCTTTTCCAACGTCTGTTCGCTGATGCCGAGGACCTGGAATTGTCGCTTCGCATCTGCTAACTCATTTTTCGCTTTCTTATATTCTGCCTGTTTCGCAATAAGTTCCTTCTGTGCTGAGATACGCTTTTCTGTGAGGGTCTTAATCCTTTTGAGTGTGCTATCAAGCAATAGGTGTTCAACATCAGCCTTGACCAATCTAAAGCGCATCTGTTCCAATGCTGAGGTAATCTGCGTTCCGGCGAGGGCTTTACGTTTTTTGACCGTCATTTGCAGCTGTTGTAGTTCGGATAGCGATTGCAAATAGTCAATTTGCCGGGTTTGTAATTCCCGCCGAATTTGTTTGGCGAAAACCTCTGTCAGTCTCGCCAACTTGGCTACAAGCGATTTCTGTTGAGATGCCGCTTCAAGGAGTTCAATCTGTGCCATCTGTAAATCAAGGCTCTCCAGTTCCAGCAGCACATCGCCTTTTTTCGGCGTTTCGCCAACGCTGAAATGGATACGCTTCACGATACCGCCGGTTCTTGGTGTGACAATGGCTTGCCGTGCTGGGTGTGCCATTACGTTTCCGTGAACAGACACAACCGTTTCAATCGGACGAATATCAGCTTCTTCAGTCTTCAGACCGATATTAATTTTTGCTTTATCGGTGAGTGTCACTGTATTCTCTTGGCTGTGTGCGTGTCCGGTTTGCTCGCCATGGGTATGTGGTTGCTCAATGTGAACATGTGCTTCAGCCCAAGTCGATGTAAGCGTGAGGTTTAGCGCAATCAAGCCGCCTATTACGATAACGGGGATTGCCAAAAGTAGTGTGATATAAAAATAACGTAACATTTCGATTTCTCCTTATGTTGTCCATCAATCATTTCGAGTTTATGGGACGGATCCAAGAGATGTACCTACAGCGGCTTCGAGCTCAGCCACCCCTTTATGGTACGCTGCGAGCGCGTCAAGGTAGGCAAATTGTGTTTTGATGAACTCGTTTTGCATCAAAATGACCTCTAAGAGTTCTATTTCTCCTAATTTATAGGCGGTCCGTGTTAATTTAAGGTTTTCGTTGAGTAGCTTCAGTGTATCGCCTTCATAAAATGTGAGCATTTTTTGCGTGGTACTGAGAGACAAAAACGCTGCTGTAACTTCTCGGACAATCTGTTTCTCAGCGTTATTAATTTGTGCGGTGTCTACTTGCTGTTGGGCTTTTGTGGCATTGATCTCGGCGCGATTCCTATTAAACAGTGGCAATGGAATTGAAAACTTCACGCCGAATGCGCGCTCGCCTACACTGTGTTCGGCAAGTGCCCCAACACTCAAATCTGGGATGTTCACTGCTTTTGCGAGTCGGAGTTCGCTTTCAGTGAGTTGCGCGTTTAGCTGCAGCGACTTCAGGTCATTGCGGTGTGCAAGTGCCTGGGTCTTTAAAGGGTCAAGTGTCAATTTCTGATGTGTATCTGGCGATACCCTTTCGCGTAATTCGCCGACAGCAACACGTGCTGCTTCAAACGGGGCACCCATCAACCCGTTGAGTGTTAGTTGTGCCAGCTGCACTTCGCTCTCTAATGTTGTTGCTTCGCGTAATGCTGATTGTAGATGGATGTTTGCCAGATTTGCTTGTGTTACCGAAATGTCACCAGTTTCAAATCGGATTTCGGCGATGTCGCGCATCTGTTTGTTGTATTGGACAATCTCTTTGGCTAACTTAAGTTTCTCTTGGACAAGTAGTAGCTCATAAAAAGCAATTTTCACCGATTTCGTAACAGATTGAGACACTTTAGCGAGTTCGACATCTGCTTTTTCGAGCTGCGACTTTGCGATTTGTATCCGATGCCCACGCTGCCCACCGAGTTGGAACGCCTTGGTTAATTCGAGGGTCTGTTCAGCATGGGGACCTCCAAGAAACTTGGTTTCGAGTGCCGGGTTCCCAAGCAGTGCGATACCGTCGATTCGAGCGCGGGCAACTTTAACTTTTTCACGAATCACGTTGAGTTGTGGGTTTTCGCGCAATGCTGTCTCAATGGCTATCTCAAGTGAAGTCCTACCTTCTTCATTTGAAACGGCAGACGAGATTTGTCCTATCGTCGATGTTAGCAGGCAAATTCCAACTATCATGAAGATGTGGTTGAGTGTAATTTTCGTATGCAATGCTCTCCTCCATGTGAAATAACTCGAATTGCTACCTACGTAAGATTATAGGCAGCTGAGGTTATTAAGTGCGCCCCATTTCGTGCAATTGATTCTCAAGAATGCCCCGTTTTGTGCAGCACTTTTTCTGCGTTTTTTAGAGAATAGCGTCGGTGTGGTATTGTTCAAATTGGCACGGAACTTGCTACATCTTAAGCAAGAGAAAAATCAATCAAAAGCGTGTTGGACCTAAACGGGATGGCGGCAAGGTTTAAATGAGGAGGGTTGTGGTACGAAGGGATATGAGCGTTGCGTTAATGAACGGTGCGAAATCTTGGAGATACGTAGCGGGTAAAAAAATCGTAGGGGTGCTCTTTTGATGCGGCACGAAGGCAAATGCGGCAAGCGTCGGATCTGTTGATACATCGTTGGCAGGAACGAGGTATAGGCGGGTGTTTAATGGAACAAAAATCGCGAGATCAATACACGAACCGCGGTGGTCTTCTTCCGGGGTAGTTCCAGCGATCATGACTTCTGTGTGTTCTGAACCCAAAGCGTGCGTGTCGGTGCAGTGTCCATTGTGGGAGACTTCAAGCGCGACGTGACCATCTGCGCCGATGCATAGAACATAGTCCGCCAGCTGCATCGGAATTATGATAAGGTAAATGAGTAGCCAAATTAAAGGGCTGGCGGTACTCTTTTTTGTTTTCAAAAAGGATGTCATCCTCTCGTCTCCTGAAAGCGAAATTCACACACGTTCAAATGCTTTTTACTAAGTATAGCAGGGTTTCCCGAAAAAAGTCAAGAAAAACCGTGTAGAATTGAATCAAATCAAATTTGACAGCACTTTTGGTATCTTATAGATATTAGTTGGATGTACAAATTCCTTGAAAATTACACAGAAATATGCTAACATTTAAAAAATGGACGCTATTCCTTGACATACTCTTCTGTGCTAAAGCACAGAGATTCTTTGAATTCTGCACTTTGCGTGAGATTGTGGTATCAACAAAGATTGCTTGCAATTGCAAGTCTGACACCTTCTACTCCAAAGGTTGATGTCCCAACCTTGTGACTTTAAAAGAGTCAGCCTAAATTATGTGACACGTGATTTTTAGCGGGATGCACCTTTAAGTGTCTTTCCCTGAACGTGCAGCAGATGCCCGAAAAGGCTTTAGCATTTTTGAGTCGTGTGAGGCTTTTACGGAATTGTCTCAATGCCGAGTCGTCTGACGCTACATCAATTCCAACCAATGCCGAACGCTAATGTATATTCTAACATCTCTGGCATTTTTTATCAAGAGAAAACTTAGGCATTTTCTACATCTCCAGTCTAAAGACTGGAGTTTTGAAAATGAAGAGGATGATAAGCTTTAAGTCAAACAAAAGTATAGGACAAAACAGGAGAGACACGTTATGAAAAATATGTTTTGGGTAGTGATGCTCTTTGTGATGTGTGTTGCTACCAGTTACGGGCAATATAACGGTGAATGTTGGGTTGTAAGTGGTGGCGATACAGTTTACAAATTGCACGCGAATGGCAACGCTGATCCGACGGTTATTCCGAATCTGGCGCAAGCGAGTGCTGCGGAAGTGAACCCTACCAATGGTGTTGCCTGGATCGCTATTTCGGCATCAAATGCTGTCTTCAGGTACGATCAAGCAGCCCAGCCCCCAGATGAACCATTCATAAAAGCACCGGATATTAAACGCCCGAATATGATCTCTGTAAATCCAGCAGACGGCACTGTCTGGGTGGCATGGTTAGACGGAGTGTCGAAGTTGTCAAGCGACGGAAAACAAATTCTCGCGCAAGTCGTCCCACCAGGGGGGCCTCCCAACGTAGAGACCGGTAGATTCAATGTCGCTGTGAATCCGAAGGATGGCAGTGTCTGGATAGCGGATGCGCGCGGTCCCATCAATCGTTACGACGCAAACGGTACTCAAATTGCAACCGGTCCGACAATGCAAGAACCTAAGGGTGGTGTTGCTGTTGACTATGAGGGAAATGCTTGGGTCGCTGACAGCCAATTTAACGCACTCATGCGGATTTCACCAACGGGTCAAGAACTTGTAAAACTTACGATCACCAGTCCGGTCTCTCCGCGCGTCAATCCTAAGAATGGTAGTGTATGGGTGGTTTCAGAACAGTCAATGCTGCTAAATTTATCAGCAGACGGGACGAAAATGAATGAATTTCCCGCCGGTATGGCTGTTGTCGGGATAAGTCTCTCCCCTTCAGATAACGGTATTTGGGTCGCGGACATGCTCGGGGCAACATTCACAGGCGAAGTCAGTAAGTACGCTACAAATGGGACGAAACTTTTCGCAAATCCTATTCCGCAACCTTCTTCGGTTTCGGTCGGATTTTGGGAAGGAAACTAACTCGGAACCATCACGGGTTGTGTCGCCACGTTCGTTTTGTGGAGCCACTCGCGAGCATGATTACAACTTTTTTGATAGATAAATATGGGGTGGATTATGATTAAGTATCACCTTTTGAAACAGCCTATAGGTTGCCAAAACCTCCTGTTAAAATTGGTAATAGGAATTTTTGTTGTTGGATTGTGCACCACGAGTGGATTCGCTCAGCTACCGGATTTCCGTGTTGATACGAACAGTATTACCTTCTCTAACCCGACACCAGTTGAAGGGGAAGAGATTACCATCTGGGTTGAGGTGAAAAATATTGGCGATGGCACCCCGACGATGAACGAGGATCTTGTCGTTGAGTTGTACGAGGGAGATCCAGCGACGCAACCGCTCCAAATCGTCTGTAAGGATGTCATCATCGAACTGAAACCTAAAGAGGCCGGCAGGGTGAAAGCACAATGGCAGCCACCCCCCGGTAAGACGGAAATTTACGCTGTTGTCAATCCTTTAGGAACTCAGTATATTGAAGAATCAGATAGAGGAAATAACGTTACGCATGCAGCACTTGTCGCCCAAACGCGGACCTTTCCATCTGTCACGTCCGAACAAATCCAGAACGCCATAACAAAAGGCGTTGATTGGATAGTGGCACAGCAGGGGAAACATAGTCGGACCTGTTTACAATGTGGTACTGAAAACCAGCTCATTTTAATCTGCATTACCTGTCAGGCGAGTCTGAAAGGACTTGCTGAAAACTTCGTTCCGGCTCCTGTATGGAATTTCGGTGAAGATCAAACGCAGGAGACGGCACTGGCGTTGCAAACCTTGCTTGCGACGGGACACACACCTTCGCATCCATCAGTTAAGGAAGGTGTAGAGTTTCTATTGGCGCAGAATTGGAATGAATTCGCCGTTTACCAATACGCGGTAATTGTGCCAGTCTTGGTAGCAATCCAAGACGAAGCGTACAGAGACCGCACCCAATTTGCTGTGAACCAATTAATCAAAAAACAGCTCCCTATTCGCGGTAGTGAGTTCGCGGATCCGAGAGATGATGGTGGCTGGGGGTACGGTTTTAGTGCGGACGGCGCACACATGAACATGGTGATCTACGCGCTCTATGCTGCGAAGCAGTGGGGACTTGATATTCCACAAGATGCGTGGGCACGCGCCGAGCAGTGGATTCGCCGAAACCAAACGGAAACAGGCGGATGGCTCTATAATTTGGTTGACGACGGTTCACCGTGGGCGATCGGGGTCTACGGGAGTATGACCGCAACCGGATTGTGGGCACTTCGCGCGTGTGGTGTACCCGTCGAGGACCCACAAATCCAGAAAGGTATGACATGGGTGAAGAAGCACTGGACTTTGACTCGGAACCCCGGTTCTAACTCATGGCTCTACTATTATCTACTTTCGTTGCAACGGTTCTGTGACATTCCCCCAACCGTGAGCACACTTGCTGGCTATGATTGGTACGCTGAGATTTCACAAATGATGGTTGCTCAACAAGAACCTGACGGGAGATGGCGTGGATCTGAGAGCGATTTTTTATCAACATGTTTTGCCGTGATGTCCTTGAGTCATGCCCTCGCTGGTCCAACGGAACCGAATATTGGGATAGTCCCCCGAAGTCTCCGGTTTTCACCACCTTCTCCGCGCGTCGGCGAGGCTGTTCGTCTCAGTGCGACCCTCCGCAATACAGGAACGCCTTTTGATGGGATCCTTAATGTAGATTTTTATGTAGGTGATGAAAAGGTCACCACAGCCGAGGTGCTTTGGACGCCTCAATTGGGGGAGACTGTTGTTTCAGCGGACTGGGCACCTAAGACCGAAGGTGAGATAGAACTTGTTGCACGCCTGGACATCACAGATGCAGATGAAAGTGACAATTCTGCTTCGGAAAAACTCACCGTCTATCCACAATCCACTGCGGCGGCGGATACACTACAGATGAAACCGCAGAAGATTAGCGAGAATGTTCACCAACTCGGCAATGTCATTTTGGATACCAATAAACGTGAAGTAACAGTGCCGGGTGAAATTAACATTGTCGGCGGTGATGCTAATATTGAATTCTTTGCGTGCGGCAAACTCGGCAAAACACATGAAAGCATTCTGATAATTGATGCCGAACCGGTTCATATGCTTATGGCGCTCGCTGCCTTGGAATTAGAACCCGGTAGGAATCTTGCTGTTGAAGGGGATCCACGCGTGCCAATAGGGGCATCTGTTGAAATCAGAGTCGAATGGAGCCAAGGCGAGGAAGTAATTTCACGCCGCGCGCGCGAGTTGGTGTGGAACGCTTTCACAGAGCAGCCGATGCAAGAAACATCATGGGTTTTCACGGGTGGCAGACTTACAGAGAACGACCAATTTACTGCACAACTCTTTCATAATATTATCGCTGTCTATCGCGATCCAGATTCCCTTTTCAATCATCCCTTGCCTACCGGCACCGACGATCGGACGTATCGTGTCAATACCGATGTGATTCCTCCTAAAGGAACAAAGGTGAAGGTAATCATTAAGCCTGTCGCGGCTTAGAGGAAAACGATGCCAATTTTTGAATACCATTGTAGTGAATGTGCAACTGAATTTGAAGTGCTTAAACGCGCAAGTGATACCAACAACAAACTCCCGAAATGTCCAAGTTGTGGTGCGCAGAACACCAAGAAACGCTTTTCCGCGTTCGCTACTGCGGGGACTCAAAAAGAGTCTACCAGCGATAACGCCACCTGAGCGATTCCAACTGGTGGCAGTTTGCTCTAATCCTATCCTAAACCATTTGACCTGTAGAGAATTAATCACAACAAACCGATGTTTGTGTGCTATAGGGGTTGTTTATTGCCCTATAGATCCTTATGCACATTGTAGTCGGTATCCCTTTCTAAAACCCTACCTAAAGGAACTTTTGATGAAGCAAAAACCTACAAATCCACCTCCAAGTATCCTCAAAGAAATCCAAAATAATAAAGTTTTCCCGGTGTATCTGCTCTGTGGTGAGGAAAATTTTCTCATTGAGGGAACCCTCAAACAGATGATTGATCATTTGCTTACACCTGATACGCGCGATTTCAATCTCGCTTTTTTAGAGGATGATAATATAACAATTCGAGAAATTCTCAGTCAAGCGGATCTCTATCCAGTCATGTCAGATTGGAGAGTCTTGGTTGTCCGAGATGCACCTTTCTTTAAGGTTCAGCAACGTACAACACCGATAACAATCATCCGAAATGCATTCAAGATTGAAATTACAGATCCGCAAAAATCTATCTCTACATTGGCAAAACTGTTAGATGTGAATCCGCAACAGATCGCAGAGAATCATTTCAACTACACAAATGCCGTTGATTCGCTCATTGATGAATTGGGAACGAAACTCACCGATGAAGAACGCGGTTTTCTGGAACGTTTACCTGATATTGCCCAACAACTTGATACATACGCTACGGAAGTCGATGATACCGGCGACATAGCCGTCCTGCTTGAGTGGCTTCAAGGTGATCTACCCCAAAATAGCGTTCTGATATTTACGGTACAGGGACCTGTGAACGAGCGGAACAGAGTTGTTAAAGCCATTGAAACTGTCGGACGCTACCGGTCTTTCGACCCCGTCGAGGCTGGCCCGTCGGTGAACCGGGACCCGCTCTATAAAAAGGTCTCGGACAAATTTAATGAATATGGTAAGCAGATTACACCCCGGGCGTTCTCTCTCCTACGGACTCGAACTGGCGGTGATATGCACACTGTTGCTGAAGCGATCAACAAAATAGTCAACTTTGTTGGCGACAAGCCCCAAATTGACGAGCAAGATGTCCGGAACATGGTGACACAGAATACATTTGACAGCATTTTCGATCTTACTGATGCGATCGGAAAACGCGCAATCGGACAAGCGTTGAAGAGTCTTCATGAAGTGTTAGCAAGCGGTCAGAAACCTATCGCAGTCCACTCAACAATCGCCCGCCAATTCCGGTTTGCGCTCCAAGCGAAGTTAATCGCTGAAAGAAAGGAGCTCCGAAACGTCCACAGCCGAATGCCATTTCGTGATTTTACAGAAAATATATTTCAGCCACTTGCTGAAGAGACAGGAAGTGCCTTACCTAAAACGGCTACGCATAATATTCTGAAGCAGAATCCTTATGTCGCTTACAAAATCTTTCAGACGCTCAACGCTTTTACGGTTGATGAGTTGGTCACTGCCCTCGAAAAAAGCTTAGAAGCAGATGCGCAATTGAAGACGAGCACCTCAGACGCTACGTGCATCTTGGAGCAATTAGTATGTGAACTTTGCACAACGCCATCAGAGAGAAGATCCACTTCGCTTTAATACACATCTGGATGGGATTTAGAAACCGACACAGTTTTTATTTCGTTTTATTAATGTATGTAGGTATAAAAACAAGGAGTTTCTTGTATGAAAGGCACAAGACCATTAGATAATGCTGAAATCCTAAAAGTATCGGAAGCGTTTGGTGGTACGTTTGCTATTCGGAATCGGAGTTTGTTTATGTTAGGCGTATCCGTCGGCGGACGGATTAGCGAGTTGATCGCCCTGAAAGTAGATGATGTCTGGCAGAATGGGACACCTGTCAAGGATTTGCTGTTTGATCGAAACATTGTAAAAGGCGGTGAGGTATCAAGAGCTGTGCCTGTAAATATAGATGGTAGACAAGCAATTGAGGCACTTGTTGCTTGGCATAGCGAGTTATATGAGTGTCTTGATGCGAAGCGTCCGCTGTTTCCGTCACGAAAAGGGCAAGGCTCGCAACCAATGACGAGAATAGCAGCGCATAATGCGCTTAAACAAGCATTTGAGACGGCGGGTTTAAATGGGAAACTCGGCACACATTCTCTACGGAAGTCTTACGCGCAGCGTCTATATGAGCAGACGAACGATATTTATGCCGTGCAGGAGATGTTAGGGCATAAGAGTGTGGTGACAACCCAGCGGTACTTGGGTGTTAATTACGCCAGCGTCCGGGATGCATCGGAGGCGATGTCGATTCATTCTGAACTTAACGTAAGTGCGAAAACGTTAAGTTCGGTCAATGATGCCTCGGATGACGAAATTTTGATTGAATTGCTGCGTAGGGGTTATGATGTCGCTCAACTCCTTCAGAAAGAGGGATCAGAACAACCTATTCAACACCCTACAGAAGCGCAAAAGCACCTGTCAATCAAAAATGATCCTTATCAGTAGAATATGCAAATATGTAGATGCTGCGAGAAAAGCGATCTGCTTCCCTTCTTTGATACGGTCGATGAAGTTTAAAATTCAATGTTGTAATTTGCAGTTGTGTCAAGGCACCCACTGCCTAAAGGCAGGGGCTTGTGCTTCATAGCAGTTCGCGTTTCCGAAGAAGCGTCTTACATCTGCTCCACAGAGGGACCACGAGCAGCCCTCAAGATATTGATAGCAGCGTTGATGTCTCTATCGTGATGCGAACCACATTCAGGACATGTCCACTGCCTATCAGAAAGAGAAAGGTCTTTGTTGTGATGCCCACAATCCGAACAAGGTTTTGTTGTAGGGGTCCATTGTCCAGTTTGAAGGAACTCACGATTATGTTTGAAACACTTAAACTTCAATATCTCAACAAACTGCCCAAAGGAAAGGTCGGAGACTTTGCGTCCCCAGAGACGCTTCATACCTCTAAGGTTGAGTTTCTCAGTAGCAATCGCGTCAAACCTTCGGCATAAGTCTGTGGCAAGTTTCCAATGCCAATCTTTGCGTTGGTTGGAGATATGCCGATAGCGTCTTGCGAGTTGACGGAGACAACGCCACCAATTGTTAGACCCTACAACCTTACGACTGAATGCTTTGTTAAGAGACCGAAGTTCTTTCAAGGACTGTTTCAAGAATTGTGGCGATTGTATCTTCTCGCCTGTAGAAAGTGTTAAAAATGCGTCTTTCATACCGAAGTCTGCCCCAACGCTTTCACCTGTTGCGGGTAAGACCTCTTTAGAGATATCATCTGTAACAACATAGAGCCAATAGGTGCCGACAGCATCGCGAAGGATTTGGAGATAGCGAACATTACCTTTCCAATCACGATGCTGATGGAAAGAAAACCAGCGTTTATTGAACTTAAAAGATTGCGAAGGTTCATCCCATTCTTTAAAAGAGATGCGGACACGACCTTCCTCAAGAAGGTAAGCGGATTGAAACTTCGCAGAACGATATTTACCACGCTTCTTATGTTTCGGACGACCGAATCCAGGAACATCAAAGAAGTTTTCAAAGGAAAGATGGATACGAATAATCACAGCATCAAGAGTGTCGCGGGGTATCCATGTCCAATGCTTATGGGTGCGTTCAAGCAACTTCGTCAGATGTGGCTGCAAACGATAACGTCCGGCATACTTACCGTATCTACGATAGTATCGGTTCTCAAGTTTGAGAAAGTGATTATGGACATCACACAAGTCGTCAAGCATGTTGCCAAGACGCATATTCTGCGGGTGTTCGCGAATCTGATATTTATACGTTCTACGACGTTGCTTCTGTTTGCGTTTCTTTTTCATTGGTTTTCACGTATCACGCCCTTAACCCCTTTTAAGTAGGTAGGCAGACACACAGTCGAGGGACTGCGCTTGAAATGTCTGCCAACATGATACATATATCATACCACATTTTTATAGAAATGTTAAGAAAAAATAGGAGCGGGCATTCCTCCCCAAACTAAAGCATGGGGTCTCCTGCCCGAAGATTGATGAATTTCCAGGGCGTTCAGTTAGCATGTCCGAGGGGCATTGTGGCTGGAAATAAAATTTACCTGAACGGAATAGAAGGGTGGAAATATGGCAGTAACATATTTATCAAAACAGGAAGGCGCGGTTAGAAAAACCGCGCCTATAGGAAAAGGTTACTTGAGGATAGCCATTTTGCGTAGTGGAGATACAGTGTCGGCTTGGAGTTGGTAGAAATAGATACCATTGGCAACCGGTTCACCGAAATCGTTCTTGCCATCCCAATACGCTGCACGGCTTCTACTGATGTAATAGCCTGCTGATTGATGTCCCACCTCTAAATGCCGGACGACAGTGCCGTGTGCATTATAGATAGGAATCTGTACATTCGCAGCCTTCGCCAAACGATACGGTATCCATGTCTCAGGGTTAAACGGATTTGGATAGTTCGCGAGTAGCACGGTCTTGTCCGGAGGCGTTGATGCCAGAACGGTTTCAAGCATAACAATTGCCCGCTGGTACTTCAGGGTTCCGTCGTTTTCAGCATACAACCTCTGCAGCCGTGCTTGAAGTTCTTTTCTTTCCAAGATCTTAAGCAACGCTGGTTCCAGAAGAGAGGTTGTTCTGTCAGCCTTAATAGTCGGTGCAGATGCCCCTGTCTCTTCAGGTAAGACATTAATAGTGACAATAATGCTATCTATTTGACTGCCGTCCGAGACTACGACTTTTACTTTATAATTTGGCTCGGTTTCATGATCCAATGCCGTTTTGGTTTTCAATTGCCCCGTGCGGCTATCAATTTCAAAAGCATCATCCTCATTGTCATTGAGGCTGTATTCCAAAGTCTCACCCATGTCTGGATCCGTCGCTGACACAGGATCCCCGACATTCGCACCTATTGCTGCTGTTTCTTCTATCTCGCGGGTCGTCTCGTCCCCTTCTGTAAACGTTGGTGCTTCATTGACATCGGTTACTGTAATGTTCACCGTGATTACGTCTGTGGCTGGACTTCCCCAGTCTAATACCGTGACCCTTACTTGATAAGTGTTCTTTTTTTCGTAGTTCAATCGGGCCTTAGTCTTCAACTGTAAATTACCGGGAGAAACACGGGAAAGTTCAAATGACCACCGATTAGGACCACTAAAAGAGACACCGATGCATTCATCGGGCAAATTCGTGGAATATCTCAACGGTTCTCCAATGTTCGTATCTGCGGGTGTATTTTCGGCTATTTCACGAGTGGTTGTGTCGCCTTCTACGAATTCAACTCTTCTGTGCGCATAACTCATTGTGGGTATACTATATATGAAGAATAATGCCGTGAAAATGAGCATGCTGAGTTTTTGCGTCAAAATTTGCTGATTCATGATAAACTCCATTTTTGTTGTGTTGATTTTTATTTTTGCTTCTCATTCAGGAAATTGTCGTGTGTTTATCTGTTATCGAGTATGCTACAAACCACGCTTTACTATGAATATTATCACCGCAGCTTGCTGCACACCGTGATTGAGGAGTCAAACGCTAAATGAGTATTTTATAAAAATTAGCGTATACAGTAATTCGACAATTTCATTTTCCAGAATCAGAAAACGATAATCACACCGAAGAGGTTTACTTTAATCGAAATATTATAATAAAATTGGAGTTTATATTACGAATATGCCTTTGTTGGAGTGGTTCTGTGGAAAGATTTCACTAAACTGACGACCTTTTTATTCTTCGGATCCACCGTAAATAAATTACCAATCCTTGACTTTTTTCTTAGAAATGGTATCATTACATCAGCCCCTAAATAAGATTAGATAATCAGCGATAGGAGAAAAAATGTCAAACATCATCAGCAGACAAATTCATCTTAAGAATCGAATTATCGGTATGCCCAAGGAGAACGATTTTGAAGTTGTAGAGGTGCCTCTCCGTGAACCTGCGGATGGAGAGGTATTCGTCCAAAATCTTTACACGTCGGTAGACCCATATATGCGTGGTGGTATGCGGTCCGCCGAACTCGGCAAGCCGCTGGAGGGTAGGTGCGCGGGTCAAATTGTGGAGTCAAATAGCGATCAATTTAAAGTTGGAGATCATGTGACGGGTATGCTTGGATGGCGGGACCATTATGTCGCACCAGCAGAGAGTGTAACTGCTGTTGATACAACAATCGCGCCGCTGCAGTCGTTTTTAGGTGCGGTCGGTATGCCTGGACGCACTGCTTACTTTGGGTTTCTGGAGATCGGTCAGCCGAAAGCTGGCGAAACGGTTTTTGTCTCCGCCGCCGCGGGCGCGGTCGGTTCAATAGTGTGCCAGATCGGTAAAATAAAAGGGTGCCGAGTTGTTGCGAGTGCCGGTTCAGACCAGAAGGTCGCTTGGCTGCTGGAGAAGGCAGGTGTTGATGCAGCTTTTAACTATAAAAATGTAGATGACTTGGAAGCCGAACTCAGGAAGCATTGCCCTGATGGACTTGACATCTACTTTGAAAACGTCGGAGGCAGACATCTACAAGCAGCACTTGCAGTCATGAATATGCATGGACGTATCCCTCTGTGTGGCATGATTTCTCAATATAACGATGTTGAACCGACTCCTGGTCCGACAAACCTCAGTTCTGCTATCGGTAAACGGATTAGATTACAGGGATTTATCGTTACTGATTTCATGGCGCGGAATCCTGAATTTTATCGTGACATGCGTCAGTGGATATCTGAAGGCAAGATACAGTGGGAAGAGACAATCGTGGAGGGTTTAGAAAACGCACCAAAAGCGTTTATCTCTCTTTTTACGGGCGAGAAACTCGGGAAAATAATCGTCAAAGTCGCGTCTGAATAGTCGGACATAAGGAGTCGCGACCAGAGATCGCTCCTACAGTAGGAAAGGAGTTTTACAATGGCAAGCAGAACTGCACGCGCCACTGTGATGAGTGGCAAAAATTTTGAAGTCCGAGAGTATCCGATCGTTGACCCTGAACCCGGCACAGTACTGGTGCGTCAGGAGTTGGGTGGCATCTGTGGCACCGACCTCCACAACTGGGAATTTCAGCGTATCAATCACGATATTATTCTTGGACACGAAAACGTCGGTGTGATTGATACTTTAGGGGAAGGCGTTGAAACGGATTATCTCGGCAATCCTGTTAAGGTAGGGGACAGAGTTGCTCTCTCTCCGAGCGGTGGTCTCGGCTTTTTGCCATCGGAGGAAGCACCTTATCTGCGCGGTGGCTTCAGTGAGTACATCTACCTATCGAATCCATCGGCAAATATGTTCCTTAAAACCGATCTGCCGCCCGAAATTGCCGTTCTTGCGGAACCGGCTTCGTGTGCCGCGCATTGCATATCGCGTGGAAAGATTGAATTCGGGGATACGGTTGTGATTCAAGGAACCGGTCCGATTGGTCTGCTTGCGCTTAATTGGGCGAGAGTCTCAGGGGCAGGTAGGCTTATCGTCGTCGGTGGACCTCCAGGCAGGCTTGAGATGGCGAAAAGGTTGGGCGCGGATCTCATCATCGACATTGCTGAAGTGCCGGATCCTGAAGAACGAAAGCGGATTGTTCGGGAAAATACGTCGCAAGGCGAGGGGGCGGATGTCGTCTATGAATGCACCGGTTTCCTTGCTGCTATTCCTGAGGGGTTGGATTACATCCGATATGGCGGGACTTACGTTGTATACGGACATTTCGTGGATGTTGGCAGCTTCGACTGCAATCCGAACCAGATGCTCATGCGTAAAAACTTGCGATTAGAAGCCGGATGGGGTTTTGAAAGGAAGCACTTCCTTCGCGCCATTCCGATGCTTGAGAAACACGCCTCACTTTTTGATGGGTTTGTGAGCCATATTCTTCCGTTAGAGGATGTCTCCAAAGGCTTTGACGCGCTTCATGGCAGCTATCACTTAGATGGGAAGGATGCGATCAAGATTGCTGTTAGAGGTGGTGCTGCCGGGTAATTCGGGGTTATAAACCCCTCGCAGAGGCTGTTGTATCTTGAGGAAGTTCGGTGCGGTTGATGAAGATTAATTTATTAATTCGGTAATGTCGGAACGTGCGATGAATCGCACTACTACGAGCCTGTCCATTTGTAGTAGGGCAATTTATTGCCCGTTTATTACCGAAATATTTTCTTAAACTTCATCAAACCGCACCTACCGACCTGGGAAAAGCAGTCTCGCTGAATTAGGCAAATGCGTCTGCTTCGACATCTGCCAGAGAGATACGGGCATTATTCTGTAAAGCCGATCTATGCACGGCTGCCTCAAACACCAGTTCATTCCATGCGGCTTCACCATCAGCGGGGAAGGGTGTATCGGCATGCATCGCCTTGATGACCCCATCCGCCATCCGTTTGAAAGATTCCGGCATCTCAGGCTTGCCCTCTTCTGCTTCCCAGACTTCCACTATTTCAGAGCTATTGGCTTTTCTGCGGGCGTAAGCACCTTCTAACCCTTTTGCCTCGGCATAAAATTCATCGCCAAGAATTTTGACGCGGAGCGGATGATCGTCGTAGCCCCACAAATTTGTACCACTCAGGGAACCGATGACTCCGTTTTCCCAGCCAATATGAATTAAACGCCGCCAACCGCCGGATTCATTTGGATCCCCAACCACACTTACCCATTCGGGTCTGCCGATTGTCCAGAGAATCTGATCAATGACGTGGGACCAGCAGTTGAAATGTGCACGCGCGTGTACCATCCGGATCTCACCCAGTCGACCCTCGGCGACATCGTCGTGCAGTTTTCGGAAATGGTGCATAAACCGGTAGTTGTAATCAATCCCGAATTTGAGACCGGAGTCACGCCATGTTGCGATAGCAGGTGCCGCAATTCCGAGATCTTCTTCGCGGACCCGATCCTGTCCCTCTAAGCCACAGAGGGGTTTCTCTGTGAAAACATTCTGTCCGGCTTCGAGCAATTCCTGCAGCGGTGGGATACGTCGGGTTTCGTTGACAATAAGAAGTACGAGATCTGGATCACAGTTTGCTAAGAGTTCCTCAATTGTTGGATACCCCGGCACTCCGAAGTGTTCCTTCGCGTTTGCGAGGAGTTCAGGGTCCATATCACAGACGGCGACTACTTCTGCATCCGGATGGGCGTGGAAATTTCCGCCGTGCATCATTCCCATACCTCTACCGCTGATCAGTGCACATTTTGTCATGATCAAATTCCTTTATTTTTCGAGTTTATTCAAAACAGGCAAGATTGAAAACCTCACCAGCCAATGGACAAATTTGCGTCAGTTCTGATTCGATTTCAATTGCCCCCAAGTGGTAGCAATTTTCCCTTCAGGTTGAACGGCAAGCCGTGTTGGATCAAAATTATCGGCGAAAATTTCTGCCTCATGCTCAGGCGTGGCAACAATAACGTTATCAACGCCATAGATACCGAATTTCCAGCAATCAAAACTGATGTTTCCGGACTTATAGGTATTATCCTTTATTTCCCACTCGGCGACCTGTATCGGTTCCTTCTCAGTGACATCCCATATATGAACGGTGACGCGCTTTTCCTGCGTCCTCAGTGCCGCTTTGAGTATGAAATGATCTGATCCTTGCGCGTAGTTCGCTTGTGCTTGTCCGCCTTTTACAGGAAAAGGTTGCCAAGCATTAACGGGTCCATCTTTGTTTGTCGTTACCTTGACGTTGCTTCGTCCCCACCAGCGCATCCAATAAGAGCCATTTGGTGTCTGCCGTAGCGCGCCGCCCCCATCGCCTTGTCCACTCCATTCGATAATGAACCATTCGTAATAGATGATAATATCATTGAAGTGTTGAACAGACCGAAGACTCACATAGTCTCCACCGGATTTCCCTTGGTCTAAATAGAGGATACCCTCTTTTGGGTAGACGAATTTAGGGTGTCCCGTCTGCCATTTCGTGGTTAAGTCCAAATCTCCCTCAAAATCTTCCTGTAACAAGATTTCCGCTGGTGTGTCAAACGCTACACAAGCGAATATTGTTAGAATCACAGTACATCTTAATATATGTATCATTTTTAAACCCTCCGGGAGAATGCATAGGGTTGGAAAAGCATTCAACAGAAACGAGGCGAGTCCGTCAACCGAGTGCCCCGAAACCAATTATGCGCAGTATAACAAACGGTATAAAAAACTGCAAGGAAAACTTCACTACAGATGTATCAAAACAGGTTTGGGTGCTTCGATTTTGCTTGTCACTTCTCTGCCAACATGTTATTATAGTTTGATCCTGTATGCTACTTTTGGAATAATAAAGAATACGGAGGGAATTCACAGCAAATGGACGCAGCAGCCACAATCGGTTTTATTGGACTCGGCACTATGGGTGGAAGGATGGCAAAGAATCTCCACAATGCCGGTTATCCGCTCATCAGATATGATATTGACGCAGCAAAATGTGAGGCACTCGCTGCGAGAGGCGCGACCGTAGGTAAAGATACTCCCGAGGTCGTCAGAAATAGCGATGTTGTTATGACGAGTTTGCGTTCCTCCGATATTTTTTGTAGTGTTGCAGAACAACACCTTATTCCTAATGCGCGTGACGGTCATATTTTTATTGATCTTGGAACAACAGAAGTAGAGAAGACGCAGGAACTGGCGACAGCATTCGCGGAAAAAGGTGCTACATTGATAGATGCCCCTGTGAGCGGTGGACCCCACGGCTCTGAAACGGGAACGCTCCGTATCTTTGTCGGTGGTGATGCCGCAGTTGTCGAAGAATATCGCCCGATCTTGGAAGTCCTTGGCGAGCCAAAATATGTCGTATATTGTGGATCAAGCGGTTCAGGGCAGATTGTTAAGGGTGTGAACCAATTGGCGATGGGACTTGGTGCTGCAGCGTACATGGAGGCGATGGCATTTGGCGTTTGTGCTGGCGTGGATCCAAACGCAATTCGTGAAGCAGTGGGGATGGGTGACGGTTGGCGCGGACAGTTTGATGGAATCGCTAAACGCATCATTGACGGAGACGGGAAGCAGCTCGTTGTGAAATACCCGGAATTGCCCTATTTCCTTGCTGCTGCAGAATCTGCTGGATTTGAAATTCCATTAACTGAAGCACTCCACGAATTTTGCAGGAACGAGAATTACGAGATGTTTGACAACATGAACCGACCTTCACGTTCATTTTGGGGGACCTTGACAAAGGATTCGGATGACGAGTAGCGTTAATCCGCTTCAAAAACTCGGGACATTTCGACTTGCAACAACGTTAAAAGTTCACTTTTTAGGCGAATGAGTGAAGTATCCGCGATGCGCCGCGGACGGGGTAAAGGCACAGGAACCTCTGCTTTTAGCGTTGCGGGTCTGGCTGTCAAAACATAGATTTTATCTGCGAGTAGAAGTGCTTCCTCAATATCGTGAGTGATAAGAAGAACAGTTTGCCGTCCTTCTGTCCAGATGTCAAGCAGGATGGATTGCATGACGGTGCGTGTCATTGCATCCAGGGCGCCGAAAGGTTCATCTAAGAGTAAGAGTTTCTTCCGAAGCAAGAGTGTTCGGACGAGCGCGACGCGTTGCCGCATCCCTCCGGAGAGTTGCATCGGGTAACTGTTTTCAAAGCCGCTCAATCCGAGTTGTGTCAAACGTTGTTTTGCCTCTGTTTTCGCGGTGTCAAGCGGTTCTCCCTGAATTTCTGGCCCGACAAGCACGTTCCTGAGAACCGTCCGCCACGGTAAAAGGAGATCCTTCTGTTGCATGTAGGCAAAATCCCCTGTGTTACCGCTGATTCGCTCGCCGTTGAGGTAAATTTCCCCCGTATCTGGCGTGAGCAGCCCGGAAATGATATTAAAGAGTGTACTCTTGCCACAACCGGAGGGCCCCAACAAAGCGACAAACTCTCCGTCATCAATAGAGAAATTCAAATCGTCCAGTACCGGCAATTTGGCATCTTTTTGAACAAAGGTTTGCGTTAAATTTTTTACTGCTAATCTACTCATAAGCTTACACGAACTTTAACTCCGAGCAGCACGTTGACGGAAAAATCGGATAAGGGGTTTCACATACGATTCATCTGTTCTGATGTCAATAGCATCCACCTGATTTGCTCGGAAAACCTGTCGACGTTCCGCATCGGCACGCTGATTGAGTTCTGTGTATAACTGCCGTGCTTCTTCGGAACGTGTATCAACAACCATCGTCTCTCCACTTTCGGCATCTTCGAGTTCTATCAGCCCGACATCCTGCAATTCCAGTTCACGTCTGTCTTGTAGCGTAACAGCAATGAGTGAATGTCGCTTACTGCTCACACGTAATTGCTTTTCATACCCTGTATTTTTAAAATCAGAGATAAGGAACACAACACTGTGCGGTTTAAGTACCTGATCGACAAATGCCAAAGCCGTCTCAATATTCGTTCCGGACTGTTTTGGTTGAAAATGGAGGATGTCCCTCACAACACGCAGGACGTGTCTTTTCCCTTTCCGCGGGGCGACGAAGTGTTCAACGGTATCGGTAAAGCAGACCAGCCCGACTTTGTCGTTGTTCTTGATGGCAGAAAAAGCGAGTAGTGCTGCAATTTCGGCGGCGATTTCTGCCTTCGTCTCAGCGATACTACCGAAACGGGTTGAAGCACTCACATCCACGACTAACATCATTACGAGTTCGCGTTCTTCTACGTACTTCTTGATATAGGCTTGCCCCATGCGTGCGGTGACATTCCAATCAATGGTGCGGATTTCATCGCCTGCTTGATATTCGCGGACTTCATCAAAGGTGATTCCCTGCCCTTTGAAGACACTCTCATACTCACCAGCAAAGATGGTATTAACTAAGCGATTGGTAAATATTTCGATGCGTTGGATTTTCTTGAGAATCTCTTTTTCGTTCATGGAAGTCAGTTTAGGCTTTTCGTTCGTCTGAAATTGATCTGCACTCTTAAGTTTCCTTCGTTGTTGTGTTAATATATTCCTTGTAACGCTAAAAGGACTTGCTTAACTATCCGAATGTTATTATACTATCGAAGAAGGACAAAAATCAATATCATTTTTCCGCAATCAGCAGTCAGGAAAGAAAACTCTCACTGCGAGGCAGTTATGTAACGCTTGCGTCTTTGCTGATAGTTCTCACTGCGAAGCAAGTCGAAAGCCGATAGCCAATCTTGGAATAACTATGCAGAACATTTTTTTGGACAACACCGCAATTGAGATTCATCGTGAAATTCAAACGGGAAACATCCGCCACGTCGTTTTCGATTTTGATGGCACAATCTCCCTCATCCGAGACGGTTGGCAGAATGTGATGGTACCGATGATGGTTGAATTTCTTCAGACCGAAACGGATACCACTGAGACCCCAGAACAACTTGAGGTACTCGTCGTTGAATTTGTGGATAGATTGACCGGTAAGCAGACGATCTATCAGATGATGCAATTAGGCGAGGAGATCGAGAAACGCGGCGGAACACCGAAGGAACCTCTTGCGTACAAAGATGAATACAATCGTCGATTGCTGCCCGTCGTTGAAGCGCGAATTGCTGGACTTGCAGCAGGAACATTACCCGCCGATCCACTTCGTGTGCCGATGTCCCTTGAATTTCTCCAAAGCCTACGTGAAATGGGAATCAGCTGCTACCTTGCGAGTGGGACGGATGTTGAATTCGTCAAGAATGAAGCGGCACTTCTCGGCGTTGCCGAATACTTTGATGGCGGGATTTTCGGTGCGTTGCGGGAATATAAGAAGTTTTCTAAAGCTATGGTTATTCAGAAGATTATCACGGACTTTGCGCTTAGCGGGAGTGAATTGCTTATCATTGGCGATGGGTATGTGGAGATCGAAAATGCGAAAGCAGTCGGCGCAATCGCTGTCGGCGTTGCATCTGTAGAGGATAATAGGTACAATATGAATGCCGATAAACGGGAGCGTTTGATCCGTGCTGGTGCGGATATTATTATTCCTGATTTCCGAGAAGGCGTGCAATTGCTGAACTATCTGCTCACTTAATTTTTTTGCAATAAACGCAAAGAGCGTGTATAATTGGAAGTGAAGATAGGATGAAATATAGACAGATTGTTAAAATAATTCAAGATGATGGGTGGTATTTGGACTGAACGCGAGGCAGTCATAAACAGTTTAAACATCCAACAAAACCCGGAATCGTGACAATCGCAGGAAAACCAAACGCGGATATCTCCAAGGGAACACTCAATAATATTCTAAAGCAAGCGGCTCTTAAGAATTGAGGAGAAAGTTTTATGGAATATGTCGTTATTTTTGAAAAATGTGGAAACAACTATGGTGGATATGTCCCCGACCTTCCAGGATGTGCCGTTGTAGGTGAAACAATGGAAGAAGTACGGCAATTGATCACTGAAGCTATTGATTTTCATATTGAAGGCCTACAAGAAGCTGGTTATGATGTTCCATTGCCATCGTTTACGTTGCCCGTTGAAACCGATCAAGGTGTGTCATCCGAATTAATTGAGGCACGGATTTAGTGTCGGGAACGGAACGCTTAGCACTGTGGCGGAAAGACTGTATTTAGCTTGTGGTCCTCTATACGCAATGGAGAACACTATGACAAACTACGCAAAAGCGTCCGTTCACTCTTCAGAACTACAAGAATTCCAAGACGACCAAACGGGCGCGCATATCTATCAACTCACAAATGACACTTCTATCAACCATAACCTCTATTTTCTGACCCCTTCGTTCACGCCCGACCAAGCACACCTCATCTTTACCTCCTACCGTTCAGGAAAACCGAATTTTTTTAAGTTGGAATTCCCCAACGGTGACATCGTACAACTAACGAATGCCGACGACATTCACGGTTACTCCGGTGTGATTTCCAAAGACGGCACCGAACTCTTTTACACGCAAGCAGATGCTATAAAGGCGATCCATCTCAATACGCTTGAAGAACGTGTGCTTGCGGAATTTCCGGACGGAAGTCTTGGCGAGTGTAGTGTCAGTGCAGATGAACGGTTTATCGTAACAGCGATGAAACGCGACGACAAATCGCATATTACTGTCACCGCTACGGATGGCAGTGGCGGCGAGGTTATCTACACTTCCCCAGATCAGACGATTATCCATCCCCAATTTCACCCGAAGCATCCCGACTTAATCGCATATTCTGGTGATCCCGCTCCTCGGATGTGGACTATTAAAAGGGATGGCACAGAGAACCGTTCGCTTTATCAACACGACAACAACGAGTTTCTCGTTCATGAGACCTTCCTCGGCGCGTTAGATGAACTGATTGTGACGCATTGGCCCTACGCCCTTCGGCGGATGTCTCTGGAAACACTACAGATGCAGACAATTGCCGATTTCAATGCGTGGCACATCGCTAGTAATCGTGATGGGACAAAGGTGTTGTGTGACACTGTCCATCCCGACATCGGTTTGCGACTCGTTGATGTGGAAACAGGCGAACATACGCCTATCTGTTATCCGCAGAGTTCGTCGAGCGGAAGCCAGTGGAAAACGGATCGGTATGCGCTCGCGGAGGATTGGGCAGCGGCACAACAAGCAGGTGATCGGGAGAAGTCGCTGAGTTGGATGGAAATGAAGGTGGACACTGTCTATGGTCCGCAGTGGACGCACCCACATCCGTCTTTTAGTCCTGACGAAACGGCTGTTGTGTATACGTCGGATGTTTCTGGGCATTCACAGGTTTACGTTGCTGTGATTCCATCAACCTGATTATAGACTGCGTGACGATCCTTATGCTCACTTATTCTGTGTTCTCATCGGAGGGTCAGAGATTTTCCATTGCCATTCGCCTACATAAATGTGTATAATTGGACTTAAATCCACCACTCGCGGGAGACAAAACAGTGAACGAAATTAGAGACGGCCAGCCCGCCAATGTCCACATCAAGGTGCAAAATTTCGGGCCGATAGAGAAGGCAGAGATAGATATGCGTCCGCTGACAGTGTTTGTCGGTGAAAGCAACACCGGTAAAACCTACTTCGCGGTGCTTATTTATGCATTACACCGCACCTTCGAGGGGTTTCGACGCTCATTGCTCCAGCAAGAACAGCAAAATTTGAAGGAGACTGAGGTTTTTAAGAATCAACTTAAGCGATGTTTCAGTCTTGAAACCATATCAGATATGATACGGTTCACTGGTGCACCTCGGGGTGAAATGAAGGTTTCGCTACAGGTCCGTGAGAAAAATCAGACACACTGGACTTTCAACATGTGGGCATCCAGAACAGAAGTTCAGGAAACGCTTGATATTGAAGGGCGCGAGGGGCCTTTCTATGGAGATAGTTGGGAGATACCCAACGTCTATTACCTGCCTGCTACTCGGAGGAGTATCCTACAAAATTTTCGTATGAGCGTTAAACCCTTCATAGCAAAGGGTATTCACCTCGGTCCGGAACTTCCCACAGAAATCGCTCCGTTTTCGGCGATAGAAACGGATTTTCTTAAACAACTTATTTCCTATAAGGAAGGGAACAGTGCTTCAGAGCAAATAACTTACATCGCTCAAGCTTTAGAGCGGGAGGTCCTACGCGGAGCGATAGAGGTCAAACGCGAGGTATCAAAGAGTTCCTTGGAATTCTGCTACCGTCCGCAGAAATCTGAACAGACATTGCCTGTGAACCGAGTTTCGTCAATGGTGTCAGAACTTGCGCCTTTACTTCTCTTTTTGCGCGGCGTTGTTCGCGCAGGCGACACGCTTATCATCGAAGAACCTGAAGCGCATTTGCATCCCGGTGCCCAAACCCAAATCGCTTTTACACTTTCCCGTTTAATCCGAGCTGGCATCCGTGTGGTTGTCACGACACATAGTGAATGGTTGCTCCAGGAAATCGGAAATCTGATTCGCGAAGGAGAACTGAAAAAGCTCGCGAAAAACAGAGCAGAACCGGAGAGTTGGCTGGCAAAGGAAGAGGTTGGTGCCTGGTGGTTCCACACTGACAAGCCAGTGACAGAAATCCCGTTTGATCGCATTGAAGGTGTAGAACCACAGGATTATTACGACATCGCTGATAAACTCTATAATAGTTTCGTCAGACTTGAGCAACAATTCCTGGACGAGGAAGCAGCCGGTGCAATTGAGTAAAGTTCTTGACGAAATCCGTGAGCGGGTGGGTATAGAAAACCTGACAGATTCGTGTAGCGGTCGCGGCTGTCGCGTGGACATGACTGATGTCCCGCGCGACCGGATTGTGGTAGATGTAGATCTGGCATTCAAAGCACACCAAAGAACGGGGAAACACTGTGACAGAATTCTCTTTTACGTGGACACCCCCGAAAATAGACTCGTTGTGGTTTTAATTGAACTCAAAAGTGGGACCTTCAAAGTAACAGATGTATCGCAACAGTTGCAGGGGAGCGTCAATTTCGTCTCAAGTTTATTTCCGAGAAATCTCAAAGCCACCTGCATTCCTGTAGTGTTCCACGGTAAAGGGATTCACGCTGCACAACGCCCAAGATTCAGAGGCACCAAAGTGCGTTTCCGTAACAAGGAATCTGTGATTCGGCGGAATAAATGTGGTGCGCCCAAGAATCTGGCGAATGTGCTGTCCGGATCTGGTAACCTTTGATTTCAATTTCGACGTAAGTCGGATAGGAGAATTTAATAGGACTTACGCAAATTGAGCAAATATCGGACATTTAGACGCAAAAAGCGGTAATTTTCGCCCTTTAAACCCCCTAAATCCCCTATAGGAAACCCCCCCCTTTATCCCGCCTTATCAGGGGGGTAGGGGGACTTTAAGAGGGAATGCGTAAGTCCTGATGGATTAACTCCACAGTCTATCATGTGAGCGTTCGGAATCCCATTGTGTTGTCGGTGCGAAGTATGCTGTTTCATCTTGATGGAGATGTTCTCGGATGACCTCCTCGTTGAGATCAATGCCTAAACCCGGAGTGTCTGGGACAGTGATATAACCGTCTTGGATAATCGGGTTCGGTAAGCCTATCACCATTTCATCCCACCACGGGTTATCGACAGAGTGGTTTTCCAGCACCATGAAATTTGATGTCGCTGCGGCGCAGTGGACGCTCGCCATTGCGCAGATAGGTGTGCCTGCCATGTGGAGTGCCATCGCGATGCCGTGGTCTTCTGCGAGATCGCCGATTTTCTTTGTCTCTAAAATTCCACCGGAGGTCGCAATATCGGGGTGCGCTACGGCAATGCCTCGGCTTTCAAACAACGGCATAAAGTCCTCTTTGCAGTAGATGTCCTCACCTGTGCAGATGGGTGTTGCACATGAATTCGCGAGACGTACATATTGGTCAGTGTATTGCCACGGCACCATATCCTCTAACCACGCGAGGTTGTATTTCTCCAATGCTCTCGCAATACGGATGCAGTCCTCAATGCCGATATGCCCGAAATGATCCACAGCGAGCGGCATCTCATAGCCGATAATGTCTCGAACTGTCTCTACATACTCACAGAGGACAGCGATCCCTGATTCGGTCAGACGGATGCCGGTAAATGGGTGCATTAGGTTATGTGTGTCTAAATTCCCAGCCGGTGCGGAGAGCGTCCCCGGAATTCCGCGTAGCAGTCCGACCCCGATATCCATCTTCAAAAAAGTGAACCCCCTGTCGATGCGTTCTTGAAGTACTGTACCCATCTCTTCGGGGTCTCTGAGAGAAGGGGTATCGCTATAACATCGGATTTTGTCTCGGAATTTGCCACCGGCGAGTTGATAACATGGTACACCGTACGCCTTACCGGCGAGGTCCATCAGTGCCATTTCAATCCCGCAGACCCCGCCGCCTTGCCGTGCATGGTGCCCGAACTGTTTAATCTGTCGAAAGATTTTATCAACGTTACATGGATTTTCGCCGAGGATTCGGCTTTTGAGCATCAGGGCATACGTCGGACTCGCGCCGTCGCGAACCTCACCGAGACCGTGAATGCCTTGATTCGTATCCAATTTCAAGATGGGACCGCCTACTTGGGTTCGGACGATACGCATGTCAGTAATTTTCAGTTCAGAAGGTTGAGAAGCGGTATTGACATTTGATAATATCTGTTGATCTTCCATATTTTAATTATTCCTTGCGGGGTATTGTCCCGCAAGCCTATAGAGGCTTGCGAGTGGATTTCATGTTTGCTGTCCGTTTCTCTTGATCCGCCTGCGCCGTTGTTGCGGGTTGCTTCTTCAGTTAATTTTCACTCACCTCTGAGATAATATCAAGTGCGGTATCCAGTATTGTCAAATGAAGTGCGACGCGTTGTTCCAGTTGCCAGACTGTCGGTGTTTCAGAAATGATAACATGTTCACTGTGAAAATGCAACAGGTAAGGTGCTAACCCTCAGGGTTATTTAGTTTTAAGATTTCTCACTGGATGAGGTTAACTGCGAGTTTAGGTTCTGAAGCGAAAAATCGCAGTGTTTCAGCGATCTTTTTCTGTCCATCAAAGCGTAAGACCGACAGGGCAGTGTTTCGTAATGCTGCCATGACGTGTGGGAGATTCCCCGTTCTTGCCTGTGAAGCGTCCTCACCGAGAACGTTGTCTCGCACCCAATGCACCTTGTTCTCTATGGTCCAATGTTCACGTCGGAGTTTGAGTAAGTCTTTTGCGGATGCGACTTCTGGTGCGAGGCTTGTGATGCCATATTGCGTCTGATAGGTGATCTCGGCTGTTTTTGTATTCTCCCGCAGAGATTTATATTGATAAACCTGAGCGAGTCCTGGCCATTTGATGTAATCTGTCAAGAGTGTGCTGACTGTGAGTGTGCGTGTTGTGGTAAACCCGTGTGATGTTTCAACCTCTATGTGCGTATCAAGATGTGC
>PYIY01000208.1 GCA_003635195.1 Candidatus Poribacteria bacterium | reverse complement strand
AGACCTCCAAAAAGGTTAGGTTATCTATATGATAACCTTTTGAACGTCTCAATGGCACATCTTTTCTACATTCACACACCTTTCAAACAAGAATGACATTACGCTTTCATTGGACAAAAACAAGGAAACTAAAAGTTTGTGCTACAAAAATTACAAATTTTTTAGTCGCTCTTGAATTTTGCGTTGAGGTGTTTGCTGTTTTGTTTGACGGCACGGGTGGTGTTTTCGGAAAAGCCGTCTGATTTGTTGGCAGTAACGGTGATTTCGATTTTCACATTTCCGCCATCTGCTTGTAGCGTTCGGGCAATCTCGTCTTGAATCATGTCAATCTCATTACCAAAAGGAAGTTCTAACTGCAAAGCTTTGGTGACAACGACATGCGTAGGTCCCTTTGCTTGTGGCGGTTCGACCACAACGCCGGTTGGGTCGTCTCCCGTTTGCTTTTCTGGTGCTGGTTCGGGAGTGTCCGGTGGTTTCTGCTGCTTGTCTCTTTCCTCCTTGAGTAACTTTGCCAGTTCAGGGGTTATGAGGACGGCGGGGGTACCTTTATCTATTCGGAGTCCACCGATCTGTTCTTCAAAACGGAAATTGTTGTAATCGCCATCCTGATACGCCCTGGCGTATCCAAAGATGCCTGCTTCGACTCCGTCTTTGATACACGTCGCCAAGACGTTTTGGTCTCTCAATCGTGGCAGATAGACGTTTTGTGCCATCAGTTCCCAGAGCCGGTCTATGTCAATATGGTCTTGATAGGTGTCACTACTCCAGACGTATTGCTGCAATTTTCCGGCGAGGATTTCCGGGGCAATTTTTGTGACAATTGCGTCGTCTTCAATGAATTTGTCACGGAGGCGTTTCATAATTCTGCCGTCTTCGGGTTTTGTGTCAGCGATAGAGAAGTCGTAGGCATCCGATCGTGCGTCTGCTTGGGTAGGTGCAAGTGCCCATCGGTATGCCTTGAACAAGGCGGTTGTTACGGCATCTTCGGCAGATTCGAGGTTTTCCGTGGTCTGATCGCGCCGTTCGCCCGTCAGGTCGCTAAGTGCGCCGTGTAGATCATCTCCAGTCATAATGGAATTCCATGCAAGGTAGTTTTTGACGAGATTTTTGAGGTCTCGGATGTCATCTCGCCGTGCTGCGATGAAGAGGAGGGTGTTTCTGAAAGCACGCTGTTTCTCGTTGTCTGCACTATATGTGAGAATCTGGCGCGCGGTCTTACTCGCTGTGTCGGTCTCTTTGTCTCGGCTCGGCAGAGAGGCTTGTGGCGGCAGAATGACGTATTGAAGTGTTTCAGCGTCTTTTACAAGACTTGGAGATGTGGGGCAGATTTGAACGCTTGGATCTCGTCCAATTGCTCTTTCCAATCGTGAAACGACCTCACTATAGATATCTTCATCATCGTACTCCGCAGCGCGATCTATAGCAACCTTGTTGAGATTTTCCTGCGTGTGGAAGTAGTATCTGTCATCAAGATTGTAGAGAAAGTAGAGATTGCCAGCCATTCTGCTGAGTGCATCGTTGTAAACGGAAACACCTTGTCCGGGTTCAACCACCCCGAGGTGAATTTGGCGGGTTGTGATCCCTTTGACGGCGCGCCCAGTTGCGCTACCGAGGAACACGGTGCGGGCGATTCGTCTCGCCGCGCTGCCGACTTCAATGAAGTTTTGAGATTTTTGATCGATCTGATCGGTGCGAGAGCCGTGGCTGTCTACTTCTTTTACGACAGGGTCCCAATTGCCTCCGGACTTGGCAAGCAGTCTGGTGAATTCGTCGGCGAGTGCCGGATCGTCGAGTGTGAGATTCGCTGGCATTATCAACAGAGAGGGATCCTGTTCTTGGTAGAGCCGAGAGATGCAGGTTGCCATGATCCGCAAGACACCTCGGGTCCGTTGAAATCCGGGAATCACTGCCCAGTCCTCAAAGAGTCGATCAAATATCTCAGGGTGGATCGGGTAGCAATCTTTCATCCGCTGCAGATAGTGTTGATCGCTGACGTTGTCAGGGTATTCACCGCGCGAGTTCTGATACATCTTTCGGAACGCTTCGCAGGTCAGGTCGCGTTCTGTCTCGTCAATTACACTACCGAATAACCGCCTGCGCACCACCTCAAATGCATTGTCAACTTCTAAGGGAATGGAGACAGCATCAATCCGTTCAAGGATAGACTCAAGCGTGTCAAGAACAGTTATCCCACCTTCTCCCCCAGCTTGCACCTGTCCCTCTGGTAACGTAACAACGAGCGTAACATTTTGGGATCTGTTTACGGACTCTGTGAGGGTCTGAAAAAAGGTATAGATGCTTTCTCGCGTAACGCCTTGCACGTTACGGACGTAGGCGACAAGTTCATCTATTAGGATGACAGAGGGACCAACCTGTTCAAAAAGTTCGTCCAACTGCTTTCCACCGGGTGCCCTCTCTTTCCGTGCAGCTTTACCGATGATGTTATAGGCATCCTGTCCACCGAGTTGATCCGCCATCATCCCCCAAAGTGTGTTGAGCGGGTCTCCCTGTTTGGTTTCATCTGCATCGGTCGTCGAAAGATAAGTGCCGACGAGAACAGAGACATTGGCATCAAGCGGCGTGTCAGGATCCCATTCTGCTTCCTCCAGGATATCATCTATTTCTTCCCGAAGCCGCGCGAACTTACCCTCCCTTGGAAGGTCTCTGAGGATATTTATCCCAGTAACGAGATGATAGAGCGCAATAAGACTATGCGTTTTTCCACCCCCGAAACCGGTTTTGAGCTGGATAACTGGGTCACCACTTTTGCCACCGAGCCGCTTTAAAGTATTGATTAATAATTCTCGAAGTCCAGGGGTGATATAGGTCTGATCGAAAAAGATGTCGGTTTCGCCGTATTCTGGAGTCTTCGCTCTTCCCTCAAAAACCTCTTGGAGGTCCGCAGCGAATTCCGACTTTCGGAAGGTGCCTTCGATAACATCGGTATTGGGACGTATGACATCGCGCCACGGGGTGAGCTCCGTTACCTTTCTGCGTGGTAGTATCGGTTTTACCTCTGCAGTTGATGCGGCACTGGCTAACAACTTATCGCGGATGGCTTCGACTTTTTGTTTTTGTTCAGGGACATTGATTTGTCCGAGTATATCGGCAATTTCGTGAAGCCGAGCCAAGGCATATCCTGAAGTGAGGTCTTCTGTTTCGGTATGGAAGGTGTTATTTCGCGCTTCAGTTATTATGCCCACAGCACTGCGAACATCCCGATCTGGATCGAAGCGTTGTTTAAAGGCATCGTGCCAGTACTTTCTGAAGAGATGTGGGAAGTCGCCAAAGTCTATGTCCGCTTCATTTTGAAATTGATCTTCTGGTGATAAGCTATGCACCGTTTTTAGGTTTCTGAGAATAAACGGACGCATCGCATCGCAATAGATATTGAGTGCTTGATAGAGGGCATCTTGGTTTGGGCGTTTGGGCGAATTCACGTATTTTGGGTTCCATCTCCGTAAATTTCTCAGTAACGTAGCATATCTACGATTTTAGATCAAGCGCAATATTGTTTTCTGGCTATTCAAATATCCAATTTTCTTTTCTTACAATACCAGTTATCGTGATACATTCAATATTGTAAACCTTGCATATATCAGGGATTCTTGGGTGTTGCAGGTTTCCGGTTGATTTTTCTTCCGTTACAACAACACCATTTTGAAATTTCATTGCTAAAGCTATAACCCATGGATCTACTCCTGATGTCCCTTTTTTAAGATTTAGCATTCCTGAGTACTCTGATAAAATATTATGAACTACTATTTGGTCTGAATCATCAACCTTCAGTTCAAGATATGGTTTCAATCCTTTGTCACGACACCACTTATCTAAAACTTCATCCCGCATAGCTTCCTCAAAAACGAACTCAGACATTTTAAGTCGATCATTTGTTATCAGTTTCTCCAATTCTTGCCACAAGGCTGGGAAGTTTTCCATTGGATACAGAAGGCGATATGCTTCAATTAGTGAGCTTGTATCCAGACTATAAACTATCTTGTCTTGGTTAAACAAGTTCATGCGAAGATAGCACTCTCAATTTTAGAAAGATGTTTTGTATCACAGTTAGAAAAAGCAGAAGATAATTCAGAAATTGTGATCTTGTCTTCATAGTAAGCTGTAAAAGCAGTCCGAGCGAAATATTCACCCGAAGTATTAAGAAGACGATTGTGATATGGTCGAACACCCCCAGACGGTTTAGATTTTCCCTTATACTTTTCTTGCTGGAATTTCCTATATGTTTCATAGTATTGTGGTGGTATTCTACCGAGTGTTGACAACCGCCGCATGATAACTTCAGAACTCACATGAAAGTGTTTGGAAATTCTGGATAGTTCTTTTTTTAGCATCTGCAGCTTGACCACTTCTAACAACTCATTTTCAGGGACTAAAACTTCAGCAGCCACTTGGTTGCAAAAAACTTCGGTTTCATTCAAAGCTGGATCTTCTATACGGCTGAATCCAGTATTCTGAATAATGCTTTTCCTGATAGCGATGTGGACCAGCTCGTGAATGATCGTGAAGATACGACCATAGGGGCTGTCTTTAGAGTTCAGTACGATCACTGGAAAAGGTCTATGCGCAATGCAAAACCCACGTACTGTTTTCAGTTCGACAGAGAGATGTGTATTTACAGAAGTATGACAGACAAGAATTCCTTTTGCTTCAATAGTTTGTTTCCAGAATGTCAATGCGGCGTATGGATCATTCGCTTGCTGTAATTGTGTCCTGTCGAACTCCAGAAATTCCGTTATCTTTTGCGCGACTCGTACTGGATCTTCTTCTTCACTGACTTTTAGTTTTACTTGAGGGGGAGACTCCTCTAACAATTTGTAAAAGTCAATGAGCATTTCTCGTCTTTCAAATGCCTCAATAATATTGGCATTCAATTTATACGTCTGTTCTTCATTGATATCAGATGATTCTGACAATACCCGATAATCTATAAGTGATTGAAAACCTGTAGGTGGTTCCGGCAGATAGAAAACAGAGATGTGTGTTTTATAGAGTTTAGCAATTTTCTTTAATTGTGAAATAGTAGGTTGTTCTGTCCCGTTTTCCCATGCTTCAAGGCGTTCGGGATCTATTTTTAATTTTTTTGCCGCGTAGTCAATCTCTAATCTGATGCGTCTTTCACGCGCCCATTTGAGGACTTCTGGCGTAATGAGTGCTTTGACGGATTTAGCCATGATGTGTATTTCCACGAACCGATTAACCGATTTATCGTAATCCATCAGTCAAGATGTTTTCCGATTACACAGGGCCGTTCAGTTTTAAGAAATTATAGAGTTTTTCGTCCTTTTTCAGGATCCGGTTCGGTTAGGAATGCAGATCGCAAGAAACGCCCCAGCAAAAACACCCCCCTTTATCCCCCTTTATCAGGGGGGCAGGTGAGTACACCGCAAAACCGCACCATGGGTGTCAATTTAGCGATTTTCTGTAGCGTTTTAGCGGAAAATGTAACATGCCGCCCTTACAGGGCTAAAGAGTTATAAACTGACGCTGCTATAAACATACTAAGAAACACCCAAGCAAATAAACCCTACGGGGCTAAAGAGATTTTTGAAGTCTCTAAGGTTTCCGTGTAAAATTCGGTTCGGTTAGGAAACCGCACCTACCGGACCTGGAGTAAATTGCCCAGTTTATTTTTTAACCCTCAAAAGTGAGTTATAGTATACCATAAAAAACCCGAATTGTCAAAAGACAGTTTTCAAATAGTTTGGTAGCGTGCGTCTTTTCTAAAGATGTTCACGAATGTTTATGAGATTGTTCGCGATTTTTTTTCATGATGCATCTTTTCTGACTCAAAATTCGTCTTTAATATATAGAGGGCGTAAAGCGTATTGCATTGCTTAATTTTACAAAACTTAATATCAGATTCAGTCTTTTAGTGAATAAAAGCGCAACCTCATTTTTTCATCAGGAGGGAATCTCGTGGAACGAGAAGACGATGTTCAACTGATTCAGCGAACCTTAGCGGGGGACGATACAGCGTTTGGTATCTTGCTCCAAAGACACCAGAAAAGCGTGCACGCGCTCGTATGGCGAAAGCTCGGGGATTTTCACATTGCTGAAGATATTACCCAAGACACCTTCCTTCAAGCCTACAAAAAACTTTCAACGCTCAAGAATCACAATCAGTTTGCCGGGTGGCTCTATGTCATTGCAGATCGGCTTTGTATTGATTGGCGTCGGAAAAGAAGGCTCATAACGCAATCGCTGGAGGACACACCTGTGGAAGAAATTGAAAAAGCCTCTTATATACATCATGTATCAGAAAAACAAGAAACAGAACGCACTGAACGGCACCGTGAACTCGTCAAAAAACTGCTCGCGAAACTCCCCGAGAGTGAACGCACGGTGGTGACGCTCTACTACCTCGGGGAAATGACGACCAAAGAGATTGGGAAATTCTTAGGGGTGTCAGTGGGTACAATTAAAAGTAGACTTCTTCGTGGACGAAAGCGTTTGCAAGAGGATGAGGAACTGATGATTCAAGAAGTTCTCGGTGGTGTACAAATACCGGCGAGTTTAGGTGAGAAGGTCATGCGCCAAGTCGCTGACATGACCCCCACACCCTCTCCGGCATCTAAACCGTTCCTCCCATGGATGGCTTTGGGGACGGCTGCGGTTTTGATTGCCTTGCTGCTCGGCGCGAGTGAACAACACCTCACCCGTTTCCAGAAACCGTATAGTTTTGAGGCGGAATCTGAACCCACGATTCAAATCGTCGACGCGCCTATCATCCTTGATATAGCAACGAAACCTGCTGTGCGAAATCAGATCGGACGGGATACCAGTCCGAGTGAAACCAACCGTGCTGCCACCCAAGTTTCTAATGTAACTTCGGTATCCGTCGCACTGGAAAATGCTGCCAAACAGTGGACATCAAGAACAGACATGCCAACAGCCCGATTTAACTTTGGGACGTGTGTTGTGGACGGAAAAGTATTCGCAATAGGCGGCGAAGTTGACAAGTTTGGTGACACAGCCATTGCCACGGTAGAAATGTATAACCCTAAAACCGATACATGGGAGCGAAAGACAGATATGCCGACAGCGCGGGCTGGTGTGTCTGCCTTGGTTGTGGATGGGAAAATCTATGCCATTGGGGGAGCAGAGAGAAAGAAGATTCAGCGTGGTCGCGGTTGGGGGAACAGTAGTAAACTTCTCCCAACTATAGAAATGTATGATCCAGTTACCGACACATGGACCCAGAAAGCGGACATGCCCGTGCCAAGGAGTAGTAACAGTACCTGTATCGTGGATGGAAAGATCTATATCATTGGTGGATCAGCTGCTAACAGAAAACAGTGGTGCTTAAATACCGTGGATGTCTATGATCCAGCCACTGATACGTGGGCAAAAGCGAAAAGTATGAATCATGCTCGTGGTGGCGCGTCAGTTAGTGTTGTGAATGGAAAGATTTATGTGATGGGTGGGTTGGGATGGCCCTATATTCCAGATCACGGAGGTCCCGTTCTTTCCAGTGTTGAAGTGTTTGATCCAAAGAACAATCAGTGGACAGAAATAACTGAAATGCCTGCTCCGAAAGTAGGGCACACGACAAGTGTCATCAATGGAAAAATTTACGTAATAGGGGGTGGTTTTCGGGGCGATGATCAGTTCAAGTATCTCTCAACAGTTGAAGTTTACGATCCTGGAACTGACCGTTGGACACAGGAACCAGACATACCGATTGGTAGATGGATACATAGGGCTGAAGTAATAAACGAGAGTATCTATATCTTTGGGGGCATTAGTGCTGTTTTTGGACCACTTACAATGATTGACGTATACGGCACAGGTGAGGTTTCTCGGAGCGTCAACCCAATGGGGAAACCTGTGCAAACGAGGGAAACGATTAAAAACAGCAATCATTGAACCTCAGAAACGCCTAAGGAGAAAGTTATGCTCAGAAAACATAGGTATTTGCGATGGGTTTTTACCCTCTTATTTGTTGTCGCTTCCAGCAGTTTTGCGGGGGGTTGGGAACAGGTAACTACACTACCAACATGGAGATTTGCTGGTCCTGCGGCTGCTGTAGGTGGGAAAATTTATCTCTTCGGTGGTTTCGACCACAAGAAACATATAGGCGGACGGGGTGCCGCACTCTCAACGGTAGATGTCTACGACACACAGACGAACACATGGCACGCAGCCGCAGAGATGCCGACCCCGCGGATTGCGCCGCGAACCGCAGTCTTTTCCAACCAAATCTACGTCTTTGGGGGTTATGACTACAAAGGGCGCTGGGGTGTAAAAAGATACCACAAAACTGTCGAGGTGTATGACACACAAACTGATACATGGGTCAAGAAGCCGGATATGCCAACACTCCGTATACCGTTTGCCACGGCGGTTGTTGATGGAAAGATATACCTCATTGGTGGAACACGTATTGAAGTTAATAAAAACGGAGTATTTGCTCGGAAGGCTATTACAGGTCTGGTTGAGGTCTACGATCCGTTGACCGATAGATGGGAAAAACGCGCGGACATGCCGACAGCACGAAGTGTGAGTGATGCTGTCGTTGTAGACAGCAAAATTTATGTTCTCGGTGGTCTGGTGCGATTCGGCGGTGACCTTGCGGGACGTTTTGTCACACGTATTGAAGAATATAATCCGAAAACCGACCAGTGGCATCAGCTCCCTGACATGCCAATGTTCAAATTTGGTTTTCTAACCGTTGCCGTTGGTAACGAGATTTATACATTGGGTGGCATTAATAATGAGATTAAAGACACTGATGCTGTAGATGTCTATAATCCAACAGGCAAAAAATGGCATCAAATAGAACCTCTAACGATTCCTAAGTTGATAATGGCAGCAGTTGCTAATGGTAAAATCTATACCTTAGGTGGTATTATAGGTGATTTTAAATTTTCGCCAATCGTTGAGGCGTTTGACACCGGATTTCGTGCTGTCACAGCGAAGGGCAAACTTCTGACATACTGGGGTGAACTCAAAGCAGAAAACCAGAAATAACCTTTAAAATCAAGGAGACCTACGCAGATGAAAAATCTACGAAATCAGTCAATTTTTGCTTGCCTTTTTCTGCTGGTTTTGGTTCCGCTGAGTGCTGAAGCGGTACCACCACCATCCCCCGCAGGTGGTAACTATTTAGTGCTTGATGGAGTAGACGACCACGCTATCTTGGACTTTGAAACCTTCGGGCTCCTCATGCCAAAAGGCACAGATTTCACCTTTGAAGCGTGGATATATCCAACCACACTGCCTGACAAAAATGTAAACGCAATAATTCTCAGTCAACAGGTGCGGATGCATGTCTGGGACCATGATCATAACAATTTAAAGCTAATGGGCGGAGCGCACGTTGCTCTTGGCGCAGCGCACGTTCTAATAGCGTTCGGTCACATAAAATTTCCCCCGAATCAATGGCATCACATCGCTTTTCAGGGAGGAAAGGAACAGAACACAACAATCATCGTTAACGATGACGTGCGCGCCTTAGGGCGGCAAAAAATAATTCTTGCAGACGATATCTCACACGCCGGGCATCCGCAGGCTTTTACAATCGGTGGGTTTGGAGAGAACATTGAGTTTCATGCTGGTCATTTTTGGGGTCATTTTTCGGGCTATATTGATGAGGTCCGCATCTCAAAGGTTGCGCGTTACAATACCGCCAAACGCGGTTTCACGCCGCGCGAAAAGTTCAAGAATGACGCAAAGACAGTTGCGTTGTGGCATTTTGATGAAGCGAGGGGAGTACAGAAGTTCTTGGATACATCAGGCAACGCCTACCATCTAATGGGTAAAAATGGTGCAAAGACCGATGGCGAATTCGCAGCAGTTGAAGCAGAAGGGAAGCTCGCGACGCTATGGGGACGACTGAAGCAATGAAAAAGAAACTGATGTTCTTGTGCCCAATCGAATTAGAATGCACGTCGCATTTGGGCGAGTACGCCACAAAACCGCACGTACTCAGCCTGTGGTCGGAACAGAAGAAGGCGAGGTTTCGAGAGGAAACACCCAAGCAAAAACACCTCGCCAGTGAGAGTGGAATTGCAACAGTTATTCTGCTAATACAATTACGCCGCAGCCGATGCGGGCACCCGCATTGCCTGAGGGTTGTGAGGTAAAATCGTCTGCGTCGGCATGGACGATGATGCCCTTGCCAACAACATCTACGTCGGAACCGGTGCCTATTTCCCAAAGATCCGTCGTTAATTCGATACTGCCCGTGCCGTCTTCACCGACAGTGATATTGCCAATGTCTCCGAGATGGAATTCACCTTCTCCCCATTTTCCATGTGCGACACCCGTTGGATTCCAGTGACCACCCGCGGATTTACCGTCGGGTGAACTGCAATCGCCGTTTTCGTGGATATGAACACCATGGATACCGGGAGATGCGTTCTGGATTTCGATAGTGAGTGTGATTTGGTCACCGTTTTGTGTGAAGATTGCCATTCCGGTCACGCTGCTTTCGCTTGTTGGACCGATTGTGGCAATTGCCTGTTTCGCAGAGGGGGTTGACAGAACACCTGCTTGTTGCTGTATTCTCTCACAACTTGTTAGAACGAGAGAAATGCCGATCAATAATAGAAGAGTGGCTTTTATGCCGAATATGGATAATTTTTTTTTCATTGTTGGATCCTCCACTGTTTATGGATATTTTTAACCCCCTAAATCCCCCTTATCAGGGGGACTTTAAGAGGAATGCGTAAGTCCTATCTGTATAACGTTAGTTTTGGGTTTTGAGTTTCCTCCATATTGTTGTCAAAAGGGACGGTTGGGGCGAGACCGGCAAAGCGAACGCCGGATCGAACCAAATTGCCATCACGCCTTGATCTAAATACGATTTTGGCAGTTTCCGGGGCTTTTGCAAGAACAGCAGAGAGGGGCGCAAAGATAAGGAATGTGCTAAGTGTGTGATAGATGAGTTTCATAGTGCTTCCTTTTACGGTGCTTCTTCCTCAATGCGGATGCGTTGGTTGGGTTTGATGTTCTTGCGGGTGCTGATGGTCCCGCTGGGCCATATAACTTCGATTTTTTCGATAATCCTATCGTTGTGTACACCGAAGATGCCGGTGAGTTCGCTTTGTGAGCAGTAACTGGAGCCGCTTTTGATGGTTCGGGTCTGTGTTCCGAGTGCCGAGGTGATGCGGATCTGTGCGCCGATGCCGTCGCGGTTGCTTTTTTGTCCAACGAGTTGGATCTTAATCCATGCGTTATGGTTACCGCCATCGTTTCGGAAGAGATGCGCTGGTCCGTTGGAGGAGGTAAGGAGCAGATCCCAATCGCCGTCGTTATCGATATCACCATAAGCTGCGCCTCTACCAACTATCGGCTTCGCCAAATCCGCGCCGACTTTATTGACTGTCTCGGTGAATTTGCCTTGCGCGTTGTTATGAAATAGATGCGGCGGTTGAGCGTAGGTGACTTGGCTCTGGATGGCGTTAATATCGGTTTCAACATGTCCGTTAGCGGTGAAGATGTCGAGGTTTCCGTCAAGATCGAAGTCAAAGAAGAAACATGCGAAAGTGAGCGTCAGTAAGGTAGCGTTCCCGATCTGCGCCGCGGGTGCCTCGTCGAGGAAGAAATCACCATCGTTGTGATAGAGGTTGAGCATTTCGTTGGAGAAGTTACCGATGACGAGACTCTCCCTGCCTGTCCGATCGTAGTCAGCCGCATCAACGCCCATTGCGCCGGTAGCGACACCTTTTTCATCATGAGAAACGCCGACTTCCAGTGCGGTTTCGATGAAGGTGCCGTCGCCGTTGTTTTGATAGAGTTTGTTAGGCTGTGTGTCGTTCGCTTCAAAGATGTCGGGTAAGCCGTCGGCGTTGTAGTCGAAAATGCAAACACCGAGGGATTTGCTTGTTTTGTCCTCAATGCGTGCACTGCGGGAGACATCGACGAATGTACCGTTCCCTCGATTTTTGAAGAGTTTGCTCGCTTGTCCTTGATAAGATTCAGGGGTGCAGTAAGATTTGTTGATGCCATCAAGGGTACAGAACAGATCGTTCTCTCGGCTCCACTTGACATAATTTGCGACGTAGAGATCAAGATGCCCATCTTTGTTGTAATCGAACCAGGCACAACTGGTACCGAAGCCGGGGTTATCGATGCCTGCGGCTTCAGTGACATCGGTGAAGGTGGCGTCCCCGTTGTTTTGAAAGAGTTTATCGGTTTCAAGGCAGCTGATATAGATGTCTGGATCGCCGTCATTGTCGTAGTCAGCAACAGCAATACCCATACCGTAAAGTGGTATGGCAAGACCTGCGGCTTTAGTGACATCGGTGAAGGTGCCATCCTGGTTGTTACGGTAGAGTGCCATTGTCTGCCGTTTCCCAGTCGGTTTGCCTTCCCAATCTTTTCCGTTGACGAGGACGATGTCCTGCCATCCGTCGGTGTTGTAGTCGATAAAGGCGCATCCTGCCCCCATTGTTTCTGGGAGATATTTCTGTCCGAAGGCACCGGAGTTATGGATAAAGTCGATGCCTGCTGCGCGTGTGATGTCAGTGAATTCCACACCAAGGGGCGGCAGGTTTTGCGAAGCGGCGTTTAGAGAAAAGAACAGGCAACAGTAAAGGAGTGTGAGGAAATGTTTCATTTTTAGACGGAGATCCAACGGTCTTCCTCCCATGAGGTTTGGATGGCAGTTTGTACCTCCGCGACTGCAGCGGCTTCTCGGAAACTTGGGTTGCCCTGTTTTCCTGCGTGGATGGCTTGTAAGAACTGATGTGCTTCAATTGTCTTTAGATCGTCGTAGCCTAATCCGACACCGGGACCGGGGTTGAAATCGCTGTGAAACGGATGGCTGGGCCCGCTCAATATACGCGTATATCCATCAGGGAAACCGTCCTCAGTCGGTAAGTACACCTCAAGTTCGTTCATCTGCTCGAAGTTCCAGCGTAAAGCCCCATCCGTACCGTTTACCTCAAACGCCATCTCACATTTGGGACCGTTAATAATCCGACATGCTTCCAGGGTGCCTCTGACACCATTTTCAAACCGGACGAGTGCCCCAACGTAGTCTTCGTTCGTAACGGCTTCCGTTTTGCCATCCCCACCGAGCGTGAAGTGGGTACCAGTGCCTGCTGTCGCCACAGGACGTTTTGGGATGAATGTCTCTTGTTGTGCGACGACGCTATCAATGCCGCCAACGATAAAGTGTGCCATGTCAATTACATGAGAGAGCAGGTCCCCCAGTGTTCCTAATCCGGCGATTTCTTTCTGGAACCGCCACGAAAGTACGGCTTGCGGATGGCTGGCGTAGCCAGCGAAAAATCTGCCACGATAGTGGGTAAGTTTACCGAGTTTTCCGTCTGAAATCAGTTGTTGCGCATATTGGACGACGGGTGCCCATCTGTAGTTATAGCCGACGCAAGTTAGGACACCAGCGCGATGCGCGGCGGCGTGGATAGCCTTCGTTTCTGCCGGGTTTCGTCCGACTGGTTTCTCACAGAAGATATGTTTTCCTGCGACAGCGGCTGCCTTGACGATCTCAAGATGTATGCTATTTGGTGCGGCAATATTGATAACCTCTACATCTTTGTCTGCTATTACGTCCCGGAAATTGGTAGTTGTGCGTTCAAATCCGAAACGTGCTTTCGCTTCGGTTGTGCGTTCGGGTACATCGTCTGCACAAGTAATGAGTTTGGGGTGCAGTGGAGTGTCGTGGAACCGGTCGGCAATCTGTCGATATGCGCGAGCGTGCGTCATGCCCATCCATCCCATCCCGATAATGCCGATGCCAATTGTGTGTTTTGTCTCCATTCTCGTCTACGCTTCCTCAATAGCTTTTCAGATGCCCCCATGTAGTTGCGAGTTTGGCTCGCGGTTCAACGGAAAATGATTTTCCGGGACCCCCATTGGGGATATTTGCACCTGTGATTTCAACATCATCAAACCGGGCTTGGCCACTTCCGACAGCAAGTCCAGCTTGTCCACTCTTTAGCCTTGGGTTATGGTCAACGACTCTAAGGATCTCCTGATCAATTTGGAATTCAAGGGTCCCGTTTTCGTAAACTGTAGCAGCCAACTGGTACCACTTGTCAGTTTCTACCACGATGTCCAAACCTCCTAATGGGACCGTCGGCTGTGGAGGTGGGAGTATTTTTAAAATTCGTGCACGGTCAGGCGCATGTTCAATCCTGAACATATATCCGGAGAGTTCTTCACTTCTAAAATAGAGTAAAAGTCCGAAACCAGTAGCATCATTATTAAATTTAGTAATTTGCGCGCGACAGGACATCGTATAATTCTGCCACTTACTATCACCTGTTAACCAGAAACTCACTAAATTCGCGCCTTTAGCCGTTTCTCCGATAGCTTCGCCTTCATGAATCCACCACTTTTCTTTTTCAGGAGATTCGTTAAAGATTGTCCACTCCGATATGATGTCATCTTCAAAACTATCTTTCCAAGTGCCTGCAAGTGCGAATTGGTTCAAAGCAACGCCGCAAACAATAAGTCCGAAGATAAGACATTTTTTCATCATGGTGTTTTCCTTTATTGTTTCGTCGAGTTTGACTTTGAGAATTAGACTGAGTGGACGCTTAATTTCAAAGTCGATAAGGCATCATTGTCATTCCATTTTCTTAATTTTTCCCCATGTGGTTGCGAGTTTGGCTTGCGGTTCGACAGGACGTGGTTTTCCGGGTCCACCGTCGGGAACATTATCCCCAGTGATTTCAAAATCATCAAAGTGTGCGCGTCCGTCTGCGACAACGAGACCGGCTTGCCCACCTTTTAAGAGGTCTTCATCAACAGCGGTAAATATCTCATCGTCTATTTTGAATTCGAGTGTGCCATCTTCGTAGATGGTGGCGGTTAGTTGGTACCACGTATCAATTTCTGCGTCAAATAGGTAGGTGATGATGCCCCAATCGTCTTGAACTGCCTTCACAATTCGGACGGTGCCAAAAATATAATCAATAAAAAAGAGGTAGCGGCTATCCTCTTCGCCTCTGTCGTGGAGTGTGAGTCCAATGGTAGGCGGTTCATCCTTGTCTTCCACCAACTTTGCGCGACAGGAGACGGAGTAGTTTTTCCATGAGAGTTCACCTGTTATCCAGAGGCTCATAAAGCCGGGTAAGAAGATTTCGCCGACGGCTTCACCGTCGTCGATCCACCATTTTTCAACTTTCCGGTCGATATTAAAGATTTCCCATTCGCGGGTGTCTTTGTCTTCAAAATCGTCGCGCCATGTGCCTGCAAAACTCGGTTGCCATGCCGCTATTGAAAAGCAGACAAGGGTGATAACTGCGATGATTGGTCCTAATTTTTTCATTGCTTTTCTCCTTATGATTCGGTAATTATGCATTGTCCATCGGGGTTTGCGTAAGGGCAAGAACGGCAATGATCAAGATTTTTATTATAATTGCCCCGCTGCAGTGCCGAGATTTTTTGCTTCCATTGTTCTCTAACGTCCAGCAATTCTGCTATGCTGAAATGTTTTTGTATGCATTGATCTTGTTGAGTAAAAAATAGGTTAATCGTTAGTGTCGGTTGTTCAGGATAGCGTTGATGCAAAAGCAGACTGTAAAGTTCCATTTCTGGGTCATACACATCTGAATCCTGAGCATCGTCGATTTTGTAATTAATTACCTGCCAGTGTCCAGTTTCATCTTTAAAGAGTCTATCAAATCTGCCATGAATAATATGTCCGTTGATGTTTGCATGGATTTGCTGATTGGGACGGGTTTGGGACGCATCAAGTGCGATGTGTCCAAGTTCAGAATTGGCGAAATTTTTAGCATATTTACGAAGTGTCGGCTCCGTTGTTGATTCTGTGGTTATTTCAGGAAAGTTCTCGTGTACCTGTTGAATCAAAGTGTCGAGATTTTGCTCAGTTAACGGTTGCTTTATTCGTCTGAGTGTATAGCGAATCGCATTGTCTAATTCGTCTTTATCAATATCTGCTTCTTCTTGCCCGTTGGTCGGGATTCGTAGCACATTTTCCAACTGATACCGCAGTGGACAACGCGCGTAGTTAGCAAGTTCGGAGACAGAGAAGGCTGCAGAAATACCGGTTGGTTCAAGTCCTGATGGTAGGTCTTCTGGAAATTCGATAGGTGTTATGTCATCCAAATTCTCATCCGTGGAATTGCTATCTTCGAGTTGTCGAAACACGTTGAGTTTGAAAGGTAGACTGGGTAAATCGTTTTCTCCACCGCAAATACCAAGGTATGTGTCGAGCCACTTAAGCATTTCCTGTGCTTCGCCTTTCTCTGAGAGTGTTCCTGATAAAATAAGCCGGTCTTTGGCGCGTGTTGTACCGACATAAAACAGCCGTTTCTTTTCGGCAACCTCTTTTTCGCGTGATCGGTTTTTCATGTGGGCAATGATTGACGGTTCAGTTTTCCTATATCCGTCATCTGGCTTAAGCGGACTAAAACCGATACCGAGTGCCTCATTGATAAAAGGCTCACTATCTGTTTGTCCTTTCCGGTTAAGACATGGGAGTATGATGATGGGGAATTCCTTCCCTTTGGCGGCGTGGATTGTCATAATTTGCACTGCTTTATTACTTGTTTCAACTGGTGCCTGCCCTTCGCGTCGCTCTTCTTCAATTAAAATATCCAGAAATTCGATGAAATCTGTAAGGGTTTGCTTGGTTTCTTCACTGTCAAAACTTCTGGCGTGTTCCAAGAGTTTTTGGTAGTTTGCCCACCGTTGATCTCCCTGTTTTCCTGTTTTCAGTGTTCCAATCATTCCTGTTTGATTAACGATGGTTACAATAAGTTGGTTTACAGGCGTACGCTGTGCGATCTCAATGTGCTTTTTTAAGGTATCTATCGCGTTTCTGAGCTGCTCAGAAGGTTTTTGGTAGTTCTGCGCTTTTTCCCAGAGGTCCGCGCCGTCCTGTAGTGAAATTTCGTAGAGTTCAGTATCAGAGATACCAAAAGCGGGACCGCGGAGGATTCCACCAAGAGAGGTCTGGTTTTCTGCGGGTATATTAAGGAAACTGAGATAGTTCCAGATATCGTAAATTTCTTGTCTTTGATAGAAACCAATGCCCCCTGTTGTGAGATGAGGAATACCGACCTCAAGGAGCGCGTGCTCAATGTTAGGAAGATGTGTTCTGCTCCGAATGAGGATAGCGATGTCGCCATATTCAATAGGTCGCTCGACTTCCGCACTATTCTCACCGCGCACCCATACCGTATCTCCGTTGCGTTTCATGTTTTTGATACGGTTTGTGATAAGCGTGTATTCATCTATGTTTTCCTCGCCGTTTTGCCCAAGAAAAATCTCAACAGCTCCGTCCGCGTCCGTGTGGCGCGCTTTAATAAGGGATTCATAGGGCACCTCAAACTCGTTTTCACTCCCATCCCGCATCAAGTGATCGAAAAAGTAATTGGTAAACCTGATGGGCCCCTGTAAAGCGCGGAAGTTCTCTTTGAGGGAGATAGCCAATCCGTTGTTTTCAACGATTTTTTCTCGCGTTTTATTAAACACGCGGACATCCGCGCCACGAAACGCATAAATACTCTGTTTCGGGTCGCCGACGATGAATAGATTCGCGCTTTTTAGTTTGTTTGTGAGGCACATTACCAAGTCGTACTGTAATTCATTTGTATCCTGAAATTCATCTACCATGTAAAACTTGTAGCGGGCAACCAATTTCTGTCGGATTTCTTCGTTATCGCGGAGCAGGTCGCGGGTTTTCAACTGCAGATCGTTGAAATCGAGTGTGCTTTGCGAGAGTTTGGCATTTTGATAGTCTTTGAGGATTCGCTTGTAGAGTGTGAGTAGATCGCGGGTTGTGCTAATTAGGAAATCGTCATCTTTGTCTTCATTATCGGTTTCAACATCGGCTTTTTTGTTCTCATCTTTTTCTTTTTCAAGAATTGGAACGTCTTTAATCTTTTTCGCAGTTGGTTCCAGAAAGGCGATCTGATCCACAATGCCTGTTCTGTCAACACTTTTCGGCAGAAAGCCGCTTGTCGCGATACTACCATTTTGGATTGTAATTAAATCGCCAATTTCTTTGAGCAAATTCAGTCCTTCGGGCGAGTCTGGGTTCTGCTTGTAGAGTGCTTCTAATTGCTTTATTAGATTTTTAGCGTTTTCTGCCTTGGTCCCTTTTGCGACTTCCAAAACAGCGTTTAAGCATCGAATGAATTCGGCAACATCAATCTTTGACATCAACTCTTCGCGAATCTGTCGTTCCAAGTTTGTGCGAATCTCTGTGTCGTTCGGATTGCTATACATTTTCTTCACGAGACGTTCAAGACTATCGCGTTTTTCCACTAAATCGGAGAAGAAATCCGTCAGTTTTTGCTGTCCTCCGTAGCGTTGTAAGAGACGTGTCAGTTCTGGACGGTGTTCGTCTTCCTCGTTTGTGGCGATGGTCTTGAGGGTTTCGCGAATGGTTTTCTGTAGTAGGAGTTTCTGGTCGATGCCTTGTACAATGCTGAAGTTGGCTGGCACATGGGCTTGGAACGGAAATTCTCTCAGGATACTTGCGCAGAAGGCGTGGATGGTTGATATGTGTGCTGAGTTCATCGCATCGCGAAAACGTTGAAGTGAATTACTGTATTCTACACCTACGTTTTCTGTTTCCTCAGCCATCTCTTCAATAATGCGTTCCTTCATCTCGGCAGCGGCTTTCTCTGTGAAAGTAATGGCGACAATTTCGCGCGGTGTAAGGTCGCGTTCACGCAAAATCTTGAGGTAGCGTTGGACCAACACGGTGGTTTTTCCGGACCCGGCACCGGCGGTTACGCAGACGTGTTTTTCTATATTAAGAGCGTCTTCTTGGCTTGGTGTCAATTGCATTTCGTTTATTTCCTTGTCCGGTCCGTTTCCAAAACATGCCTACAATAATAGGGTAGTATCAATCTGGTAGTGGGATAATTGCCGCTGCTGCTATTGAGATTTGCACGGTATCTCCGGGCTTTTTTGTCTCGGTGCCGGGGTTGTAATGCACGGCTTTGAGCGGAACGTCTGCGGTTACCAATTGGTATTCTTCTATCCTGCCCAAGTAGTTGACTGCGGTAATCTTTGCGGTTATCGTGTTTTCGGCGTGGTTACCACTGTTCTGGTTGTTGTTGACGATGAGTGCCTCAGGGCGAATTGAGCACTGCACGGGTGTTCCCTCGCTTAAGGCGTGATAAATAGTTTCAGAGTGAAGTGTTCCGACGGGTGTTTCGATTGTAGCACTCCCGTTTGATGTGTGCTGGACTTTACCAGAGATAAAGTTGGTTTCCCCGACGAAACTTGCCACAAAAGCGTTCTTTGGAAACTGATACACCTCGCGCGGGGTACCGACCTGAATGACAACGCCATCCTGCATGATTGCCATCCGATCTGCCATAGAGAGCGCATCGACTTGATCGTGCGTGACATAAAACATTGTGATATTCGTTCGGTCGTGGATCTGTTTGATTTCGTCGCGCATCTGTTGTCGGAGCGCGGCATCGAGATTGCTAATCGGTTCGTCGAGAAGGAGGACGCTCGGTTCAATGACAAGGGCGCGAGCGAGTGCGATGCGCTGCTGTTGTCCGCCTGAAAGTGTGTTGACGGCGCGGTCGTGATAGTCTATCATCTGCACCATTTCTAAGGCGCGCGTAATCTTTTCGTTCCGTTCCGATTTGCCGAGTTTGCGAAGTGTAAGTCCGTATTCGATGTTTTCGGCGACGGACATGTGGGGCCAGAGGGCATAATTTTGGAACACCATCCCTGTATTGCGTTGATGCGGCGGCACATTGTTCACAACGGTATCGTCAAACCGTAATTCGCCGGTGTCAGGTTTGTAGAATCCGGCGACGATACGGAGAAAGGTTGATTTACCGCATCCGGATGGACCGAGGAGGAAGAAAAATTCGCCCTTCTCAATGTTCAGACTCACATCATTGACAGCAATCGTCGTGTCAAATGCTTTTGTGACGTGGGTTAATTGAACGGAAACTGCCATAATAGTTATCGGTTATTCGTCTAAATTTTTCACGCAGCGAAAGCCGATGGTACTGCCAGATGAGAGATGGTACCACCGATCTGCGACGCGGAGATCCTCAGGACTCCCGCCCCAGCCACCACCGCGTAGGATCCGGAAATTTTCGTTATCTGGCGCGATCTCTCTGCCGAAGCGCGGACTGTTTTGTGGACTCATGCTATAGAATTCACCGTTGTATTCGTCGAAACACCATTCCCAGGCATTGCCTGCCATGTCGTATAAGTTATAGCCGTTAGGCGGGAAACTGCCGACCGGGGCCGTCCACTTCCATTGATCTGTTTCGCTTGTGCCGCCGAAATTCGCATCTGTATGTGTTATTATATCACCATTCGGGTATAATTTTCCAGTCAGATTTCCGCGTGCGGCATATTCCCATTCGGCTTCAGTCGGGAGCCGTTTATTTGCCCATGCGGCGTAGGCAGCAGCATCACGCCACTTCACATGGACGACAGGCGCGTCTGGGGCATTGAACCGCGGGTTATGCGACAATGGTGGCTGCGGGTGGCCTGTGCTTTCGACGAATTTTTGGTAGCGCGCGTTCGTTACCTCATACTGGTCCATGTAGAATGCGTTGAGGGTAACAGTATGCACGGGTTGTTCGTCGCTATCCCCGGTCGTGGACCCCATCTGAAACATCCCTGCTGGAATCAAGACCATTGTGGCACCGTCAATCTCAGAAACGATTTCAGTTGTGTGTTCGGTGGCGGGTGAATCGTCATTGTTCTGCGTGCAGGCGGGTATACTCACACAGACGATGCATATAAGAAGAATATCGGCAATCTTCATAGCGTTTTAGCTACTTGCGTGGCGGCTTCGACTATCCACACCTGTTCTCTCTCATAGATCGTGCGGAGATCCAGCCAAAAGAATCCGTCCTTAATTCTACCGATGACAGGGATTGTAGCGTTTCGGAACTGTGCAGCGAGTGTTTCAGCGGAAATCTCTGAAGGTTTAAGCACAAGTGCGACACTCGGAAGCGTCTCAACAGGAAGGGCACCACTCCCGATCTGTCCGTAGGTTTCCGAGACTTGAATGTTGACTTTTTCCACGAAAAGGTCTTGAAGTTGCGCTTTGACTTCTTCTGCGACAGCGTGGAGTGTCTCGATAGGGCGGGTGTAGCGGTTGAGCATCGGAAATTGTTCGGCGGCAGTAGTGCTGTCAATGAGATAGCGTTGCAATGTTGCAGATAGACCGGCAATGATGAGTTTATCGACCCGAAGTGCTCGCATCATCGGGTTTTTCCGCATCTTTTCGATCCATGCCGCTTTACCGACGATGATTCCTGCCTGCGGTCCACCCAGCAGTTTGTCGCCGCTGAAGGTGACAATATCGACACCGCTTGCGATACGTTCGCCGACAAGTGGTTCGTGCGGAAGTCCATAGGCTGCCATATCGATGAGCGCGCCGCTGCCGAGGTCTTCCATTGTCGGGATGCCTTGCGCTGCGCCGAGTTCCGTTATTTCTTCCATTGTGGGGGTTGAAGTGAAACCGAGGATTTTGTAGTTGCTCGGATGCACCTTAAGCAAGAGTCCTGTGTTCTCATTGATGGCCTCAGCGTAATCTCGGAGGTGGGTTCGGTTTGTGGTGCCGACTTCTCGGAGTATCGCACCACTTGCTGCCATAACGTCTGGGATACGGAATGCCCCGCCGATCTCGATCAATTCGCCGCGTGAGACGATAACTTCTTTACCGCGTGCCACGGTCTGAAGCGCGAGTAGCACAGCAGCAGCATTGTTATTGACGACCGTGGAAGCCTCGCAGCCCGTCAACTGCTGAAGGAGCGGTTCGGTGATTCTGTCCCGATGTCCTCGGCTGCCGGTTTCGATGTCGTATTCGAGATTGACGTAATTTTGTGCGGCTTGTTGGATGGCTTCGCAAGCATCATCGCTTAGCAAAGATCTGCCTAAGTTGGTATGTGTAACCGTGCCTGTCGCGTTGACGACAGGTTGCATGCGCGGTGCTATTTTCGCCGCGATTTTCTGGAGCGTCCGTTCTGCGTATTCTGCGTGTTCTGGCAGTTGTGTGTAGTTTCCGCTGAGTATCTCTTTTCGGATGTCAGCAACTGCAGCGCGTAGGGCTTCTGTAACGAGCGGGCGCGCGTAGGTGGCTTGCAGGTCGAGCATCTCCTGCGTGTTCAGGAGTTTTTCGATGGCGGGTAATTGTTTTAGAAGGTCTCTTATGTGATTGGTCGTCAAAATAGTTTCCAAGGAATAGCGTTGCTGTCTCGATTTTGGGTAATTTTCCTATAGGATAGCATATTATAGATGCGTTGTCAAATTGAAAACGCTTGTAAGAGGGATGTCCAAAATTCGGATTGCTATCTATGGTAGAACGGTTTTCTAACCCAGTTCCTTCACCCGCTACTCGGAGGGCACACATGTCAAACTTAACAACCAACCAAAATCCAAGCAAAAGGCTCAAGGTAAAAACTATTAATCCGAGACAACCTCTAAGCGTCAATTTCTGATGCTCCATATTAGGCGGTATTATCATTGTTTTGTTCCTTATAAATTGCGGGTTTCTGATGCTTATGGGTTGGATGGGGGTTCATAACTATTGGTGTGTTCGTGAATCGGTTGGCGTTCGCGATTGACGTTCGGATCGGCACGGCGGGGGATGCCGGTGATGGCATCAACGGATTCGTCTGCCTTAAAACGTAGATAGAGTTTCTGCGATTTCGCGGCGAGCGAGGGATTCTTGAGGGCGCGATAGCAGCGCATCATATTATAGTGTGCATCCAAATCTTCTGGGTCAACGGTGAGCGTTTTCTGGAATTCAGTGAGCGCAGTTTCATAGTCGCGTTTGAGGAAGTGCATACGTCCGAGTCTGTTGCGGACGCGGGTGTCTCGTGGAAATTGCGCAGCGGCACGCTGGAGATGCTCTATTGCTGTGTCATAGTTGCCGTGCGTTTCCTGAACGAGGGCATAAAAGTAGTGAACCTTCGCGCGATGCGGGTTTTCCGGTGGCAGCGTCCTCTGGATTTCAAATGCTTTTTCAAGCATGGCTTCGGCACCCTGCATATCGCCTTCTTCAATTTTAACTCTTGCGACATTGACCCATCCGTCGAGGTATCCCGGTTCTATCTCAGTTACCTTGAGGAACGCGGTTTCTGCGGCTTTTAGATCGCCTTGCAGGAGGAGTCCGATGCCGTAGTCGTTCCAGCGTTCGCGTGCGTTCTCTATGACTTCAGTGGACGGAAACCCAGGGACTGTGCCTACTACTTTTAAAGTTGCTGTAGCAGTTGCCATCTCTATAATCGGTAGATTTGGGATTGCCTTAATTTTCCCAGCGACATCCGAAGTATCACCCGTCCAGACCCACTTACCGTCATCGTAGCCTTTATCTACTTGGAAGTTGGTATCTTCTGGGTCTCGGACACCGGCGTAAGCCCACTGTGTATGCCACCAATTGAATTTACGGTAGCTGAGTGTCGCTTCCACAGTGAGAATATCTCCGCAATCAGACGGGATTTCGAGTCGGTAGCGGACAGTGTCGGCGGCACCTGGTGGGATGGTGTTTGAATAGAGCACGGTTCGTAATGCCCAAGCGTTTCGCTTGTTAATCAGGTTGCCGTGTGCGTCCAGCATGTAGGCGCGGTAAAAGTGCGCGCTCGGATCAACGGGTCCGTTGCCATCGGGTGCGGCGATCCTACCGTTCCAGAAGACGATCTTTCCGTTTTCATCAGTAGCCTTCACCTCCAACCAGATATCGAACGCGTCAATCGTACCAGCGGGGAAACGGTGTCCGACTCCGCGCGTGCGTACCACGACATCGATCCGTGTGTTTCCATTTCGCAATATTTCAACCCCGTCGCTTGGAATTGGGGCACCGTCTGCGAATAGGTCTAACGTTACAACTTCATCCTGCAAAAAATCTGTCACGGCTTTGAGTTGGTCGGGATGCTGGTTGACGAACGGGAGTGCCGTGTTCGCTGCGGGGAAGCGGTGGTTGTGAACCTTACCGTTGATATTTGCGGCATCTGTGGAATCGACAAGCGGCATGTGACAATCGACGCACTTTTTCGCCTTTTCAGGATAATAGAAGGACAACGCGCCTTGGTGAGAGACACCGCTTTTCTGCCACTGGTCGTAGTCGTTGAAGCCGCGCACCCAACGGAAATTGTTGACGGGTTCATCAAGGTGCACTTTATGACATGTTGAACAGAATTCGGCGGTGTTTTGACGATGAAACGGTTTGAGGAAACTCTTTTTGTGCGGCTCTGGATCGAGTCGGATGAGGTAGTTGTGCAGATTCCGAATGATCGGGTTATCGCTGGCGGCGATGTCGTGAAGTGGCGGATATTTGATCACGTATCCGCTGTTACCCATTGTATCCTTGACGCGTTCGATGGAGTGGCATGCTGTGCAGGCGAGTCCGGCTTGTGCGGCGGGTGTATGGAGGTTCTCCCGTATGGGTTTGTCCATCACGCCGTTGAGCAGGATCGCTGGGTCGTGGCAGCCACCACACCATTTGGAGGGTTCAATGCCGTTGACTTCCTGCATATAGATAATTGACTTGCGATACCACTGGTTATTGAAAGAGGAGAAGTGATGGGCGGATTCGTTCCACTGCTGATAGATATCTGGATGACACCCTTTTGCAGCACAGGTTTCTGACGTAAGAAAGAAATCCGTCGGAATTAAGGCACCTGTTTCCGTTTCGACGGATGCGGGGAAAAAATGTCCTGTTGTGCCACCGCCTTCCTCGTACATGCTTGTGGGTGGCAGTGCGGGATTTTTGACGAGATACATTTCATTCGGAAGGTAGTGTTGCGCGAGTTTCGCACCAATGGGGAAAATAACGACGATAGCCAATACGCCTACTGTTATTTTTCGCAGCAATGGCGTAAGAAGTTCGGCACTTCTCAGTAGGTAAATGCAGAAAAGGAGGCAACCCACGCTCACACTGACAATGTGTGTGATGAGAAGCCACCGATGGGGAGTTGTCGCACCGACGATCATCAGATAGACACCAGTGATGATACCAACGGCTATTCCGATGCCCCCCAATTGTCCGAGCGTTGAGATGCTTTGCTTCTGAATATGGGCTTGCAAGCGATACCCTAAATGCTTATAGACATAGATGCAGAACGGGAGTATCAGGACGGTACCGAGTCCAATGTGGAGTAGGACGTTGAATATATAAAAGAGCGTCGGTTCGCCGAAACTGAACAGGTATGCGCTGTTGAGCAGTAGAATAAGAAAGGCAGCTAAAGAGAGTTTCCGCATTTTTGAACTATTGGTGAATTGGACGATTAATAATATGTATTCAATCGGCGCGCTTGTAAAGCACAGCTACCAGTGGATATTTACACCTCTTTATATTTTATCATATTTTTCCATAAAATGCTATGGAAATATAAAAGGCGAGGTCGGGTAACCTCGCCAGTGAAAAAGTTTAGGTAAATTTTGTTGGATCAATTATCGGTCTTTGATGAGTCTTATACCTTCCAAGTGTATTTCGTCGTACCATTGGCGAAATTCGGCTTCCGATAATTTCTTATCCAATGCTTCTACCTGAATCGTGGCATCACCAGGGATGTCAACAGCGAATACCGCAGTTGGAATCTCGTGATTCACTATGAAATTCTGTGTTTCTATGATAGCCCGGTTGATAAGGTATTCCTCGCCATCGGCATCGATCCAGAGCGTTTCAGCGATTCCATTTGTGACAAACCATGCATCCTCACCATATAGTCCATAAGAGAGTCTAATGCGTCTGACGGAGGGTGTGCCTTTCTTGATTTGTCCATCTGCGGAAACTGTCGCACTTAAAAATCGGTTTTCATACTGCAGGTAGCGCAGCCCCAACTCAGGCGAGACCCAAATTCTTTCAAAGCCATTTTCTTGTTTTGCTTCAAGGACATAACACGGAAAACCGTTGAAAAACTCGGATTTTAGGATACGGAAGTTTTGCGCTTTCAGATAGGTCGGTAAATCCCGTCCGTCAATGCTATGGAGCCATCGCCTTGGATCCACCCAATCTCTTGAAGCACCTAATTCAATCTCTGTTTGGCTTTTTAGTTGCAAGTTTTCGGAAACTTGCAAGTTACGCCGACTTTTTAATAGCAAGTTTTCGGCTTGCAAGCTACGCCGAAAATGGTAACTCGGTTCCTCTGCTTTAGCGTATGTTATCTCCAAAGTGCCGCTTGGCGATGAAAGAAGGGTTGCTCTCGGTGTTTGTGTATTGTTGGAAAAGCCTTCTTCAAATTCTATACGTGTGTGCCATGGGTCAAACGCCAGACGCGCCTTCCAGGTGCTATAGGCCTCAGGCGTTCCGGGTTGTCTAAAGACATATAGACATTCTCCCTCGCCGGATAGTGCGGCTCCGTCATAATTTTCCATGCCGAGTAGGATCATATTGAAATCGTTTTCAGCATCTGCGGCGTTCTGTGGTAAGACAGGCAGTGCGTCTTCTTGTTGTGCGAATGTCGTCGTGAAACACGCGAAAAAAACGAAACACGGAATTACAAAACGGATCGCCTTCACGTTTAAAAGAAACATTGTTGTTCTCCTATCTCCTGTTAAAAGAATTTATTGAAATGTCCCATTGTAGCTAACCCGCATTGGCAGCGGTTCCATCAATTCAGAGATCCACCCGCCCGGAAGTAGCGGGTTATCTCCACCTGTCACCTTCAAATAGGACGTATAGCTCATAATTTTTCCAGTGTTAGCGACATCGTGGAACAGTCGCTTGACTTCTTTCCAAGTTTCGTCTCGCCAAGTAGCAATCTCACCTGAGAAGTACGGAGGTGACTTACTTGCCATTCCATCCGTACTTCTCAGTTCAGTGTAGAGTTCTACAGCCTTGGTGAGATTGGTTCGGATTTCTTCTTCAAGCATAGGAATTTTCTTTTCGATTTCAGCGAGTGTTAATCCGAAGAAACGTTCCTCTTCAGGTTCAGTGACGCTTTCAGTTTCAGTTTCATCGGACGGAGTGTTCTGCTCGGTTTGTGCTTCCGTGAGGAAAAATTGTGCTTCTTCCGAGGAAAAGTCTTCAGTATCTGTTAATACATCGGAATCTATAGATGTAGAAACGAGTTCTGTTTTGTCTACCTCGTCGTTTATCTGAGTCGTCGGTTTTTCTGAAGCCTCGGATTTAACGCGTGATTCCGGTGTGACGGTTTTGTAGATTGTTATTGTTTCTTGCGGTTGATTTGCGTTGTGAATCAGGATACCGAAGAGTATCGCCACACCGCAGAGTAATACGCCACCCCAAAATAATTTCGATTTAAACATGATGAAATGTTCCTTTGTAGTTATTTTACGGAACAACGCCAGCAAAGTCAAGTGGCTTTCAGTTGCCAGTTATCAGTTTTCAGTCTGTTGTTTGTATTGCTTGAGGAATTCCTGTTTGGTCAATGGCTTATTGATTCCTTCCACCTTAATCATTGCATCGTCGGGGATGTCAACGGTAAACGTTTCTGGTGGTAGATTATGATTCACTTTAAAGTTCTTGAGTTCCAGTCTCTCTCTGGAAATTATAGGATATGTCGCCTTAAAGTCGAGCCAAGCATATTCACTAAAGACTGTTTTCGGGAACCACGTCTCTCCGAATTGCTGATAGGAGATTATCGTGCGGATGATGGTGAGTGCCTCCATCGGAATATCGCTATCCAGAGCGTCTACGGGTCGGGGGAATCGGTTTTCACGTTTTAGGTATCGGAACCCTTGTTCAGGCGCGATCCAAATTTTTTCGGACGTATCTCCCTGTTTTGCTTCCAAGACATAGCAGAGAATATCGTTGAAAACCTCACGTCCTATGATCTGAAAGTTGTCGCGCTCAAGATGGGTTGCTAAATGTTTGATGAGCCATCGCCTCGGATCCACATTCTCATAAAATGATCGGGGTTCTGTGCTAAAGTGGTATTTAGGATGTCTCTGCCTGTGAGGGGCAATCTGCCACATTTCGGTTGGTGTAAGGATCGTAATTTCTCTTTGTGAATCGAAGCGCGTGTTCTCTGAATCGAAAGTGATACGCACTTTAACAATACGCGTGTCTGCCTCTATAGGAGGTTGCTCATCGGTATGGACAACTTCGCCTTCACCGGATTTGAGTAGGGCATCATGATGTTTGATAGCTGCTAAAAGTGCTTTGAGGTCAAGCTCATCTTCTGCGGCGTCTCGCAGCGGTGTATCCTGCGCGAATACGGCTGTAAGGCACACGAGAAACACAATACAAGAAACTGGGAAATGATATGATTTCAGGTTTAAAAGAGACACTGTTTTCCTCCTTACTTAGTTCAGTTTTCATTCGCAAAGTCAGGAAGTATTTGGTTATCAGCGGTCAGGAGTCGAAAACCATCAGTTGTCAGCATCAGAATAGACCGGGGTAGGTGGCAATAGTCCGTTATAGCATTGCCGAAACAATCGGTTTTCCTATTGCTGTCCGTAGCGTTTGAGGAATTCTGCCTTGGACAATTTCTGTTTTTCTTGATTCACCTTAATCATCGCATCGTCCGGAATATCAACGATAAACGTTTCTGGTGGTATGTCGTGATTGATTTTGAAATTCTTTATCTCCAGTTGCTGTCCGGAAATTATAGGATCCTTTGGCTTAAAGTCGAGCCAAGCGGATTCATCAAAGACTGCTTTAGGGAACCAAATCTCCCCGTGTTGCTGATAAGAGATTATCGTGCGGTCGATCCAGAGTGCCTCCATCGGCACCTCGCTGTCAAGTGCATCGACTGGACGAGGGAATTGACTTTCGTGTTTTAGGTATCGGAATCCTTGATCGGGTGCGATCCAAATCTTTTCGGTTCTATCTCCGTCTTTTGCCTCCAAAACATAACAGAGACTATTTTTGAATCCCTCGCGTCCTGTGATCTGGAAGTTCTTTCTTCTCAGATAGGTTGCTAAATCTTTGCTTCTCAATGTGAGCCACCGTCTCGGATCCACATCATGAAAAGGATTGATGAGTTGAGGTTGTTCTTCTGTGTTAAAGGAGTAGTTAGGTTTTCTATGTTTGTGAGGCACAATTTCCCATCTTCCGCTCGGTGTAATGATAGTGGTTTTTCCTTGTGAATGAAAAGGGGTCTCCTCTGCATCGAAACGTGTGTTTTCTGCATTGAAGGCGATGGTGCCGGTAATAATAGTGGTGTCTGGATTGGCATCGATGTCAGTATTGAACGGAAGGACCCCAAGCGTATAAACGACTTCGCCTTCACCGGATTTCAGTAGTGCGTTATGGTGTTTAATCGCTGCTAAAAGGGCATTGAAATCAAGGTCTGTTTTTGATGCATCTTGTGGTGTTTCCTGTGCGAGTATTGTTGTAAGACATGTGAAAAGGACAAAGCAGGAAAGTAGGAAACGGTTCGTTTTCATATTTAAAAGAGGCATTGTTTCCTCCTATATCTAATTTTCATTGGGGAAACGCTTAGCACTATCTTGCTCAGAAGATTCACTGAATGCTCTGCTGGGGATGACCCGCATCGGGAGGGGTTCCATCAGCGCATAGATCCATCCGCCGGGGAGGACCGGATCCCTCTCTACCCCTGTCACCTTCAAATAAGACCTATATCTCCGAATTTTTCCGGTCTCAACGACCTCTTGGAACAGTCGCTGCACCTCTTGCCATGTTTCGTCGCGCCATGTGGCAATTCGAGTAGACATCCCTGCTGTGCCATCTGTGCGTCGCAGCTCGGTGTAGAGTGCCGCAGCCTTAGTGAGATTGGTTCGGATTTCTTTTTCAAGATCGGGGATTTCCGCTTCAATTTCAGCAAGCGTTAACCCAAAGAACCGTTTTTCGGATTGAGGAGTGCTTGGGGTTTCAGGATCAACAGACAAACTCGTACGATTTTGCTTATTGGGGATAACAGTCCTTCCAAACTGATTTTGCAGTGCTAATTTTGCATCAATATAGAGGACGATAGGGGCATCAACGATTTCAATCGTTGGTTCAAATTCTGCCTCGAAACTATACGGTTTCTGATAGTGGGCGAGGTATTGATTACCCACGCCGAGCCCCAATATAATTAAAACAGCCGCTGTGCCGAGAGCCGCCCATGGCACCAAAGGTTTCCCAACGGGTGTTGGTATCGGTTTTATATTCGCAACTTGGCGAGCGATGTTTTCCATAAGGGTAGCGGGTAATTGGACGCTACCGAGCATCTCCTGAATCAAGAGTTCTTCTCGCTCTTGTAGACGCTTCTTTGCCCGGCGCAACCGACTGTTAATCGTGTTCACCGACACGCCTAAAAACCTACCGATCTCCTTAATGGTCATTTCACCGAGATAGTGGAGGGTTACGACCGTCCGTTCGCTCTCTGGTAGTTTTTGTAAAAGTTTTTTGACGATTTCATGGTGATGTTCGGTGGTTTCTGTCTCCCGTCGCTCGGATGCATAACGTTTGTAAGAAGATTTCTCTATTTCTGTCATGGGTGTGCCCTCCAGCGATTGCGTCGGAAGTTTCTTCTTTTGGTGCCACCGATTGCAAAGATTAGTTGCAATGACATAAAGCCAGCCTGCAAACTGATTAGGGTTTCTCAGCATTGAAAGTTTTTTGTATGCCTGGAGGAAGGTGTCTTGTGTAATTTCTTCGGCGATGTGAAAATCACCAATCTTTCGCCACGCAAGTGCGTGGACACTCTTTTGGTATTTCCCCACTAAAGTGGTGAATGCCGCGTCGTCGCCTGACAAGATTCTCCGAATCAGTTGAACATCATTGTTTTCCATCAGGGTTCTCCCTCAGGGGGTATTCAGCAGGTTTTTGAATTAAAAATAGACACTGATGCTTGCAAAGGATGCATGGCTACCATACAAATTGCCCAAACATACGTTTCAATTGTTAAAGATACAATTTTATGGCAGAAAATGTGCATAATTTTCAAGGAAAGCGAAAAAATCTGGATTTTTGTCTAAAACTGGCAAAATTCGTGCAATTTATAGTAAATACAATAAATTTCATGCAGTATCTGCATCTACTTAGTATCCTTTATTTCAAACCGCCGTCAGATTTAATCGCTCCCCATACGGAAACATCTCTGTCAACAGGAGAGACCGCAGTCGTCGCCCCCGGAAATGTGGATTGCCATGAAGGAGAATGTCCTACAGCGATGAACTCCGAATTACGACCCTCTGCATCCATTACCCTGATATGAGGTTTTCCTGGAAGTGGACCCGCGGCTATACCTACGGCACCTATCACGGGGGGACCTGGAAACACGTCAATAGCTATCTGTTTGCCATCTGGTGACCAAGAAGGGGTATTTTCACCGTTATTAGTGAGTTCGGTGATGTTTTTCCCATCTGCGTCCATCAGGAAAACACACAAAAACAATCTTGTCTGCCGATGTGCTGTGTGGTATGTGCCATACACTTAATGTGAGTCCGAAAAGCAAAGCAGATACGATCCTTCTCATTTTTGGTCTCCTTTCAAGATTGTGATGTGAGGAAAATTACTGGTTTTCTGAGGTAACCGTGTAAAATTCAACGGTGTGAATTTGCCCTTTGCCTGTCACAGATTTTTGTATAATCCGAATGGCATCTGTATTTGCAACCATCGTAATTTCAAGTGGGAAGGTAACAGTGTCTTTAATCTTTTTAATCGCCTTCCAATTGAATTCACCATCCCGCGCGTAAATATCTATATTTTCAACTATCCCTTCACCAAGCACAATAATCTTCCGAATCTCTTTTGGCTCTGGGATGGAATATACGACTCCAGAGAAGATAAACTTTTCTGTGACCGGGGCATCAACGCGAACGTAGGTCTGTTCTGTCATCAGTGCTGCACATCCGATTGAGAGAGTGCATATCAGTAGAATCCCATAAAGTCTATTCATTTTTCTCGCTCCATCTACGACATCTTTCTGCTGGGAATAGAGATTTTAACTATTAATGACACAATTTGTGGGTGGAAAAGGTGCATAATTTCGGAAGAATCGGAATTTTAATCTAAAAGTTGGGTTGGCTGTAGAATAACAGTTTGTCGGACGGTATCCGTGTGTAACGGATTGCTGCAGCCTGCTCGTGAATTATCCGGCGGTGTAGCCGCCATCAATCGGCAAGGCGATGCCTGTGACGAAGGCGGATTCGTCGGAGGCGAGGTATAGTGCACCGTAGGCAATTTCTTCGGGCTGCGCGAGCCTGCGCATCGGGTGTTTGTCCGCAAGAATCTGATATTCCTCTGGTGTTTTGATGACACCCGCAACCAACGGTGTCTCGACGAAGCCGGGACAGATGCAGTTGACTCGGATGTTGTCCTCCGCGTAATCGAGTGCCATTCCGCGGGTGAGGTTCGTCACACCGCCTTTGGAAGCGACATACGCTGCCCGCACGTCCGCACCGACGAGCCCGTAGATAGAGGAGAGGTTGATAATGGAGCCACCGCCGTTTTCCCGCATGGCGGGGATCGCTGCTTTGGCAGAAAGGTAGACACCGGTAAGGTTGACATCTAAACAGCGATGCCAGTCTGCTTCTGGCAAATCACCGACTGGGAGTCGCATTGCGATGCCGGCACTGCTCAACAGAATATCCAGTTTTCCGTATCTGCTGACGGTTTCCTGAACCATCCGCTCGGTATCGCCTGAAATTGTCACGTCGGTTTGGACGTAGGTCGCTTCGTTGCCTGCACCGCGGATGTCAGCGACAGTCTGGTTCGCACCCTTTTCATCAATGTCCGCAACGACGACCTTCGCGCCGTGTTCGGCAAACAGGATGGCTGTGGCTTTTCCGATGCCGGATGCGGCACCTGTTGTAATGGCTACTTTGTCTTTAAGTCGCATTTTTACCGTTTTGTTTTTATTCGTTGATTGTATCTACAGCACATCTCATAAATAGTTTAAGAATATACTGGAAAAGAGGTCTCATGGAAGAAACCCCCTAAATCCCCCTTATCAGGGGGACTTGCAATTAAGTACGTGCAAACTGGTATTTATGAGACAGGCTTTAAAGTCCCTTTTCTGTCCATTCTGCTGGGTTCACTTCTGGTTCACCGATTTGGTTTCTCAGTACACCGATATTCTCGATTTCAAGTTCAACGATGTCCCCCGGTTGAATCCAGCGGTCGAGTTCCCATCCACACCCATTTCCGACGGTGCCGGAACCTAAAAATTCACCCGGATGCAGCGTCTCTGATTGTGAGACAAATGAAATCATCTCAGCGAAGGAATAATACATATCCGATGTATTTCCGTCTGCCCAGACCTCGCCGTTGATTCTGGCAATCATTCGGAGGTTATAAGGATCACTGATTTCATCTGGCGTGACGAGATAGGGCCCCATGATATTACTGTTATCAAAATCCTTGCCCTTGGCAGGACCGAGCGACAACGTCATGTGTCGGAACTGGATGTCGCGGGCACTAATGTCGTTGTAAATGGTGTAACCAGCGATGTACTCGGGTGCTTCTTCTATGGAGATGTTTTTGCCAGTTTTCCCAATGTAGATCCCCCACTCCAGTTCAAAGTCGAGTTTTTCTGTATAGTTGGGCCACGTAACAACGGCTTCGTGTCCGGCAATAGAGGACGGACTGGTACTGCCGCGGTAATAGTTGGGCAGTTTGAACCACTCCGGCGAGATCTCTTTGCCTGTAATGCGTGAGGCAGCATCCATGTGGGTCTTGAATACGCCAAAATCCCGTAGGCTTGCTGGGCGTGGAAACGGTGCGAGCAGTTGTACATCAGCGACAGGGAAGATACCGTCAGCCGTCTGGTCAATATGTTTTTGTGCGTCAGCGATGCAATTCCGTTCAAAGAATTCGGACATGTCCGAGGCAACTGCCGTGAGGTCAACAATTTGGTCGCCCGGAATCCATGCCCCAAGCTTAGGTGTTGCGTCTGGTGATTGGGTTTGAAAGGTAACGAGTTTCATAGGTATTGTTTTAAGACGATCGTGGCTCCTTGTTCAAGTGATTGCGTGGTGTTGATTATACAATAGATACATTTAGAAATCAATATTTTTTAAGATTTGTCTTGTATATGCGACGGCGGTGTGGCATAATTAACGATGTGTTTGCTGATGTTCACGATACACTTCTGTTATAAGCATGCCGAAACGGAAAAGGGATGATCATGGTTACCCGTCAAGAGATTCAAGCGACATGTGATGACATCGTGCAAGAGTTCTCACCGCTACAGATTATTCTCTTTGGCTCTTATGCGTATGGCACGCCCACGGAGTCCTCCGATGTTGATTTGCTGGTCGTCATGCCGGTAGCGAAATCGGAAACCCGCCAGCGAGAGATAGAGATTCGGCAGCGTCTCGCGCGTCCTTTCCATCTGCATGTGCTTGTGCATTCGCCTGAAGACCTGGCATATCGTCTCGCGTATAACGATTGGTTTCTCCGAGAGATTACTGGAAAGGGTGAGGTGCTTTATGAAACCCCTAATTTTTTCTTGAAACCCGTAAAGAAGGAAGAAGACGCGATGAATCCGTTGACAGAGGAATGGGTGCAGAAAGCCGAAGGCGATTATACTGTCGCGCAGCAAGTGCTTCAAGGACAGAATCCGGTAAATGATGCCATCTGTTTCCACGCCCAGCAGTGTATTGAAAAGTATCTAAAGGCGTGGCTTCAAGAGGCGGACATCCCGTTTCCAAGGACCCACGATTTAAAAGAGTTATTGAACCTAATAGTTCCTGCTCTTCCTGCTTGGGAGGCGTGGCGGAATGATTTTTCAAAGTTGTCGGAGCACGCCGTTGATCCTCGCTATCCGGGAAAGTTCGCGACCGCAGACGAAGCAGCACACGCGATGCGTATCTGTGATGAGGTCCGGCGATCCATTCGCGAGCAGTTGAAACTACCACTTGATGTGCCAGCCGACTAAGGAAGTTTCGGTTTTGTTTGTAGTTGTGGAGCGGCATCCACTATACTGTTAAGGATAGGAACAACTCTTCCAAAGACATTTCGGTCGTGTGCATTTCAAGTAGCTGCCATCCACGTCCGACGATAATTTCTGCCACCTCTGCCCGAATATCGGTGGTGGGTGTATAGTGCAGCCGGAACGTTACGGTTGCATCTGTCCCAGCATCGATCTGTTCGACTTGAAGCACGTTTTGGATATCCGTGAGTGCGTTCAGTATATCGTCGGCTGCAGCACCTGCTACTTCAAGAGAGAGCGTTGCAGGTGCTACTTGCTTACCATTCGTATCATCTTGTTCTGGGACGGCGCGACCGCCTTCCAGTTGAACATCCCCTGTAATTTTGCCTCTGCTGATAATAATCAACCGTTCACATGTCATACTCGCTTCAGGTAAGATGTGCGTGCTGAATAGGATTGTCCGCTCTTTGCCGAGTGCCTTGATGAGTTCTCGGATTTCGACGATTTGCCGTGGGTCCAACCCAGAGGTGGGTTCATCAAGGATTAAAACATCTGGTTCATGGATGAGTGCTTGTGCTAAACCGACGCGTTGTCGAAAACCGCGAGACAATTGCCCTATAATTTGGTGCCTACGTTCTGTGAGTCCACACGCCTCAATTACGTTATCCAACCGTGCTTTGATACTCCCTCGAGGTACGCTTCGGATCTTTGCCATGTACTTCAGGTATTTTGTCACCGTCATTTCTGGATAGAGGGGCACGTTTTCTGGGAGGTACCCGATGCGTTTGCGAACCTCTCTCGATTCTTTGAAGATGTCATATCCGGCGATCGTAACGCGTCCACTACTCGCTGGCATAAAGCAGGTAAGGATTCGCATCGTTGTGGTTTTTCCGGCACCGTTGGGGCCGAGAAAGCCAACGATTTGCCCCTTATCTACCTGAAAGGAGATGTCTTTGAGGGCTTGAAAGGGACCGTAGTTTTTTGTGATATTTTGGACTTCAATCATTTTAATAGTTATCAGTTATCGGTTAAAGAGGTATCTGATTAATAGTTTTCAGTTATTAGTTTTCAGTTTTCAGTTAAAGAGGTATCTGATAACGACGAAGTTTTCTGATAAACTCCGAACTGATTGCCTCCGTTTCAAGGTTGCCGTGGAATACTGAAGTTTAGATCGCGATCTCTGCCGAGTAAGTAGGGATTGTTGTCGGGTTGAACCGCCTCCGATTCGGCAAAGGCTTCTGGGAGATCAATTGTCTGACAACGGACATCAACTCTATCGGTATACACCAAGACTTGCCGCCACGTCATCGGATAACAGATAACACCGGCGGAGATGATGCACAACATACCTTGTTCTCTGAAAACACGGTTGAGATGCAAGTGTCCACAAAAGAATGCCAGAATCTGTCTATCAAAAGGTGAAGTGATTTCAAGGACTTCCGCGGAGTTAGCAACTCTTGAACCGATCCCCTGAAACTCAACGCTTGGAAAAGGGAGTTGGTGCGAGAAGATGAAAACTTCTTCCTCGTAATCCCGTGCCCTTTTCAATTCACGTTCTGCCCATGCCAATTGATTCGTGCTGATATACCCGTGCGTCAGATCTTCCGGTACCTCCTGTGAATCGAGGAGAATAAACCGGATATTTTCGTGCACAAAGCTGACGGAACCCATGCCGTTGATACCGAAGCGTGCTAAGTAGGCATCTTTAGCACCGGTTTCCGGATGCAGATCGTGGTTGCCGGGGATATAATAGCAAGGCGCGTTTATACGCTCACCGAGTTCTTTGGCACTATCAAGCGCAGCTTCGTAATCCGCCGCGGACATCTCAAAACTGTTGCCACCACAGACAATATCCCCACCGTGAATTACAAATGCTGGATCAAAAGCGTTCAACTGTTCAACCAATTTTTCATAGAGCGCGAGACTGTTTTTTTGTTGCTGTAGTCCGCCCGCGAAGTTCCTCGGTGCGTTTAAATAAAGATGTGTATCCGTAATAAATGCAAATTTAAAAAGGGTCATGACCTACCTCGTTTATATATAGGACTGCCTATGTATGATAAATATGATAGAGACAGCACATACTAAATCGTCAGCGTCAGCATCCCGTATTACTCGGGTGACAGGACACGTGTAGGAGTGCAGATAATAATGTACCTGTCATAACTAACACTATAATGATACCGCATTTTTATCGGAACGTCCAATTAAAGTATCAGTAGGTAGACATTAGAACAGATTAGAATAGAAAGTTTGTGCGGTTACTAATCCCTTCCGAATAAACGGTAGGGATCCTCTCACTAACAGAAGCATATCCGCAATTTCAATGACGCGCCCGTTTTGTTAGAATTGCAACATAAGTTGGTGTATTGGCCGCGTCAATATAGCGTTCAACCTGCCAGGGGGTTCCATCAAGGATGTCTTCCATTTCCGGCTTTGAAACAAACAGGTAGTCAAACCACGGCGTGGTATATTGTCGGTAACGAATTCGCAATCGGAGTTGACCACTCATGCGTCCGCGATCTCGGTTAAATTGATGATAAGCTAAATGACAAGGTTCCTCTGTTTGATAGGGGTCCATTGTTTCAGCGATGATCTTCGCTGAATCCGTTGTCATGGCAGCGAAGCGTCTCAATAACCATTTTGCTCTTTTATAATTGCCGACGAGTCCAAAATTATGTCCCATCATGAGCATTGTGTCAAATGTCCCCATCTTGGAACTTAATTGCGTGATCGGGATGATAAGAACGTTTTTGAGTCCACGCCGTTGACAGGTTTCGATCGCAAGTGGTGAATTATCGGTACCTAAGGCATTGTGTCCTTGTTCCTGAAGGTAGAGCGAATGCCGTCCTGCGCCGCAGCCGATATCTAAGACGCGACCTGTGGCATATCTTATGGCACGTTTTTGGTGCTCAGCCCAATCCTCATATTCGGCGAGATAGTTACGAGGTCCGAACCTGCTTGTATCAATGAACCCATCTTCCCTTTCTACAATCTCGACGTTTTCCCGGCCGTTATGATAATCTGAAAGCAGGTGCCCGTAGGCATCTTGGTTGTCGGTCAATACTTTACTTCTCTTTGACATAACCGGTAGTTCCATTCGGGTTGACCCATTCGGTTTCCCAATGTGTTTCAATGCCTTCGCGCCATGTTTGGGCTGCGTTTGTCAATTCAGTGGTAAGTTCGGGCTGCGCGTCTTTCAGATTTTCTGTTTCACCCATATCGGTTTCGAGGTCCGCAAGATGTACATCGTCCTCTGGGGGTGCACCTTCTACCAATTGACCGTTGAGCACGAGTTTCCAATTGCCGCGACGCACAGCGGTCTGTTTGCCCATCTCCCAATAGATGTCGCGATGCGGTATGAGTTCACCGTTTGCTACCGTGGGTAGGATGTCGAGTCCATCAAGTTCATACCCAGAAGGATCTCCACCTGCTGCGGCAAGGAATGTTGGGAAGACATCCATCGCTGCGCCGACTTCATTGATTACTTGTTCTGCAGGGATTCGCTGGGGCCAGTTCATAATTCCGGGTGAACGGATGCCGCCTTCATAGAGGCTGAATTTATGCCCTTTCAGTTTACCTGCGGTGCCCCCGTAGTAGGGATCTTGTGTGCCGTCTAACCAGTTTCGGGTTTCACGCGAGGGACCGTTGTCGCTCTGGAAATAGGAGAACGTGTTTTCTGTGAGTCCAAGTCTTTCTAATTCGGCAAAAATTTCGCCGACGCTATCGTCAACAGCACTGAGCATCGCTGCCATAATCTGCCTATCCCACGGCAAGTTCGGGAACCGATCCACGTATTTCTGTGGGGCGTGCATCGGATAATGCGGTGCATTGTAAGGGACGTAGAGGAAAAAAGGCTTACCGAGTTCAACAGATTTTCGGATGTATCTGATGGCGTATTCGGTAATGAGTTCGGTGAAGTATTCGCCGTTTCGGTAAATCTCTTCGCCGTTTTCCCAGAGATCGTGTGTCTGGTCGATGCCGGGTTGTCCTAAAGCCCAGTAGAAGATATGCGAAAAGAAGTCGATACAGCCCGCCATGAATCCGAACCAATCGTCGAATCCGTGGTGTTCAGGTCGTGAACCTTCTGCGAGTCCGAGATGCCATTTCCCAGACATCGCCGTATAATAACCGCGTTCCTTGAGGACTGTTGCGAGCGTCGGGACAGAAGGCGGCAGTCCTGTAGCGGTACGATGTCCTGCTAAAATGGAGCGGACCCCCGCGTGGCACGGGTATCGTCCTGTCAACAACGATGCGCGTGAAGGCGAGCAGACGGGGGAATTCGAGTACCAATCTGTGAAGCGGGCACCCTCAGCTGCCATCCTATCGAGGTGTGGTGTTTTGAAATCGGGCGCGCCCATACAGGATAAGTCGCCGTACCCTTGGTCGTCCGTTAGAAATATAATAAAATTAGGTTGCATTTGTCCTCTTTATTTAAAAATTCATTCTTTCCAGAAACTCCGGTCTAAACTCCGATATTGTATGGCTTCAGAGACATGGACGGCTTCTATGTTTGGGTTTTGATCAAGGTCTGCGATGGTACGTGCTACCTTCAGAATCCGGTCGTAAGCGCGCGCACTCAATCCTAATTGGTTAATCGCGACTCGGAGGAGATCTTGTGCTTGATCGTCAACTTTACAGTATTCCCGTATCTGTTTTGATTGCATACCTGCGTTGGCGTGTATGGTTGTACCCGCAAAACGTCCGTGTTGGATTTGGCGTGCTGCCTCGACCCGTTCTTGGACGCGTACCGAAGGTTCACCGGTTGTTTCAGCAGAGAGTTCGGCGTATTTCACCGCTGGCACTTCAACTTGGATGTCGATTCTATCTAATAACGGACCGGAGATTCGGGAGACATAGTTCTGAATCTGAGTCGGTGTGCACTTACAGTCTCGGCTTGGATCGCTGAAAAACCCACAAGGACAAGGGTTCATCGCTGCGACGAGCATAAAATTTGCGGGATAGGTGAGCGATGCCGCTGCACGGGAGATGGTCACCTGTCGGTCCTCAAGCGGTTGCCGCATGACTTCAAGAACGTTCCGTCGGAATTCTGGGAGTTCGTCTAAAAAGAGCACACCGTTATGCGCGAGGCTCACCTCCCCGGGGCGCGGCACATTTCCACCGCCAATCAAACCCGCGTCTGAAATGGTGTGATGCGGTGAACGATATGGACGGGTTACAACCAGAGGTGTATCGCTTGGCAGAATACCGATAATGCTCTGGATCTTTGTTGTCTCTAAGGATTCATCCATTGAGAGTCTCGGCAGAATTGACGGAATTCGCTTCGCTATCATTGTCTTTCCTGATCCGGGCGGTCCAATCATAATAAGGTTATGTCCGCCTGCAGCAGCGACTTCAATGGCGCGCTTAACGTGTTCTTGCCCTTTTACATCAAGTAGATCAATGTGCATTTCTGGCTGTGTGGTCTGTGTGTCAGTGTCGAGCGTATGTGGTTCTGGTGCTATCTCCTGCTCTGCATTGAGGAATGCTGCAGCCTCTGATAAACTTGCGATCGGGTAGATGTTCACACCGTCCACGATTGCTGCTTCCTTAGCGTTTTCAGCGGGCAAGATGAGATTTTTTATATTGTTCTCTTTTGCGGCGATGGCTATCGGAAGTCCGCCTTGTATGCCCCGAATGGTTCCATCAAGTGCGAGTTCACCCAAAATCATGGCATTTTCGAGTCTGGCAGTGTCTATCTGATTGGTAGCTGCCATAACACCGATTGCGATGGGGAGGTCAAACGCCGATCCTGCTTTTCGGATGTCGGCAGGTGCTAAGTTTGCGGTAATTCGGGTTGGAGGGAAGTAGAAACCCGAGTTCTTAATGGCTGCAGTAACGCGATCTCGGCTCTCTTTGATCGCGCTATCGGGTAAGCCAACGGTGCTGAAGTATGGCATCCCGCCAGCGACATCTACTTCAACTTTTACAACATAGGCATCAATTCCGAGCAATGCACTGCTTAGGACTGTTGCGAGCATACAGATATTTCCTTCCGATTTGCGTTAATTTGAACAGTTCCCCTGGTTCGTATTGTAAGCGGGCTGTCTACACCTGCAAACTTCAACACTATCACGGTGAACTTAAATCCCCTGTAAGTTTGTGTAATGTTTGTAGCTGTTTCTGATTGGCTATAACTAATAAGGCATCACCGGCTACCATTTTCTTATCTCCGGGTGGATTATAGAGGAACGTTCCATCGTTATCTCGGATTGCGATAACAACCAATCCGGTTTGTTCTCGAATGCTTGCGGCTTTGAGTGAGATTCCATCTACGGGGCAGCCTTTTTGGATAACGGATTCGGTAAACTGAGCGCCGTCTTGATTTTGTGTGATATTCTCCAAAAACCCGACAAGCTGGGGTTGGAGTATGCCGGATGCGAGACGAAGGCCACCGATATGATCGGGTAAGACGACTTCGTCTGCGCCTGCGGTGATAAGTTTCCCGGGGGAATTGTCTTCAACGGCTTTGGAAGCTATTCGTAGGTGTGGGTTCAGTTTCCTCGCGGAGATGACGACAAATAGGTTATCTTGGTCGCGGCTGAGACATGTGACAAGACCTCTTGCCCGCTCGATACCTGCCCGCATGAGTAATTCATCATCCGTTGCATCACCGTGGAGATATGAAAAATCGCGTGTATCGGTAAGATGGATTAATCGTTCTTCCTCGGCTTCGATGCCGACAAAATCTACTGCTGCCTTCAGCATTTCGTCGAGGACATGGACACCGGTATCGCCGAGTCCGCAAATGATATAGTGGTTTGATAATTTATGAACTGTTCGGATCATTTTTTGTTGTCGGAAAAAGCTCTGTAGTTGTCCTTCAATCAGAAATGCGGTAGCAACAGTAACACAGTAGGTGAACACGCCAAGCCCGCCAACGAGGAGCAATATCGTGAAAATGCGTCCGTTGTCGCTCATTTCCAGATCGTCATGCCCAGCAGTTGTTAAGGTAATGACAGTCATATAGATTGCGTCAAGGAGGGCCCATCCACTATCCTTTTCAAGCATCAGATAACCGACGCTTCCCGTCACGAGTAAGCCGATGAGCATTGCAAGGGCGATTATAATCTTGCGTTGGTAATTCATTCTCCTATTTTACTGTCTCTTTTTAGTGTAGCGTTTGACGACTGGATTTGGATCATACCGTGCGATGTCAAAAAGGTCTTGATACTCAATTCTATTAAGCGTCGGCAAAAGTTTTGCGACTGCCATGCGGACACACGCAGCTGGGTCTTTAAGTCCGCGTTCAAACCAACGTTCGGCATCATCTAAATCATGTTTTGCGAGTGCTGCGAGCGCGCCAGCACGGATACGTTTATCTGCGGATTCGGCGTACGGCAGGATGGGAGCGATATAGCCTTCATCACAGCGGGTCATAATTCGCAAGGCGTTACAGACAACATCCACCGATTCGTCTTCAAGGTGCAGCACACACCAATCAAATAGCTCTTCAGTTCCAGTTTTTTCGAGAAATTGGAGTCCACGTACCCGTCGTTTCGGATTTTCGTCGGAAATGTCCGTCATCGCCTTGATGTAGCGTGTATCGGCTTTCGGGGACTCGGTGGATTCTTCTGGTGTGTCCGTGTACAGCACACGGACTGCAATGGTATCATTCTGAAAATGTTGAATAGGGAGTCCTTCGGGGCTGAATGGAATTTTGTCAAAGAATGCGGGTAACCATTGCCTGCCTTTTTGAAAAAATTCTTGCCGATCAATTCGGTTCCCGGTACCAGAACGCATTCGGTTATCCATCCAGTGCGCCAATCTCACGATGCCCCAATGGTTTCGGCTAACGCCGTTGTGGGTGTAAAGCCCAAGTTGGCTGTTAATCCATTGTGCAAGTGCGGCTGGACACGCTAACAGTTCAAAGAAATTGGACTGTAGAAGTTGAACAGACAGTCGTTCGTGAATTGCTATAACGCTACCGTGGACATGAAGTTTGCCGTTACCGAGGTACGCGCGAAGTTCTGCAACCTCCAATTCGGTTTTGAATACAACGGGTCTACCGTGTTTTCTGCGCGCCTTTTGTTCGGCGCGGTTCTTGGCGTAGTTCCAATTTGTTGTGAACCAAACGGCTCCGCCGCGTGGACGGAATCCGTTTTCAATAATGCCTCTCGCGCTACTGAGGGTCGTGCCGTGATAGAATACCATAAAGGGTTCTCCTGAAGAGTTTAACAGGGTTAACCCCATTTGTAGTGGATAATTCATGAAGATCGGCAAAGGTCAGACTTCTGATGCGCGAATACCATGTTTCAGTTCTTACTGCGTCTCGGGCTCGGAGGCGTTTTCAGTTTCGTTAGGTGGTGCCTCCGCTTCCGTTTTGTTATCCGATGTCTCTACTTCGGGTTCTTCAGCTGTGGTTTCCTCTTGTGCGGCGGCTTCTTGTCTACTGACAGCACGGATGTAGCCCATTCTGAGCTCGTAAAGCGTATTTGACAGAAAGTTGGCTTCGGGTGCAGTGAGATTTCCCTTCGTCTTTTCTTCGAGCATTTCAATACTATCAATAATCCGTTTCACGAGTCCGAGGTCGACAATCACCTCGTCTGTTTCAGGGTTGCGGATTCCTTCCAAGTAAAGCTGCCCGGTTGTTACAAGATCGCCAAGAAAAGTGATGAAATTCATAGGTGGAAGCTGTTGTGCTTCTTCCTGATCTATAGTTTCTTCCATATAGCCCCTCCCGATTCACCTGCGTATATACAGCGTCCGTTGTAAGAAAGTTTGTTATTCATTGTCAAAGATAATGATTTGTGCGAGTAGACTCCCAGCTTGATTGTTATTGTGTGGACTTTCGTTCATAGCGAGAAAGATGACACCATCGTCGGGAGCTGGGTTGTCGTAGCGAGAACCGACAGCAAAAACGGTATCTCCGATCTTAGCGATGAGTGCGCCGATATTCGTACCGGGGAGTAGATAATCGTTGGAGCCGGGTGTCTTAGGGATACCGTCAGCACCACACCATCCCGTCCGATTCTGCAAATCTGGTGACCAAGCCCCTTCTCCGTCGATAACGAGGCGTTGTCCTTTTTTTACGCGTACGTAACTCTCCTGCCAAACGGGACTTGGGCGAGCCGTGCGGATAACGGTTAATGCCATATGTTCCTCCATTTTAATGGTTATAAGTTGTTGGTTATAAGTTATAAGTGTGGGTTGTGCTTATCAACGGTTTTTTGTAGATACCGCGACCTCCATTTAGTAATGGCGGTGCCAAGGATGCGTTGATAACATCCGAAGGTAACTTATAACTTATAACTATTAACTTATAACTATTTATTCCTTGTTTCGGATGGTGATGTTTGTAATGACGTCGTCTACAACAATGCTGTCAACGACATCCATCCCACTAATGACGTTTCCAAAGATGGTGTATTCACTATCAAGGATTGTGCTGTCTCGGCAAATAAAGAACTCGGAGGCGTAAGAAACGCTGGCTCCTTCTTCTTTTGCCATAGCGACAACACCGCGCGACATCTCTTTCGCGCCATTCTCGATGGGGAGTGTATCTCCGGCAGCAAGTTTTGAACCTGCTTGGATGAGAAGTTCTTCTGCGCGATTAAACTTTTCGCCTTTGTAATACATCACCTGCGCGTTTTTGATGAAATTCTTGGAAGTTTCTGGTGCTTCGGTTGCGAGAAATTCAAATTCAATGGTGCCTTTCGCCGTTTCAATAACGGCTACGGCGGTTGCGGGATCAATCTGAGGTTTTGCTGAGGTGATCGTTGACCCTGTGCCAGCGCGGCGTGCGCGCGGGGCAGGTGCCTTCTTCTCCTCTTGTGCGCAACTCAGCACGAAGGTGGCAAACAGTGTTGCCAAGACTAAAAGTGCTGCGGATGCGAACTGCCGGTGTTGCTTATTCTGCTGTTGCCTTAACATATTTTGACTTCGCCTCCAATCGGATTTTGGTCATGACATCGCCTATCTCTAAGCGATCGACGACATCCATGCCTTGAATCACACCGCCGAAGGTGGTGTAATTGCCGTCAAGATAGGGTTGGGGTTTGAAGCAAATATAAAATTGGCTCCCGGATGAATTTGGTGCTTGCGTTCGCGCCATCGCCACTGTACCTCTGAGGTGTGGACGCTGGTTCGGATTCGTGTACTCGTCAGCAATATTCCAACCGGGACCGCCTGTTCCATCGCCGTTCGGACACCCGCCCTGAACGACGAATTCGTCAACTCTGCGATGAAATGTTAAGCCGTCGTAAAACTTCTGGTTGATCAATTTGATGAAATTTGCGACTGCCACGGGGGCAGCGTCGTTATAGAACTCAATTACGAATGGACCTTTGTCAGTTGTAACAACTGCGACTTGCTCTTCGGGTGTTCGGGGACCGCCAAAAGGGAGCGCGCAGCCGATGATTAGGGTTAACAATAAAAAAAGAAGAAACGTTGGGTTCTTGTATAGCAAGTTTTGGCAACTTGCGAGTTGTGCAAGAAGATAACGCGTTGTTCTCATCAACTTTCCTTTGCTGGACGGATTAGTCAGTTTTGAGGCGTGCCCAAACGGTTGCCAATTTGTCCTGTGCATTAACATCCAGCGTGACAGGCTCCGCCATATCTATGAGCAGCTCCTCCTTGGTTAAGGCGTAGTTATACACTTTGATTTCGTCGAGGGCACCGGTAAGGAACCGTTGGCTTCCGCCGCGTGCGCCGATATAGAGCGACTCGTCGTTCGGTTTCAGTTTACCTTTACAAGGCATGTCTGCTTCCAATTCGCCGTCAATATAGAGTAGGATGTTATCACCATCCCACGTTCCAGCGAGAAAATGCCATTTGCCGTCCTGAATAGTGGGACCGATATTGTCGTCGTTACACGCTTCTGGAAGGTCGAAGAATTGAAGGATAGTCCCGCCGTTGTAAAGGGCTGCAAGGTTATACAGACCAGAAACCCAAGCCGATCCTTTCTCAACGCCGCTCTGGATTGCCTCTCCACCTTCAACAATTGCCCAGAACTCAATCGTGATGCCATCAACAATATCGAGACTTGCGTGGTCAGCGATTTCGCCAGCGGTTTTTCCGTCGAACGCCATTGCTTGTCCAAAAACACCGTCAATCAACTTGGGAGTGCCTTTATTAAAGGTCGCATCGTTACCAAATTCGGATAGGTCCTTTACGACTTTCCCATCTAATTCATTGAAGGAAAGGTGTAGGACAAGGTCTCGTGCGTTACAAATCGTTGCGATGCTTATTAAAGTGAGGAAAAGTAGACCTAAGATGACAGACTGTTTCAAAGTTTTGCCTCCTAAAATTGATGTATTCAGTGTTATCCAAGTGGGATTTTTGCACGGATTTAGGACGATTTGCTAACTTGGAAGTTAATAGTAACAAGCAACCGTTGAATACTAAATCTATTTGTTTTAACGAAAAAGGTGCAAAGTCTTTAACACACTCTATAATAATATAGCAAAAGTAGTTAAAAAAGTCAAATGAAATGTTTTTGATAACGTGAGTTTGAAAATAAAAATTAAAGTGCCTGTAAGTGTATTTTATTCCGCAATCGACATTTAATTATCAAACTCCCGGAATTTTTATTAAATTTATTTGCTTTTTCCCTAAAACTACTATATAATAGTAGTTTTATATAGGCTTTATAAATTAATATTTAAATAATCAAAAATATTGACCAGTTATAACCCAAGTTGTGGGTTGTTAGTCTAAGCGGAATCTAATATCTCACCTTTATCAAACTCACACAGGTGACGATCATGCAGAGCGCACACAGCCATTTGGACATTGGCAAAACGATCAATCCGGTGCCCAATTCAGTCGGATGTACTTGATTTGCTGCGTCTGCGATGCCACTGGGTTTGAATTCCTACATACAAATCACTCCCCATTTACTTTACACATAATAAGTATTATGCTTCATAGGGCAGTCTTGGTAATTGTGCCTGATCTGTTGCTTGTTATAGTGCAAAAAAAAGCAGAAAAAAGAGGATATCCTTTCAGAAAGGCTCTTATTTTTTCAAGGATGTTTAGAAATAGATCCTCTTTTCCGCTTAGAAACTATGTTATCAGATTTTTAAAAACACTTCATGGACAGAAATTGTCCGAACTTTAGGGTGGAGTTAACATGCAAGGATTAATGATAAAAACACAAGTTGATAATCTAAAATGTACTGTATCCCTTTTGTTGGCAATTTTACTATTTTTTGCCACAAATCTTACAGGTTATCAACGTTTCCGAACCTAAAACCCCCATGCTTTAGCGGGGGGATACAGGTTCGCCCGCGTGAATTAGACCAAACCTTTGTCCTATGAAAAGATTTGATTTTTGTCTAAAAATGTGGTATGATTAAGACTATCACAGTGGCAAACATAACCAGCGTCACCGCTTGGTGGCGTGTTTGCCTACCCACTGGTTAGGGGTTAAAACTGTGGTCTGTGATATACCATGTTTACTTTCAATTTCAAACTCTTTCGTGCGCCACGCAATCATCATCTAAAACGAAAGACGTGGATCGCGCATACAATATGGAACTACTTTCTCGGATGGCAATGCACGCGATATTCTCTTGGGCTGCCGTATCTCTCCTACAAGGAAATGTCTGGTGAGTTTACGATTCTGCGTAAATCACACCCCGAGATATTTGCGCACTGGCGTGAGTTAGATTCTTGGGCAGCACGCCAAATTCTCAAACGTCTTGATGAAGGTTACCAGCGGTTCTTTAAGAAAATCGCCAAACGCCCCCCAAAGTTCCGATCGTTTCGTAAGCCTTACTCGTTTACGATGTGTCCATCTGGATACAAGTTTGCAGACCCTGTAGCAGGCGACAAAGGGTTTGGCCTCTACGATGACCGTGTGGCGATCATGGGAAGAACATATCGGTTTAATCTCAGTCGTCCTATATTTGGCACTATCAAAACTGTTACAATCAAAGCAGATGCGCTTGGCGATTTTTACATGTCTGTTGTTACAGATCACGTTGAGTCCCATCTTAAACCAATGACGGGTAATGCTGCTGGGTTTGATATGGGCGTCAAAACAATGTTGACATGCTCCAACGGCAAACAATATCAATCGCCTCAATTTTACACGGAGTCTATTGATAACGTCCGAACCGCTAATCGCAACCTTTCGAGAAAAAAGCGTGGCAGTAACAACAGAGAGCGTGCGCGTCAACACCATGCACGTATGCACCGCAAGATTACAAGGCAACGCGAAGATCACCATTGGAAACTTGCACTTGAACTTGTGCGTCGGTTTGATGTGCTATTTTTTGAGACTTTGAACCTTGATGGCATGAAGCGCCTCTGGGGGCGCAAGGTCTCTGATATAGGCTTCTACGCATTCTTGCAGAAACTTAAGTGGCAAGCAAAGAAACGTGGTAAGCGCGTAGAGACGATTGGGCGTTGGGAAGCCACAACGCCTATCTGCCATCAATGCGGACGAAAGCACCTTTTCATAGATTTGGATGTTCGCGAGTGGTATTGCCATTCTTGTAAAATCTATCATGACCGCGACGTGAACGCGGCGATTAATATTCTCAAGGTGGGGGCATCCACCTTTGGAGTAGAGGGTGTCAGACTTGCAATCGCAAGCACCCCTTGTTGATACCACAATCACCGCACTGCGAGGGATGAGAAGAATCACCCTTGCTTTAGCTGGGTGAGTATGTCAAGAAACCAAGGCTATCTATTCAGTATCCGTTACCGCCTCAGATGGCAAACTCACTGCTATCATTGCTGTTACGATAAACGTTACCGATGTAGAGGAGTTGCCAGCGGTGACTGAAATAGAAGAAGAAGTTCCTACAAACAGCACCCCTGTGTTCATAGAAGGTGCAAGCACAACACGCAATGTGGCTGAAGATACGTCAATAGGCGTTGACATCGGCACCCCTGTCGCTGCGACCGATGCTGATGGACATACACTCACATATCGTCTCGGTGGCACTGATGCTGCAGCCTTTACGATTGACGGCACCACAGGGCAGCTGCGCGCAAACACGTCGCTTGATTATGAGACTAAATCAAGTTATACGGTAACTATCACCGTCTCTGATGGCACGCTCACGGATAGCATTACTGTTACAATCAATGTCACGGATGTCAATGAAACGCCTGCGAACAACGCCCCTGAGTTCACGGAAGACACCAGTGCCACGCGCGCCGTCACAGAGAATACAGTTGTTGATGAAACGCCTGCGAACAACGCCCCTATATTCACTGATGGTAGCAGCACGACGCGCTCCGCCGCAGAGAACACGGCAGCCGGTACAAACATCGGCAAGGACTTTTATATATCTCTTCTTATCGTTCGTTGTTTTGGGGTGTTGGCGGAACAGGCTCTCTTTTTAATAATGCGTCTCGCCTTTGATGCCAATCGTCTAACTTCTCTTTCCATTCAAAGAGTTGTTCTTGATAGCGTTTGAGTTTCGCGGGGTCGGCATATATTCGTTTGAGTGTTTCGGGATCATGTCGAAGGGTGTCCAGCTCGTCAGACAATTTCAGCCGCTCCTCTGTAAGTATTTTTAGGTCATCATGCCACTTGTGGAACGCTTTGCCAAATTCAAACGCCGCACGTTGATGCGCGGCAAGCCTCTTATTGTATTCTATCTCTGCTTCCGTTGAAAACGCAGAGTTTCTGCCAGCAGACACATCTCTACCTTGTCCATTTTGAGGTTTTGGCGTCGGTGCGCTCTCGGCGTGCGATTCGGCGTGCCAGGTGCCATCGGCGTGGAAATGTCCACCTTGTGAGGTATCGCCAACGGGGGCTTGCGCGGTTGTCGGTTGTTGGGGCGGTTTCTCTATGGGTTTGACCGTTTTGTAAATCTTCACGGGTTCGAGTGGCGGTTGTGTCGCGAGCAGGTAAAGTCCCACGCCTGCGATTGCCACGATGAACACTGATAACGGTAGCCAATATTTGCGTAAAAACATTGTCATTCTCCTATAGGTTTTGACATCCGCTGTCGGATGTCCTCTGTGGGTTTCCCGATCGCGTTTATCTCGTGTCCTCAAACGGACAGACATTTGGTTGACACGGAACGGGAGTTTCTGGTTGACATACTTTGGGACTACGCCGACAAGGTGTCTGTTGCGTGTCTCTGGCGTGCAACACCATAGTGATCATCGCTACTAAAAGTAGTATTGCGAGCGGTATCGCTTGCCTCAGTCGTTTTGACACGGTTTTGTAATCCTTTCCTGTAATGTAAGCAACAATAAGCGTACCAAATTGTAGGTTCACTTCTATTTTTTGGGTGTAAGCGACATACCGAGACGTTCACGGACGACCTTTCGTATCTTGTTCCGCCGAGACTTTACGGTGTTTGGCCGAATCTTCAGCACGGCTGCTGACGCAGCCTCTGTCAGTTCCAGCTCCCACAACTCAAGTACGTCTACGTAAATGGATCCCATCTCCTCGACTATCTCCCATATTTCAGCGACGCGTTCTTCTTGACAGCGGGCACGTATGTAGCTTTGCACTTGCTCTTCAACAGTTGATAGTGCCGCATCTGCAGTAGTAGCATTCCGGATGATACCCTGTTTCTTGGCATCCACAAGGAACGCTTTACACTTGCTACGCGCGACCTGCTTCATCCACTGTTCTGCGGACGCTATATCATCTGCTCGACGGCGAAGGCGCTGCATAATCGCGAGACGGGTCTCTGAATAGATATCTGCTTCTTCCCGCGCATTTTGGATTTCATAACGGATGATACTCTTCAAGAGCCGCTCATATCTCTTTATCAGGGTTTCCAGCGCGTTATGATTTCCATTATGAATACGCCTTAGCAATATTTCATCTGAAAGATTCGTAAAGTTTTTTGCTGCCATTCATAAAGCAAGACCTTGAGAAAGACAGAAAAGGTCACTGTGATGCAAAAAATTCGCTTTTTTGAAATTGTGTGAATTTCTTACTTTGCTCTTTGCTACACGAAAAATGTCGTAAAGGGTTGGGGTTGGAAGCCCTTCTTACAAGTATTGCAGTCCATCAGCAGCGACATTCATTATCGTGGGGCAAAACCTTACATACCCACATTTTTCGATATTTCAGGTGACAAATTCAGCGAGCGTTGGTATAATGCGTGTGATAGACATGAAAATAGGGTTCCAGTCTAAGATATTGCCCGAATAGGAAAGGCAGTTATGCAGAACTTGACGATTGAAGGGAAACCGACACAGACGAATTCACTCGGTATGCAATTTGTACGGATTGAACCGGGCAGCTTTATGATGGGGTCAGAGAACGCGTCGTTGTCAGATGAATTGACGGCAGGCAAGGCGCATCTCCGCGATGGCGATTGGGACGAACATCCGGTGCATGAGGTAACACTCACCACGCCATTTTACATCGGTATTTTTCAGGTTACCAATGCGCAGTATGCAGCGTTTGATCCGACACATCGTGATCTGCCAAGTCTTCAGAACGTCGGTTTTTCACGGGATGATGATGAAGCAGTCGTGTTTGTGGATTGGCACGATGCGACGCGTTTCTGCGAATGGCTCTCTGAGAAAGAGGGACTTCCCTATAGATTACCGACTGAAGCGGAATGGGAGTACGTGTGCCGCGCAGGCACAATAACACATTTTCATACCGGGGATGCTCTGCCCACTGAGTTCCATAAGAATGTTGGCGAAAGTTGGTACCCGGATGCAGGACGCGGGCGCGGTGCCGAAGAAATAGTCCCTTTACATGTCGGGCAAACACCGCCTAATGCTTGGGGGGTTTACGATATGCACGGAAACGTGGAGGAGTGGTGTCAGGATTGGTACGGTCCCTACGAACCGCAGCCACAAGTGGATCCCGTCGGTAGAGAAGACGGTTTGTATCGGGTTACGCGCGGTGGTAGTCATTCGACGTTGCTCTGTTATCTGCGTTCTGCGAATCGGATGGGCGCGGTGCCTGAAGATAAACACTGGTACATCGGATTTCGGGTCGTTTGTGGTGAGATGCCGCAGACATCGCCTACACCTACACCGAAGGTAGCGTTATGGGGACGAGATGTCAAACAGGAACCCGAAAGCGCACCCGCGCCGAAGACACCCTATTTTGCGGAACCGTTGACGTTCGTTAAAATTCCAGAGGGTTCAAATGGGCCGCTTTTTTCGGCACATAACCACGTGCCGGCGATTACCGAATGCTCGAACGGGGATATGTTCGCGGCGTGGTATTCGTGTGTGACAGAGCGCGGACGTGAATTGACGGTTGCTGCAAGTCGGTTGCGTTTTGGTGAATCGGAATGGGAACCCGCCGAACCCTTCTGGGGACCGCCGGATCGGAACAGTCACGCAACGTCTCTCTGGCGGAATGAGAACGGGCGGATTTATCATTTCAATGGGCTTTCGGCTGCCGCAACATGGGGTCCCTTAGCGTTAGTGATGCGTTATTCTGACGATAATGGCGCGACGTGGTCGAGACCGCGCTTTATTTCGCCGGAGCATCGGCTCCGACACATGCCGATCGCCTCCATTTTCCGAAGGCAGGACGGTTCTATACTCCTCGCCTGCGATGCAGTGAGCGGCGGCAACGGCGGCACTGCAATATGGCTCAGCGACGATGATGCGGAGACGTGGTACGATCCGGGGGCTGGGCAATCTATCCCTGAATTTGCTGCTGGAAAACAGGGGGGGTGGATCGCTGGCATTCACGCTGCTGTTGTTGAACTTACAGATGGCAGACTCATGGCGTATGGACGTGGCGATACGATTGATGGACGGATGCCGAAAAGCGTTTCGGCGGACGGTGGTAAGACGTGGCATTACAGTGCGAGTCCATTTCCAGTGGTTTCGGGTGGGCAGCGGTGCGTGCTACTACGGCTCCAAGAGGGACCGATTTTTCTCGCCTCCTTCACAGGTGACCGGAGAGAAGCGACCCCAATGCCGATCGTTGATGCGTCTGGGAATGAACGCTTCGTTACCGGACTTTTCGGCGCGTTGTCATACAACGATGGTGAAACGTGGGAATATACCCGTCTAATTACAGACGATGGCGAGGACCGGGAGATAGAAACGATGGACGGACGACCCTTTACAATGGGACTCAACAGTGCTGAACCGGGTGGTTACCTCGCCGTTTGCCAAGGGAAACCGAATGGAATGATCCATCTGATTAGCAGTCGTCAGCATTATCGATTTAATCTCGCTTGGTTGAAAGAATTACCTCCATCAAGAACTTAGAACGAACCGCGAGGAACTTAAAAAAAATGAAACTCCCTTTTTTGCATCAAGAGGTGGAAGTCAGCACGGATTTACGGGACAGTAATGACCTCCTTGATGATCCCGATGCTTTGAAAGAACGGATAGCAGCGGACGGGTATCTCCTAATTCGTGGGTTACACGACAAGGATGCTGTGCTCACGGCACGTCAACAGATTCTGGAAAGACTGGCATCGAAAGGCATGCTTGCTCCCGATACATCGTTAATGGACGGTATCTTCAACCCGGCGTATCCCGAACCTACATCAACGGGTTCAATGGGCAATAAAGCGTTGACGCAGCTACCGGAATTTAAAGCTGTCGTTGAAGGCGCGCCGGTGATGGACTTTTTCAAGCGGTTCCTCGGCGGCGAAGCGCGGACGTTCGATTTCAAATGGCTTCGCACAGCAGGACCCGGATCGGGTTCCCCGATTCATTACGATATCGTTTTTATGGGGAGAGGCACGCAGGATCTCTATTCTTGTTGGACACCCTTTGGCGATGTATCGCTGGATATGGGACCTATTGTCTTTTGCCTCGGTTCTAACAGGTTTGAAAAGGTTCGCGCCACCTACGGACAGGCGGATGTTGATCGAGATATGATTGAAGGACATTTCAGCGACGATCCGATCGAAATTGTTGAAAAATTTGGCGGACACTGGGCGACAACAACGTTTTCGGTAGGCGATGTCATTATTTTTAATATGTTCCTCATGCATGCCTCCTTAGTTAACACATCTGATAAAATTCGGATAACAGCGGATACACGCTATCAGCTCGCATCGGAACCGATTGATGAAAGATGGGTTGGTGAGAGACCGAAAGGGCACTACGCATGGAAGCAGCAGGATGCGGAGATTGAGTCGTTAGAGATATCTCGGCAAAGATGGGGTGTTTAACGTTTTAACCCCCTAAATCCCCCTTATCAGGGGGACTTTAAGAAGTAAAAAAATATGGATAGCGATTTGAGCACAGATGACACCAGCGCAGCATCGCAGGGCGGTCAACCGAAATTATTCGTGCCGTTCATTCTCATTTTAGTATGTGCGCTTGCGATCGGCTTCGGCATCAGATATTACAAAAATAGATCCAAACCGACGACTGAGGTGGCATGGGAGGTCTATTTTAGTAGGGTTTCAACAGCACCGATTGGTGAGAATGACCCATATTCTCTTGACAAACGGCTTGTCGCCAGACTCGGTGCTGCTGCGGTGCGGGTTGATGCAGCACTTTATCATTTGGATTCTACGCCGGTAGCCGATGCTTTAATTGAGGCACATAATCGTGGTGTGAAAGTACGTGTGGTTACTGAGGCGGACAATGTTGATGAGCAGGAAATTGAGCGGCTGCAAGAAGCCGGGATCCGTGTCGCTGACGACGGTAATAATGAAGGGTATATGCATCACAAGTTTATTGTGATTGATGAGCGGTACGTCTGGACAGGTTCTTACAACATCACATATAACGGCGCATATCGAAATAATAATAACGTCATACTTATTGATTCGGTGCCGTTAGCGTATAACTTCACACAGGAGTTCCGAGACCTGCTTCTTAATGCACAGGATAGCAAGTCCGCTGATACGTTTATCGCGTATCCGAAGATAACATTGATGGATGGCATGCAGGTTTTTACCTATTTCTCACCAGGGAGCGACACTATTTCGCCGCTGCTAAGGGAGATCAAGTCTGCGGAAAAGTCTATTCATTTTATGGCGTTTTCGTTTACACACGATAGGCTCGGCAATGCGATGCAGGACCGCTTTAAATCCGGTGTTGATGTCCGGGGTGTATTTGAAGCACGACAAGTTGACCAATATTCCGAATATGAAAAATTGGAGGCAGCAGGCTTGCCGGTTATTAAAGATAGAAATAGCGGAGCTATGCACCACAAGGTAATCGTTATTGATGGAGAGACGGTGATTACGGGTTCCTACAACTTCTCCAAGAACGCCGAAAAACGGAATAACGAGAATCTGTTAATTATCAGAGGGAATCGCGATATTGCAGCAGCATACCTCGCTGAGTTTGAAAAGATAACGCGTTAGACGTGCTACTCTTTTTCACCTAATATTACCGTATAATGTTGCTCTGCGCCGTTTCTATGGATTTTGAGTTGCACCTTCGTGGCGGGTCGTTCACTCACGACACATCTCCACAGTTCATCATAGGATCGTACAGGCATTTCGTTAAATTCGAGGATAAGGTCTCTCGGTAAAAGACCACTTTTCTGCGCTGGGCTGCCTGCAGCCACACCCGTAACGAACACGCCAAACTCGCCAACATCGACTTCAACGCCGAGCCAACCGCGCGCCACCTTTCCGTGTTCAATGATTTCTTCGGCAACTGCGCGGACCGTCTCTATCGGCATGGCAAAGGTGATTTCCTGCGTCCGGCTTTCTTGTGGTTGTTCTTGGGCAAAAAATTGTGCAATATCGGGAGGAACCTCATTTTGGAAAAGCGTGTCAACCAATGAATTAGTGGTATTAGGTGGCTCTGTCAACACGGCGAGTATCATGCCGACAATCTCTCCTGAGGTATTTATAATAGCACCACCGCTGTTGCCCGGTGTAACCGCTGCATTGATTTTAATCAATTCCCTGCACAATTGATTCGGTAAGGTATCCCAACCTCCCACGATGCCGAAGGAGACGATCGGGCTACGTCCGTAAGAACTTCCTATCGTTACAACCCAAGAACCGGTGTCAATTTTTGAGGAATCCCCCCACTTCACAGGGACTGTGGTTTTAAATTCTCTCGGCATGAGTGCCTTACGTCGGGACGGAGCGGTGTCCAGCACAGGTGTTGCGGTTTTAGACTGCGGTGGATGTAGGGTTGTTAAGGGTGCCTCTACGACTCGGAGTACTGCGATGTCCGTGAATGTATCGGTACCGATGAGTTCAGCTGGAGAAACGGTTCCGTTGTTAAAGATAATCTCAATCTTACTGGGTGTTTCCATCTCAAATGTCGTTGTCACGACGTGTCCAGCGGCGTTGATAACAATGCCTGAACCGATCTCTTGGCGGGTGAATACCAACTTTTCAGGGTCCCATTCCCATAAATCTGGGAGCCTCTGCGTCGCTACAACTTTCACAACGGCGGGACGAGCGTCAGTGACGACCTTCTGGAATTCCTTTTCAAGCAGCTGCAAAACGTTTTCGTTTGCGACACTCGGGGTGATCGCATAGAAAAGTAGACTGAGCATTCCGATTATCAATTGTTGGCGTTTTGATTTTATCGCGTACATGCTTTATTGTCCTTTTCAGTAGTTGTCAGAGGAATAGTTTTTAGTTATAAGTTAAGCGTCGGAAATCTGTCGCAGTCACGTTGACTGTATCCACCACAGAAGCCCTCTTTAACTAACAACTAAAAACTACTAAAACTGATAACTGACGACTATTTTTAGAGCCCGCCGCTGGTGGAGACGTTGGTATAGCTCACCTGCTTTAACATATAACGCTGGTGCATCGGTTGTGCTGGCGTTGAGCGAACACTGCGTTGCTGCAATTGGCTGTTGTCTCCGACCAAGCGTCTTGGCTGTTGGGCTGAAGGAAACATCTCTGGCAATGGCACTATTTGTTGCCTTTGAGATGTTGGTGCTACTGACACTTGATGCGAGTCCCGATTGAATAAAGGGCCCTCTTGATAGAAGTAAGTTCCGGCTGCGGCAAGAATCAATGCCACCATGCCACTGAACGCCCACTTTGGGCGACGGAGGGTATCTAATAGCCGTCTCCACCCTGTTACCGCAATTTCCTTAACGCCACGGGGTTGGCGTTGTTCCGTAGCAAGTCGTTGTTGTAGCGTTGACATAAAGTACGGCGAGGGTTCTATCTGCGGCAATTCCTGTACCGCTTTAACAGATTCCTGAAATCGGGCGTATTCGTGTTGACACGCTTCGCACTCTGCGATATGTTCTTCAAAACCCTGCAGCGTCTGATAATCAAGGGTGTCTTCAAGATGGGCAGAGAAGTGTTCCTCAGCCTGTAAGCAGTTCATGAGTTGCTCCTAAACATCAAATAAACGGTTTTAACTTTTCCTTAAGCATAAGCCGGGCGCGGTTGATACGAGATTTCGTTGTACCGCTCCGAAGTTCCAATACCTCGCTGATTTCATCGTAACTCAGTCCTTGTAGATCACGAAGCACAAGCGGGAGTCTATACTGTTCCGGTAGTTCCGCGATTGCTTTTTGGATGGCGTTTCGTAATTCCTTGCGTTCGAGGGCGACTTCGGGTTGGAAATCCGAATTTGCAGGCGCGCTTGCGATTAGGTCAACCTGCTCTGTGTCGCCATCACTGTCGCTGCCAGTATTCACAACGTTATCGACTCTGTACCGATCGCGTCGCCCTCGATTTCGGAGTTCATTTTTACAGAGATTCGAGGCGATGTGATACATCCACGTCTTAAAATGCGCGCCTTCCGATTTGTAGCGGTTCGCGGCTTTAAAGATGCGGATGAACGTCTCCTGCGCCAGATCCTCAGCACTATCCTTGTCATTGATAAACCGAGCAATAAAATTAATAAGTGGCTGCTGATGGCGGCGCACGAGAAGCGTAAACGCGTTTTCATCCCCTTTTTGGTAGCGTTCCATTAATTCATCGTCTAACTCAGGCATCGGGTCCCTCCGGAGGTGCTTATCTACAATACACACCAAGCAGGGGATTTGGTTGCAAATTTTTTTTGTATATTATAGTAAAGTTTAGAATTAATTGGGCACTCTCGAACAGTCTGAATACCTAATGACAGGCATTCAGACTGGCACAAACTGGAAGTTTATGCTACGAATGTGTCTATTTATTTTTAGGTTTTACTATAAAAAAGCAGTCGGCAGTCAGCGGTCAGCAATCGGTAAAGGACAATCTTGATGATCGGCGAACGTTGATTCTGACGAGAAACTGACTGTTGATGACTGATGGTTGATTACGTCTGTTGTACTGCCTCTTGACCGCAAAGTGGGTTTTCATGTATGATAATTCTAATAAGGTTTTATACGATGTAATAAAAATTTAGCATATCTATTGACAGATGTCAAGTTTAGAACACGACAACCGAAGAATGGAAAACTGAATGACTCTGGCGACAAACCGAGTTCTGATGGAGGCTTGTATGTTTGATCAGGTTTTACAAGAGGTTGAGGCACAGTGTAAGGCAGAGCGAATCCCGATGTTAGGCGAAGAAAAGGCGAAATTTCTCGCCGCTTGTGTTGAAGCAGCGAAGCCGTCTCTTATTGTTGAATGTGGCACAGCTATCGGTTATTCTGGGCTCTGGATGCTGCGCGTGCTAAAAGATGCTGGGGCTGGACGTTTGATAACAGTCGAAATAGATGCGGATAGGGCGACACAGGCACGCGCAAACTTTGAACGTGCTGGCATGGCGGACCTTGTTGACTCACGCATCGGTGATGCACAAGAGGTACTCAAAAGCATCCAGGACCCCGTCGATTTTCTGCTCCTTGATAACAACTTCAGTAACTATTTCCCGTGTTTTCAGGCGATTGAGTCGCAGCTGACGGATCCTGCAACCGTTGTAGCGGATAACGTCGGCATCGGCGCAGATTCGATGGTGGATTACCTCGGACATGTCCGCGAACACTACGAATCTGAAACACACTGGTTTGACATCGACCTACCGTGGGTGAAACAGGACGCGATTGAGGTTAGTATCTATCGGCGTTAATTTTAACAGAACTTACGCAAAATCGGTTCGCTTGCTTGAAGGATTGGAAGACAGGAAGGTTGGAAGATTGGAAGGATGGCAGAAGTGCTTTGCCTATCCTTTGAAAAAAAATGAGGACGTTATTAGAAGGGGAGTAGGTTTGTATGGATTATGATTTCACCACTGTTGCGCGGTTGCCGTTGCCGGATGATAACGTTGCTATTGCTACGCAGACGTTGGAGGGTGGCACACGCATCCACCATAACGGGCAAGAATTTCAGCTGTCGCATACTATTTTAGAAGGGCATCGCTTTGCCATCGCGCCAATTTCAGCAGAAGCACCGTTGTTGTCTTGGGGATTACCGTTCGGTTATGCAACACGTGCCATTGCTCCTGGGGATTATGTGTGCAATCAGAAGATGATTGATTCATTATCCATTAGAAACTTACCTTTTGCGTTGCCAGGAACGCCTAACTTCAGCGATAAGATGGCACCTTATGTATTAGACGAAGCAGCGTTCCGTCCAGGGAAGCGGGCACCACTGCATACGAATGCGCGTCACTTTTTTGGCTATCAGCGTCCCGGTGACCGTGGCGTTGGGACGCGAAACTATATCGTCGTCATGGGGACAACCGCACGCACCTCCGGTTTTGCGAGAAGACTTGCCGATATGTGTCGTAGGGGCGAGGTCACCTCGCCCCTACAAAAAACCTATCCGAATGTAGACGGCATCGTCGCTGTGACGCATACGGAAGGTGGCGAAAGTCAGACCCCAAATAACATTGAGATGTTGCTCCGAACGCTCGCCGGTTTCACTGTCCATCCGAATATCGGTGCGATGCTGCTCGTTGACTACGGCACCGAGGCAGTTACAAACGAAATGCTCAAGACGTATATGTTACGCGAAGGCTATCCCTTAGATGATGTTGTCCATCGTTTCTATCGGTTACAGGAGGGATTTGACGCCGATTTAGCCAGCGGCGCAGGGATTATTAAAGGATGGCTGGAAAGCGTGAACAATGTGCCACGCACTGAAGCATCTCTGGCGCATCTGAAAATTGCGTTGCAGTGCGGAGGCTCTGATGCGTTCTCTGGCATATCGGGCAATCCGCTCGCTGCTTATGTGGCGAAAGAGGTCATCCGTTACGGCGGTTGTGCCAACCTTGCAGAGACCGACGAACTGATCGGTTCGGAGGCTTATGTGCTTCAAAATGTTCGCGATTTGGCTACCGCACGCACGTTCCTCAATACCATTGAACGGTTCAAGGAACGCGTTTCATGGCATGGACACTCCGCTGAAGGCAATCCATCTGGTGGCAACAACTTCCGTGGACTTTACAATATCGCCATTAAATCAATCGGTGCTGCGATGAAGCGGCATCCCGATGTCTGTCTCGATTATGTCATCAATTATAGTGAACTGATGGAGAAGTCGGGCTACTACTTCATGGATAGCCCCGGTAACGATTTAGAGAGCATCGCAGGACAGGTCGCGTCTGGCTCTAACATGATCTTCTTCGTTACAGGTAACGGCTCAATTACGAATTTTCCGTTCGTGCCGACGATTAAGATTGTCACAACGACGGGACGCTATGAGATGCTTATCAAGGATATGGACGTGAATGCTGGTGCGTATCTTGACGGCACACCGATGGAAACACTCGGCGAATCAATGTTGGATCTGACGGTTGATGTCGCGTCGGGTGAACGTTCTGTTGGTGAGAAAGCAGGACATTCGCAAGTCTCGCTGTGGCGGGATTGGAAGCAAACGGGTCCTGTGGATTTAGATCCGTTCCTGACAGAATCTGAATTAAAGTCTGGTGAACCTATCCCAATTGACGCTGTTCCGGAAACCCAGCGGAGTGTGCCTACTACTCTGCAATTCCGTGCGCTTCAAACGGAAGCCGGATGTCGCACGGATCAAGTCGGGTTAATTTTGCCGACGAGCCTCTGTTCGGGGCAGATTGCGCAGATGATTGCGCACCGCTGCAATGAACGCGGGATCGGCGAGAAGCAGGGCATATCCCGTTTTGTGGCACTACCGCATACGGAGGGGTGTGGTGTCTCAGGTGGACGTTCTGAAGAAATTTACACCCGCACAATGATTGGGCACCTCACGCATCCGACGGTTGCGCTCGGTCTACTCCTTGAACACGGTTGTGAGAAGACGCACAACGACCATGTTCGACATGAAATTCAGAATCTCGGTATATCACCAGAACGTTACGGTTGGGCGAGTGTGCAATTAGATGGCGGGATTGATGCTGTTGTTGAGAAGGTACAAGACTGGTTTTCGGAAACGCTTGCGGATAAACCGCCTGTTCCAGTTGTTGATGCCGGATTAGAACACCTCTGTATAGCCGTGACCTCGACCGGTGAGGTGACTGAGGAAGTCTCTCAATCTCTGATGCAATTGACACATGGCATCGTTGTTGCGGGTGGAACGGTTGTTGTCCCCGCGAATGCGGCGTTTGTGTCTCACGGCACACGGCGTGCGCCTACTACCTTAGCGTATGGGCAGCGAGTCGAGAAAAATGGTTTTCACGTCATGGAGACACCGACGGATCAACCGACAGAAACGTTGACAGGATTGGGAGCGACAGGTGTGGATATGGCACTCGCGCACATCGTCGGCGCACCGTTGCAATCGCATGTGATGGTACCGTTAATTCAGGTCTCTACGGATGCTACAACGCAAGCCAATTATGGTGCGGATCTGGATTTGGGGTCTGCCGATGTTGACGACCTATTAGCGTTGATTGTAGAAGTGGCATCGCGGCAATACACCCCGAAACTGCACGGTAAAGGGAACACAGATTTTCAGTTGACGCGGGGGTTGTTGGGGATTTCGATGTGAACGCGAGGTGTCGAAAATAGAAAGGAGTTATATGCCCAACTATGAAACACTGGACTGGAGTTTGAGCGATGGTGTAGCGACAATTACGCTCAATCGGCCACGAGCAGGGAACGCATTAACGATGCAGATGGGGCAGGAACTCATGGATGCCTCAATTTGCTGCGATGACAATCCCGAAGTGCGAGCGGTGGTACTGACAGGTGCAGGAAAGATGTTCTGCGTCGGTGCAGATCTGAAGCAATTTCCGCCCGCGGGTCCCAAAATGGCATCCGAGATTAAGTTACTTACGACGTGGCTACATGCGGCGATCTCACGCTTCGTACGGATGGACGCGCCGCTGATTTGTGCTATCAACGGGACGGCAGCCGGGGCGGGGATGAGTTTGGCATTGATCGGGGATATAGCATTAGTGGCAGCGTCTGCCCGGTTTAAGATGGCTTATTCACGGCTCGCACTAACGCCGGATTGCGCCGCAACCTATTACCTACCGCGACTCGTCGGATTCCGTCGGGCATTTGAGTTATATGTGACTAACCGGATCCTCTCAGCAGCAGAAGCGGAAGCATGGGGGTTGATCAATCAGGTAGTACCGGATGATGCCCTACTATCGGAAGCCCAGGCACTCGCTGCACAACTTGCGTCGGGACCGGCGCAGGCAATCGGAGCAACCAAGCGGCTATTCCATAGTGCATGGACAGAATCGTTAGAATCGCAGATGGCACAGGAGACGCGAGCGATCACAAATGCTGCGCGGTGTCCCGAAGCAGTTGAGGGTTTTGAGGCATTCTTTGAGAAGCGCGAACCGAACTTCAGCTGAAACACACGAGACGGCAAAGACTACACAAACTGGATAAAGAAACGAAATATACGCCAAATAACGGTAGCAATACACCAACTCACATCGGCCAGAATACGTCAATCTTAATCCGATGATGCCCCCATTATTATTGTTCCCACAATACAGACGGCATAAGGGAGACAACAGCCGGCCTTTGCAGAGTTAGTCCGATTTTCTTTTAATTTTTCACCATAGGTAGCGGCGTAAAGGCGGATATATTCTGGCGATTTGCCGAGGAGCCTTGTGGGCGGCAAAGAAATACTTTCGTCCACCATCGTCTTGAGATGAGGCCAAAAATACGGACCACAATAGACCAAACTAGGAGAAAAAAGACAACCCCTCAAAAGCCAACGGCCTGAATCGGCATCTTTCTGGGCATCTCGTTCAGCATCGGCTACGGCTTCTGCCAGCAAATTCTGTTGGGCAAGGGTTACAAAGGGCATACTGAACGTCAATAACATGGTCAAAAGAACTAAGACATAAAATGCTGAACTTATTTTCATTTTATTAATCTCCTCTTAGAGAACGTAATCAACCAAATTGAAATATTCACACGTTTCAAATCAAAATTGGTGCAGCAAAGATATACCCAGTGGAAAAGGTATACCTAAGGAGATAAATATTTGGTTTGAGAGAGTGCCGAACGTTTTTTCTTAGATCTCAAGGATTGCATGTCAATGCCTTCGGGCAAACCTTGGGGAAAACGTGCGTGCGCACGCAATTCATCCAAAGGTTTCATAGGATACATTATTTGTCTATACCTATCCACACCGACCTCCCCAGAAAGTTGAACTGTCGTTAATTTCATATAAGTAATACTATCAAGCGAAATGTTAGTAAGTCCCTGCCCGGTTAAAATAAAAATTTGACTTCGATCTATCGCTATTAACTCTCCATGCGTTTCCCATTCCGAATCTCCCGTATGATATTTAAGGGTTACCCAACCACCATAACTTTCGTGTTGAGCAGCAGAGACAGTCGGTAGCCATCCCTTTGGTGCGGTTGTTGTTGGACCACAACCGACCAGATAAAATAGTCCAAACAATAATATAGCGAAACCTGTGTATCTACTGAGGTTTTTCATAGCGACTCCTCCAGAATTTTTTCTCCATATCGACTTCAATCTTCTTAAACTCGGGTGCTAAAACGCGCAAAGCACGTTCAGGGTTAAACAGCATCATCGCAGCAAGTGCAGGATTTTCATCTACGAGCCATTCCTCACGCATCCATTCCAGATAGTAGCCTCGGCTTTCAAGGAAAAGTTCATAATTCGCAAAATCCTTTGGCAATTGATAAACGAGAGTGTATACGTCCCCCGGCAATGTTGTTAAAGCCGTCTTTCGATCTGTCAGGAGCTGGTGTGCCTCATCAGCACTAACCCCATCCTGATTGACTGCAACGGGAGCAAGTCGAACGGGGTCAAGTTGTTCGCCTAATTTAACAAATTTAACGGCATCAAGCCGCCAGTGACCCTTGGTCAGACGCAGACGAATGTTCACCCGTGGATGCTTTATCGGGGGTAATTTCACAAGGTGAACATCAGTGGCTAACGGTCCGGTCTCCTTGACTTCCGCTATGGAAACCCACTTACCTGTATCGTCCTGCAAAAGCAGTTCGATGCCACCAAGTGTTTGACCGATGCCGGTAACCGCTTTTTCAAGGTTTGGATCACCCCTTTCAAGGGCCGCAATCCATTGACCGGCGTAACGTCCCATGTAAGCGAGCCCTTGATAAAACAGAAATGTGCTCATCAGGGACTGACGGGCGGCAATTACCAATCCAGCATCACCAACCGGCACATTCTTAAATTCAAGATTGAGTGTTTCGCGGGCGGCAAGATACTCGGAATCGGCTTCACTGAATCGCTCCTGTCCATCAACAGCACAAAGTAGGGGCAAACAATCTCCTTCCGACGCAGCAGCAGCACTGGGTTCAACAATTGTGTCAACTTCCCAAAAAGTGCCATCTGCAGTTTGGAAAACCCGTCCGCCTGATTTCCGTTTCACCGCCAACAAATCAACGTGTCGCACAACATGGGTTTCAAGTGCCTCATTTTTCATCTGAATTTCAAAACGGCTATCGGTGGGTCGGGCACGATACAAAGCATCGATATCTGATGCTTCAAGACTGGGGGTTACACTCGCGGAGAACCCTTCCGCTTGAAGAGTGGGTTGGTTCCCGTCCGAAACATAAAAAGTCGGACATGAACCAAAACATGCTTTTGGATGTGAAGCGCAATATATCGCTATGCCTCCTGCTAAGGCTGCTGCAGTAAACAACACAATTCCCCTGGCTTGAACTTCTGGCGGAATGTGCTGGGTGTTCGTTTCAAAAATTGCAACTGAATCAATGGGTATCGTAAGTTCACCGGTTTTCAGAATTTCTCGGTTGGCATTAAGGAGTTCCCCTTGTCCAGTCACCGTTTGGGTTCCTGAATCAACCTTCCATGATGACAGAATGTAGACCTTCCCATCGTGCGTGTGTGCCTTTAAGAAGGGTGAGTTGGTGTCAAGAGATTGAAACTGGGCGGGTGCAGTCAATTTCCGTTTTAGCATATAGCCGCAACCGTTCAGAAATGTGAATGTCAATAAAATTGTCCAACATAACAAATCTCTATACGGACGTTTTGGTTTTATAGTAAAGCCCGCAAATAATTTGACATATTCTGAGATTTATGGTATCGTCTAAGTCTTATGAGTTATTCATCAGATTTTCGCAAATGCGTGCTTGATTTCGTTGCTAATGGCGGTAGTAAAGCCGAAGCTTCACGACGATTTGGCATCTCTCGCGGCATCATCTATGACTGGTTGGCAGCTGAAGACCCGTTGACGTGTAAAAAACCGGGGCCTCAAGGCCCTCGAAACCTTGATTATCAAGCACTCAAGCAACACGTCGCTGATTTCCCAGATGCTACCCAACAGGAGCGTGCTGACCATTTTGGTGTCTCGAAACATGGTATTTGGTATGCGTTGAAAAAACTCAATATCACGCGAAAAAAAAGACCACGACCTACAAAGAACAGTGTCCAGTGAAACGGCGAGAGTATCTCTCAGCACTTCAGCAAGAGACAGAAAAGGGCAAAAAGTTAGTTTATCTTGACGAGAGTGGTTTCAGTGAAACCGCCTTCCGTCGGTATGCTTATGCCCCGAAAGGTATGCGTGTTGAAGATAAAGTGCCAAGCCATAGGTATACCACCACGACTTTGATTGCTGCACGTCTTGATGGATGTTTCACGGCACCTCTGCTTTTTGAGGGCAGTTGTGATGCGATTGCCTTCAACACGTGGCTTTCGGAGATGTTATGTCCATTACTTGATGATAACCATGTTGTAATTATGGATAATGCCTCTTTCCACAAAGGGTCAGAGACAGCAGCATTGATCCGGGGTTCTGGTGCGGATCTATTGTTTTTACCCCCGTATTCCCCGGAGTTGAATCCGATTGAGAAGGATTTCGCCAACATCAAGCGGATACGTCAATACAATGCTGAGACTTCCATTGATGAAATTATAAAAGTGTATAATTAATTACGGGTTTTACTATAATA
>PYIY01000207.1 GCA_003635195.1 Candidatus Poribacteria bacterium | reverse complement strand
TCCCCGTCTTCAACAATTGTACCGTTATCAAGGACAAGGATGCGATCACAGGTACGAACTGAAGACAAGCGATGCGAAATTATGAGTGATGTCCGTCCGGCACTGCGTTGAATAAAGCGTTCATAGATCGCTTGTTCGGCTAAAGGATCCAGTGCTGCAGTCGGTTCGTCAAGGACGACCAGCCATGGCGTTTCCCGCATAAAACCCCTTGCGGTCGCGATGCGTTGCCACTCACCGCCGGAGAGATCGCGCCCCCCAAAAGTCGGCCCTAACACGGTTTCATAACCCGCATTGAGTCTGTCAATAACCGAAACTGCCCCACCGGCGGTTGATGCTGTTTCCATGCGTTCGGGATGTTCAAGATCACCAAAGATAATATTCTCGCGTGCGGTAAGGTGATAACACGTAAAATCTTGAAATACTGCACTACAATGTGTTAGCCACTGTTGACGCACTTCTTCGTTTAAAGGTGTATCTCCGACGTGAATTATACCTATTTGTGGTCGATAGAGGCCGAGCAGCAAACGTGCCAGTGTGGATTTCCCTGCACCGTTAGGGCCAACAAGTGCCACTCGCTCCCCTTTATTCACTGTTAAGTTTACTTGACGAAGTACGGGTTCTTGCGCATTTGGATAGAAAAACGAAACGTTTTCTATTTGCAGATGTGAAGGTTCCTGTGCGGCTGTCAGATTGGGGGCTTTCTGAGGTGTTGACGGGTCTTTAGCCACTCCTGTAGTGTCGCGATCCAAAAACGAATATAAATCTCCTGACAAACGCCGCATATCGTCTGCAATCAATAAAAAATAGCCAGCGACGTTATCCCAGATGCCATCTAAGTTGACAATAGCGTTGATTGCGGCGATATACTTACCGACGGTAAGTCCGCCCCGAAGAACCGCCAATAATAAAAGAATAAGCGAACAAGCATACAACAAAGCACGTGAGATGCCAATTGCAAGATGCGCTAAAAATTTACGCCGTTCAATGACCTGTTGTTTTTCTATGAGTTCTTTCCATAACTTTCGCCAGCGTCCTATCCATAGGTCCTGTGCTTGGTATAACCGAACTTCCTTGCCTGCGCCCCGATCCGTCAGAATACCTTCTAACGCATCTCGCTCCCGCCGTTGGGGTGTCTGTTCTACATCCAGACTGTAAACATCAGTAGCGAAGCGTGAACCACTCCACCAAGACGCTATACCTGTCCCCATAGGCAGCAATGCTAACAACGGATGGAGGTTCCACAGCACGATCCCCAGCGCGATAACGCTGATTAATTGTTGGATACTGTCAACAATCCACCAGACAATTTCTTCAAGTTCATCACCGGACATAGTGCGCGCTCGCGCCAGCGCGTTTTGGAATTCTGGTGTCTGGAACTCGACCAGTTCTATTGTATTAGATTTCCGAACGATCCCCTCACTAATCCAAATCTCGATATTTTCTCTGACATTGAGGCGTAAGGGTTCTCGTACCTGGTCTGCAACCGTACTATAGATTTGTAGACCGAGCAGACCGAGCAGCCACGGGACAACTTGCCGCCACCAATTGGCATCGCCTATAGCGGCGGTGATTGCATTGACCAAGTATTCCGTCACGAAAAATTCGCCTACAGGCAGAACGCCGAGGGATAGTGTGAGAAACATCATACCTGAAAGCGAGAGCGCGCCACTCCGCCAAACAATCGCAAAAGTGCGGAAGTATGCGATGATGCTTTCCTTCGCAGCCAATCCCCATGTCTTCCATTTTCCATTAACATTTCGCATCTTTTTATTTTTCCTTGCGGTTCGGTCAAGACAGACAGTTCTATTCTTGTGAGTAATTCCTATTGGTACCAGTGTGCTTGTGCTTGAAAGAACCTGGCGTAGAGTCCATCTCTGGCAAGTAACGCTTCATGTGTCCCATCTTCAACAATACGTCCCGAATCCAATACCAAGATACGATCTGCAAGACGCGCCGATCCGATGCGGTGTGAAATCAGGAACGTCATCCGCCCCGCTGCAAGTTCAACGAAACGTTGGTAAAGTTCGACTTCGGCTTGTGGATCCAACGCGGCAGTCGGTTCATCAAGGACAAGGATTTGAGGGTTCCTAACTAAAGCCCGCGCGAGTGCAACTTTTTGCCATTCGCCACCAGATAACTCAGCACCTTCACCTTCTTCACCGAGTGAAGGATCTAAAAATGTATCCAAGCCGCGCGGAAGCGTCTGAAAACGCTCCTCAAGACCGACCGCATTGATGACGCGCCGGAGTGCTTCGTCCTCAATATGGAGGTCTGGGGGACCTGGCACCAATTCCTCACGTACAGGTCTACGAAATCTCGCAAAATCTTGGAAAACGGCGGCACAGTTACGTGCCATCTGTTCCGGGGCAATGGCGGCGATATTTATGTCGTCATAGCGGATTGTTCCATCATCGGGTTTATATAATCCGAGCAATAGTTTAATAAGTGTTGATTTTCCGGCACCGTTAACACCGACGATACTGACGATCTCTCCGGGGCGCACGTGAAAGTTTATGTCTTCTAATACATCGTCAGTCCCTCCCGGATATTGGAAGCGTAGATTGCGCACTTCTACCCCGGACTGTAGGGGCTGCGGGAATGTCTCGGTTCCTGACTGTGTACGCGCTGTTTTACCGCGTTCTAAGAGGAGATGCAAATCACGCAGCAAGGGTACATCTTCAAGTATGTTTTGTATGAGTCTGAGCAAGCCCTCCAAGTCTCTTTGGAAGAATGCGGCAGTGCCGGTCAGAATCACATAATCTCCAATCGTGAGATGACCGTCTACAATACGCGCAGCGAGTATACCAATTGCGACTGCGTACGCGATCATTTCAGCGATAGTTGTCCCGATGGAGGCTCTCGCTTCCGTCCAGATCTTTGCAAGCGATTCTTCCTTCCATTTTTGGTGGTTCGTTCGCCAGCGTCCGAAAAGCAGATTGAAAAGACCGTAGAGCCGCACTTCCTGTCCGGCGGAAGTGCCGAGCAGTAAACTCAGCATATAATCCATCATACGACGGACGGGGGTCGCTTCGTAATCGTGGCTATACCTTCTTTCGGCTGCCCTAATTTTAAGCCAAGCGGAGGGTAGTGCGGGTAATCCGACTACGAGTACCAGCAGTGGATCCGCTATCCATAAGATGACTCCGTACCCTACCAACGTTACACAGAGCTGTCCGACCTCCGTTAAAAAGCGGAGTAGATTCGTGAGCCGATGCCCCAGTGCCTGTCGTGCCCGTTGTATCAAATCGTAGGTTTGGGGCTGGTCAAAAACGGCAAAGTCGATATGCGTTGTCGCCTCAAGTAAGGCACCTTGTTGGTGGAGTCCGATGAGGTTTTGCATCTTCCATTGCAGGTATCCATCACAAGTGCCTGCGATATTTCTGAGCATTGCCAAAAGCACAAGTGCTACCACCCACGGTGCCGCGGTTTCTAAACTTAAATCCGCTTCCTGATCGACAAAAGCAGCGATGAGATTTACCAGCTCCTTGCTTGCCCAAAGAATCCCTATAGGGATACACCCATGTGTGAGCGTTAGAAGGGCTTGCGCAATCGCTCCGAATCGACTGGCATGCCAAGCGACGAAGAAAAAACGACGGAGCGTCTTTATCGCGGATGGGCGGGTTTCTGATGCTGAGTTGGGGGAATGTATAGTGTTGGTATCCATTTTTCTCTCCAATAAAAGTAGCCTACAGGATTCATTTAATCCGAAGGCTTTGAAAAAAATCAATTAAAATTGAGAAAATAGAGTAGATTATATGGATATCCAAGATCCATTGAATTTGCCAGTATGGATAAATTATATGGTGGAAAAAAACTGGCACCGAGTACGTTTTTCAAAAATCGTCTGGTGCCAGTTTCGTAACAGATTTTATTTTTCTGAATTTTGCGCTTCAGGTTCAGGAGGTTTGAGAATCCATGCTTGGAATGCTGCCATATCCGCGAAAAACGAGCGCATGAGTGCGAATTCAACAGGCGATGCGACAGCACACCGCAGCAACCCCTCTGGTTCACCATGTGTCTCTAAACGTTCACGCCACACCTCTTGAAACACATTGTTGTCCTCGGTTATAGACGTAGGAGATGTACTGAGTTGCACAATTGCAATGGAAAAGCTTGATAGTTCTGAACCGTTCTCCATCAACGGTTCTATGAGGTGTGTCTGCTGGAGTTCATGAAGTTCCTTGATGTTATCAAGTGGGTTTTCAACTGTGGTACCCCACTCACGAACAACAAAGTAGTAATTCAGCCAAATTATTAATTCTTCATCGGTTTTGTCTTCTCCGAGCATTGCTTTGATTCTGGCGATTGCAACGGTTTTCATGGTGTCTGTCGGCATTGCGTCAATGTATGCCGGGAAATCAGCATAATCCTGTTCTTCTTGTGTTTTTAAATAGGTAAGATACGGTTCGCTTGACAGGACAGTTTCTAAATCATTTGAACTTTGCGATGCATCTGTTTCTGCTGCGGCTTCAAGAAGTTGTGATAGCAGTGTTTCTTGGTCTGCGGTCAAGGGTTCGCGAGCGGACGCTTCTAAGGCGCGCCTGTGTTCTTCTTGTTGGGCGTGTATCTGATCCATCTCCTCCATCATTCTACCGAACCACGGGACCACGAAAACTATCCCACCGACGAGAATCAGAACGCCTATACCGATAAGAATCAGAAATATTGGTTTTTTCATCTGATGCCCCCTTTTCTATTAGTGTTGTGCGCGTATCATAGCATTTTTTAGATCGGATTGCAACCTTTTAAGTCAACATCATGTTGCCGTTAAAATTCGTAGAGGAACCCAATGGAAAGAATAAAACGAGATTGTCGGATTTCCAGATATTCACTGAGTTCAAAGCCCAATATCTCCGCCAGTCTCTCCGTGTCCTCCGCAGATTCCAACGTTTCAAGCTCCGTCTCAAGTCTATCGGCTAATCCACCGGCTAAATGAAACCTGATCGTGTTTTTCCTGTTATAGACATTCCGGATTTCAGTATATGTTGTTACAGGGAGTCCCCACCACTTTCCTTTTCTGCTAAGACGGAGATCCAAGCGGTGATACGCTGGAAACTCTGTCGGAAAAATCGCACCTACGACATCAGAAATGAGTGGATGCATGCCTATCGTCACGGGATCCTGGACCATAACGAGGGCGTTTAACGGAACCGCGGTGGTACCACTGGAATATTGCCACTTCGCGCCAATCTCCGTTTTCGTGGTTGGATTGTAGTTCGCAACGATACTGACAATATGTGTGTTATCAAAGAGAAACGGTTTATAGACATCATCTGGTGTTTCACGCCGTTCAAGGTGAGTGTAGGCGTAGGATAGCCACCCGAAGAACTTTTCGCTCACACGGTGCCGCAGGAATATCTCCGCACCACTTACAAACCCTGTGCCTTGATTCAAGTACGCCGTCGTCGTAGCGGCATCCGAGTCCTCAAAGAGGGCATCAAGATTGACAGACCGCGTGACTAATCTTTGCATGTCTTTGTAATAGAGGGCAAACTTGAGTTCTGTTTGTGGGGAAAGTTCGTGTTCTAATTCCATGATGTAATGCTCGGTCAGGCTCGGTTTTAGGCTTCGGTTTCCATTTGCCTTTAGTACTTGATACGCCAGTGGGCTCTGTTCATATCTGCCATAGGCAAACCGGAGCTTAGAAGTCGTTGGGAGTGTGAAGCTGAGACTCCCGCGCGGCTGAATTGAAAGTTCATCCGTCAAATTGAGATAATCGAATCGTGTTCCAAGTGCGATGGACAGAAACGATAGCGGGTCGTAGCGCGCCTGTAGATACCCCTCTGCACGCCGAAACGTGTAATTGAATTCGTCGAATTTCTGCATCCATACTGGTGCTTCCTCGCTTGCAAAATCTATCTTTCCCAGAGAAGAGGTATGTGTCAGGCTCTCCGCTGGACTCAGGGCAAGGAGGAACCCTGGCTCTAATTGAAGTGTCGGTGTTAATTTGTAGGACACGTCTTCGCGAAGCGTATACATCGGGGTGTTCACTTTGATATCATAGAGGAACCCTTCAAGGGCCCCTTCATTCTCAGATTGATCATCTTGGCGTGAGGTGCCGCCGAAATGGATATTGAGAAAATTATGAGAACGTGTCAATGAAAGATGAGACGAGAGTTTGTCAGTAAAAATGGAACGGAGATGGATGCCTTCTGCTTCAAACCCGTTTTTGAAATAGAAGGCGGAATCAGTGTCTTCTGCGACCGCTTCTGAAAAGTCGAAGTGATCTGTCGCTCCCAAACTATTAAGTGTAAGGTGATGCTTCTCCGAAATTTCATAAGCAAACTTGAGTTGGTAGTCCGACCACGTCGGAAGGGTCCAGTCAAAGAATAGCCCAAGTATGAGATTATGGATGGTAAATCGTCCAGCAGCAGATGCGTAACCTTTGTCTCCAATTTTGGCTTCAACGAATCCAGCGGGCGATATAATGTTCAGATCAGTTGCACCCGACCACTGTTTTTCCGAGTGCTCACGTGAGCGGATGTCAATCACTGATTGTGAATCTAACCCAAATTCAGCACCGTACCCACCGGCATAAATCCGGATGTCCTCAATACTATCCGAGTTAATCGTTGAGAAGAGTCCACCATAGTGGAACGGATAACCGAGCGGGGTCCTGTCGAGATATAAGAGCGTTTCTCCGGGCGCACTCCCCCGGATATAGAGAATACCAAAGAGGTCATTGGGGATACCAATGCTCGGCAATGTAGTGAGTCCCTTGAGAGCGTCACGTCCAACCCCTGGAATCCGGATCAACTCACTGCCTCGAATCTCCTTACGGCTAACCGTCGAGGGGAGACGTTGCCCTTCCACAACAATTGTCTCCAGTCGGACCGCTGCGCCGAGATATATTTTCACCTGTGCTGTATCGCCTGCCGTTATTTCTACTTTTAAAGTTGTTGGTGTCTCATACGTGGGATGTCTGATGGATAAGGTGTGGGTGCCGGCCGCGATACCTACGAACTGAAAATTTCCAGATGCATCCGTTTTGCCAGATACATTAATTTCGACAAAACCGACCTCTGCACCGGCAAGCGGTTGCCCCATCGTTTGGTCGTAGACGTACCCGTCAATGTCTCCACTATTGGTAGTATCAACAAACAGCACCTCCGCACCGGGGTAAAATCGCCCGCGAAGCACCTCACCGGCACGAATCTCAATCGGAATTTCTGTAGGTGTAGCATGAGTCGGACCGGAGATGGAAATTGTGTATTTTCCAACAGGAATTTCGATGATATGTGTCGAGTGGGAGATGGAGAGTGTGTATTTTCCAACAGGAATTTCGGTAAAGCGGAATGTTCCGTCTTCGCCGGTTTTTTGATACTGATCCGTCTCAACGATGCGTATTTCTGCTTCAACTAACGGTGTGTCGGTATCCTGCTGGTAGACGGTGCCTTCTATATCGCCTGTGCGTCGGAGAATCCGCTGCCAGACGCTTCTCTTGGTCCTTGGGTTCTTGTCCTTTTCATTTCTATCTACCTCGGCTAAGGCTGAAAA